>CAILNX010000031.1 GCA_903835685.1 uncultured delta proteobacterium
CAAGAACTTTTTCAAGTCCTTGCGGCATATCTCATTTTTTTCGAAGAACATCCCCACTTGCGTTTCCGCAGCGGGAAGGGAGCTTTTAAAGACCCCCCGGCCTGAAGTCAAGAACTCTTTTCACCGAGCGCCGACTTTTTTCAGGGAACGCTTCCCGGCAGCCTTTGAAGCTGCGGGAACAGAGAACCTACTCAAGTCAGCCCATCCCGTCAAGACTTCCTTTCCCATTCCAGGAACTTTTCAGAAACCGTCCCGTCGGCTTTCGTCGTCGGGAAGCGGGTATCTATGGAAATCCCCAGACCAAGTCAATGGCTTTTTGTCCTCTTCCGCATCTTTTATTTATATTGCACTATTTCAGCATATTGCGATCAGGTCTGAGGCTTAGAAATCCAGGCTTTTGGGCGCTCGCGGGAAGGGAATGACGTCCCGGATGTTGGTCACTCCGGTGAGCATCATGAGCACCCGCTCGAAACCCAGGCCGAAACCGGCGTGGGGCACCGTGCCGAAGCGCCGCGTGTCCAGGTACCACCAGTAGGCCTCCTGGCTCAAGGACAGCTCCTGGATGCGGCGCTCCAGCACCTCGAGGCGCTCCTCGCGCTGGCTGCCGCCAATGATCTCGCCGATGCGCGGAACCAGCACGTCCATGGCCGCCACGGTCTCGTTGTCGTCATTCAAGCGCATGTAGAAGGCCTTGACCTCCTTGGGGTAGTCGAAGACGATGACTGGTTTCTTGAAATGCTCCTCGGCCAGATAGCGCTCGTGCTCGGTCTGGAGGTCGCAGCCGAATTCCGTGGGGAACTCGAAGGACCGGGAGGCTTCCTGGAGGATGCGGATGGCCTCGCGGTAAGGGATCCGGGCGAAGGGCTCCTTGATGATGGTCTCCAGGCCGACCATGAGCGTGGTGTCCACGAACTTGGCGAAGAGCTCCACGTCGTCGGCCCGGCGGTCCAGGATGCGGCTGGTCACGGACTTGATCAGGGCCTCGCCCAGGTCCATGTCGTCGGTCAGGTCGGCAAAGGCCATTTCCGGCTCCACCATCCAGAATTCGGCCACATGCCGGGGGGTGTTGGAGTTCTCAGCCCGGAAGGTAGGGCCGAAGGTATACACATCGCCCAGGCCCAGGGCCAGCATCTCGGCCGAGAGCTGGCCGGACACGGTCAGGAAGGCGTCCTTGCCGAAGAAGTCGTCCATGGCCGTGCCGGGTTTGGCCCGGTCCTGGGTGGTCACCCGGAACATCTCGCCCGCGCCTTCGCAGTCCGCGCCCGTGAGGATGGGCGAATGGATGTGGAAGAACCCGCGCTCCTGGAAGAAGTCGTGGATGGCCAAAGCCAGTTCCGAGCGGATGCGAAACATGGCCCCGTACTTGTTGGTGCGCGAGCGCAGATGGGCGATGGTGCGCAGGAATTCGTCGGAGTGGCGCTTCTTCTGTAAAGGATAGGTGACCTGGTCGGCCGCGCCGATGAGGGTCAGGGAGCGGGCCTTGACCTCCCATTTCTGGCCCTGGCCCGGGGAGGCGGACAGGCTGCCCTCAACGGCCACCGAGGCCCCGGTGCCGATGGACTCAAGCAGGGCCAGGGTTTCCGGGGTGTGGTCCACGATGGCCTGGATGTTCTTCAAGCCCGAGCCGTCGTTCAACTCCAGAAAGGAGAAGCCCTTGGCGTCCCGCTTGGTGCGCACCCATCCCTTGATAAGGATGTCCTCCACCGGGGCCAGGGCGTTCAAGGCATTGGCGATCTTTATCCGTTTCATCTCCGCTCCTTGCGTGGGGGATCAAAGGCCGGGATTCTATCTGGGGCCGGGAGAAAGTCAATGATCGCCAATGCCCCCGGGCCGGGCGCGATCCCAGGTCCGGTTGCGTCTTCCCTTGGCCTGGGCTAGAAGGACCCCGCACGTTGCGCGCAAGGAGAATGACCCATGGGCTTTTTTTCCAAGATCAAAAAAATGTGGGGAAACGCAGACGCCCCCCAGGCTGCTCCGGCTGCCGGGACCCCGGCCGATGAATCGCCCACTTTAACCGAAACCGCCGCCCCGCCCTCCCCGGCCCCCGAAGCCCCGGTCACCGAAGCCCAGGCCGCTCTGGCCCTGGCCCTGCGCCAGGCCGAGCCCAGGCTTTCGGCCTGGCTGGCCATCATCCTGGAGGGCCAGGACAAGGCCTCTCCCCTGCTCTGGGAACGCCTGGGATTTCTCTTCAAATCCCTGGAGGCCCCGGAGTCCGAGGCGGCGGAGTTCATCGCCCGCTTCCAAAAATGGCTCACGGACATGGATTACGTCCGGGTGGAGGACTTCCGTTCGGAACTCCAGTACCGCCTGGCCCTGGCCCTGGAGCTGGAGGACGAGGAGGACGAGCGGGACCGCCTGTTCATCAAACTTTCCGAGGGCCTGACCAAGACCAGGGAGCAGATCGCCCGGCGTTTGGACACCCTTTTGACCAGTCGCGGAAAGATCGACGAGGAGTTCTGGGACGAACTGGAAGAGGTGCTCATCACCTCGGACATGGGTTTCGAGGCGGCCAGCCTGCTCCTGGCCCGGCTGCGGGACCGGGTGCGCAGGTCCGGAGTCACGGCCACCGAGGGGTTCAAGGACCTCCTGCGCCTGGAGCTGGAAGGCATCTTCAAACCGCCCAAACGCATCCAGGCCGTGAATCCGCCCGAGGTGGTCATGATGATCGGGGTCAACGGCGTGGGCAAGACCACCACCATCGCCAAGCTGGCCCATCGGGCGCGCATGCAGGGCAAGAAGGTGCTCATCGCGGCGGGAGACACCTTCCGGGCCGCAGCCATCGAGCAGCTCGAGATCTGGGCCAGACGCGTGGGCGCGGACTTTTTCGCCAAGACCGAGGGCGCTGACCCGGCGGCCGTGGCCTTCGAGGCCATCGAGAAGGGTCTGGCCGGGGGCTACGACTTGATCTTCCTGGACACCGCCGGACGCCTGCACACCAAGAAGAACCTCATGGAAGAACTGGAGAAAATCCGGCGCGTGGCCGGAAAGAAGCACCCGGGCGCGCCCCACCGGAGCATCCTGGTCCTGGACGCCACCACGGGCCAGAACGCCATGTCCCAGACCAAGCTCTTTAACGAAGGCGTGGGCGTGGACGAGATCATCCTGACCAAGCTGGACGGCACGGCCAAGGGCGGCATCATCGTGTCCATCGCCCTGGCCCACAATCTGCCCATCACTTTCGTGGGCCTAGGCGAGAAGATGGAGGATTTGCGGCCCTTCATGGGCGAGGACTTCGCCCGGGCGCTGTTGTCGTAGAGATGAGACCAAAGGCCAAAATGAAAGGCGGCTCCCCTGGGGGGCCGCCTTTTTTCAGGTTCATTCTCCAAAAACAAAGCGGGCTCAACAGCCCGCCTTTGGTCTTTCCTGGGGCATGGCCCCATCCTGTATGGTGAAACGCTTGCCCTGGCCGCCCGGCTACCCCGCCAGATCGGCCAGGGCGTCCTCCTCGGTCTCGTAGATGTCGAAGACCTTGTGCAGGGCCGCGATGTCCAGGACCTTCTGGACCCGCTCGGAGATGTTGCACAGGGCGATGGAGCCCTTGGCTTTGAGCAGCTTGTTGCGGATGGTGATGAGGGTTCCTATCCCGCAAGAATCCAAAAACTGCACGCTTTGAAGATTCAGCAGCAGAGAGGTCATGCCGTTGTCCACAAAAGCCATGACCCGGCGCTGGAACTCGTTGCAGACCGCGTGGTTCAGTTCCGGCTCCTGCAGGTCCACGATGAGGACCTGATCCTGTTCCCTGGTTTCCAGACGCATGGCGCTCTCCTCTTGTTTCCTGAACGGTCTGACCCGCGCCAGACCATACTACACAGCCCGGCCATGCGGCGCAAGTTGAAAACACCTTGAAAATACTCAAAAAAAGAGGGGCCTTGGCGGCCCCTCTCGGTTCTTTCGGTACGCTTCGCCCGGCTACATTTCCGAGACGAAGGTCTGCTGCTCTTCCAGTTCCTCCAGGAACTTGTCCGGCCGCTCGGGCTGCTCGGGCACGCTGATGTCCGTGTCCACATAGCGGCGGTAGCCGGTACCGGCCGGGATGAGGCGGCCCACGATGACGTTCTCTTTCAAGCCGCGCAAATAGTCTTCCTTGCCCTGGAGCGAGGCCTCGGTGAGGACCTTGGTGGTCTCCTGGAAGGAGGCGGCGGAGATGAAGGAGTCCGTGGTCAGCGAGGCCTGGGTGATGCCCAGGACCAGGGTTTCGGCCGTGGCCGGGGTCAGGCCCTGGCTCAGGCAGCGGTCGTTCTCGTCCATGAACCGCTGCTTGTCCACCTGCTCGCCCACCAGGAAGCTGGCCTGGCCCGGATCGAGGATGCTGACTTTCTTCAGCATTTGCCGGACGATGACCTCGATGTGCTTGTCGTTGATATTCACGCCCTGGAACCGGTACACGTCCTGGATTTCTTCCACCAGGTAGCGGGCCAGGTACTTCTCGCCCTTGACCTTCAAGATGTCGTGCAGTTCCGGGTAGCCTTCGGTGAGCAGGTCGCCGGCTTCCACGAAGTCGCCTTCCTGGGCCGTGACGTGCTTGCCCTTGGGGATCAGGTATTCCTTGGTGTCGCCGGTCTCCGGGGTGACCACGATCTTGCGCTTGCCCTTGCTTTCCGCGCCGTAGGAGACCACGCCGTCGATCTCGGAGACCACGGCCGGGTCCTTGGGCTTGCGGACCTCAAACAGCTCGGCCACGCGGGGAAGACCGCCCACGATGTCCTTGGTCTTGGAGCTTTCCAGGGGCTTTCTGGCGATGATGTCACCGGCCCGGACCTGGTCCCCGTCCTTGGCCATGAGGATGGCCCCGACCGGCAGGGAGAACACAGCCGGGCTCTTGGTGTTGGGCCGGGTCTTGGGCTGGCCCTTGGAGTTGCAGATGGAGATGGACGGCTTGAAGTTGGTGGTCCGGTACTCCATGATGGTCAGCGTGGCCCGCTGGGTCAGGTCGTCCACCTTCTCCTGGCAGGTCTTGCCGTCGATCAAGTCCGTGAACTTGATGTAGCCTTCCACGTCCGTGACGAAGGGCTCGTAGAAGGGGTCCCACTCGGCCAGCATCTGGCCCTTCTTGATGGGAGCCCCGTCCTCGACCAGGAGGCGCGCGCCCGAGGGCAGGATGTACTTCTCGCGCTCGCGGCCCTGGTCGTCCACCACGACGATCTGGCCGGACTTGCCGAGCACCAGGTTGACCCCGTCCTTGTTCTTGACCAGGCGCGCCCGGGACAGGGCGGCCCGGCCGTTGTGCTGGGCCTGGATGTTGGATTCCTCGATCTCGCGCATGGCTGTTCCACCGATGTGGAAGGTGCGCATGGTCAGCTGGGTGCCGGGTTCGCCGATGGACTGGGCCGCGATGATGCCCACGGTCTCGCCCACGTTGACCAGCTCGCCCCGGGCCAGGTCGCGGCCGTAGCAGCGGGAGCAGACCCCGTGCTTGCTCTTGCAGGACAGGGCCGAACGGATGGTCACGGTGTTGATGCCGCGCTGGTCGATCTGGTCGGCGTAATGCTCGTCCACCAGGGTGTTAGCCGGAACGACCTCGTCCTCGTTTTCCTCGTCATAGATGGGGAACAGGGTCACGCGGCCGAGCACGCGTTCGCTCAATCTCTCGCGGATCTCGCCGCCCTTGATGTAGTGGCCGAGCTCAAGGCCGTCCACCGTGCCGCAGTCCAGTTCCTGAACGGTCACGTCCTGGACCACGTCCACCAGGCGGCGGGTCAGGTAGCCCGAGTTGGCGGTTTTGAGCGCCGTGTCGGCCAGGCCCTTTCGTGCGCCGTGGGTGGAGTTGAAGTACTGGAGCACCGAGAGGCCCTCGCGGAAGGAGGAGGTGATGGGCGTCTCGATGATCTCGCCCGAGGGCTTGGCCATCAGACCGCGCATGCCCGCGAGCTGGCGCATCTGGTCCTGGTTGCCTCTCGATCCGGAGTGGGCCATCATGAAGATGGGGTTGAAGCTGGTGTTGGCCTCTTCCTTTCCGGTCTTGGGGTCTTTTAAGATGTCCACGGAGATCTCTTTCATCATCTCCACGGACACGTCGCTGGTGGCCTTGGTCCAGACGTCCACGACCTTGTTGTATTTTTCCGTGCGGGTGATGATGCCGTCGCGGTACTGGGACTCGATGTCCGCGACCTCCTGGGTGGAGGCCTCCAGAATCCCGGCCTTGCGGCTGGGGATTCGAAGGTCCTTGACCCCGATGGTCACGCCCGCGCGGGTGGCATATTCGTATCCCAGGCTTTTTAAGCGGTCGCAGAGGATGACCGTGGCCTTGGTGCCAGCCAGGCGATAGGCCTGGGCCACCAGGCGGGCGATGCCCTTCTTGTTCAGCACCGTGTTCACGGTCTCAAAGGGCAGTTCGTCGGGCAATATCTCAGCCACCAGCACGCGGCCCGTGGTGGTGGCGATGATCGCTTGCTTGATGCGCACCCGGATGCGGGCGTGCAGGTCCAAGACGCCTGCGTCATAGGCCGCGATGACCTCCCAAGGGCCGGCAAAGCACATGCCCTCGCCCTTCATGAACGAGCGCTCCACGGTCAGGTAGTACAGCCCGAGCACGATGTCCTGGCTGGGCACGATGACCGGGGCCCCGTTGGCCGGGGAGAGGATGTTGTTGGTGGACATCATGAGCACCCGGCACTCGATCTGGGCCTCCACGGACAGGGGCAGATGCACAGCCATCTGGTCGCCGTCAAAGTCCGCGTTGTAGGCCGTGCAGACCAGGGGATGCAGTTGGATGGCCTTGCCCTCCACCAGGGTGGGCTCAAAGGCCTGGATGCCCAGGCGGTGCAGGGTGGGCGCGCGGTTGAGCAGGATGGGGTACTCGCGGACCACGTCTTCCAGGATGTCCCAGACCACCAAGTCTTCGCGCTCCACCATTTTCTTGGCGCTCTTGATGGTATTGGCGATGTCGCGCTTTTCCAGTTCGGCGTAGATGAAGGGCTTGAACAGCTCAAGCGCCATCTTCTTGGGTAGACCGCACTGGTGGAGTTTGAGCTTGGGACCGACCACGATGACCGAACGGCCGGAGTAGTCCACGCGCTTGCCCAGCAGGTTCTGACGGAAGCGGCCCTGCTTGCCCTTGATCATGTCGGACAAGGACTTGAGCGGGCGGCCGTTGGTTCCGGTGATGGCCCGGCCCCGGCGGCCGTTGTCGAACAGCGCGTCCACGGCTTCCTGGAGCATGCGCTTTTCGTTGCGGATGATGATGTCCGGAGCGCCCAGCTCAATGAGCCGTTTCAACCGGTTGTTGCGGTTGATGACCCGACGGTAGAGGTCGTTCAAGTCCGAGGTGGCGAAGCGTCCGCCGTCCAGCGGCACCAGGGGGCGCAACTCGGGCGGAATGACCGGGACCACCTCCATGACCATCCACTCGGGCTTGTTGCCGGAGTCGATGAAGGCCTCCACGATCTTCAGGCGCTTGGTGATCTTCTTCTTCTTGGTCTGGGACCGGGTGGAGGAGGATTCCTCACGCAGGGTTGTGCGCAGCTCCTCCAGATGAACGTCCTCGAGCATCTTGCGGACGGTCTCGGCGCCCATGCCCACCTTGATGGCTTCCTCGCCGTAGCGGTCGATGACCTGGATGTACTGCTCTTCGGAAATGATCTGGTTGAGCTTGAGCGGGGTCTCGCCCGGGTCGGTGACGATGTAGGAATCGAAATAGAGGACCTTCTCCAGGTCGGCCATGGTGATGTCCAGCAGCGTGCCGATCTTGGAAGGCAGAGTCTTTAAGAACCAGATGTGGGCCACGGGCGCGGCCAGCTCGATATGCCCCATGCGCTCGCGGCGGACCTTGGAGGCGATGACCTCGACCCCGCACTTCTCGCACACGATGCCCCGGTGCTTCATGCGCTTGTACTTGCCGCAATTGCACTCGTAGTCCTTGACCGGGCCGAAGATCTTGGCGCAGAACAGGCCGTCCCGTTCCGGCTTAAACGTCCGGTAATTGATGGTTTCCGGTTTCTTCACCTCGCCGAAGGACCATTCCCTGATCTTTTCCGGCGCGGCGATGGAGATCTTGATGGCCTTCAGGCCTTTGCCCTGGGGGGTGGCCCCTGCCGTGCCCCGCAACGTGAACAGATCGTCCAGCGTCATCAAACCACCTCGTATGAAAAAAGTTCATGACGCCCCTCCGGGCTCCCTGTTGGGGCTCCCGGAGGGGCTGTTACGCGCAGCGTCCTAGCGGGTCGCCCGCGGCTTCTTGCTCTCGTCGGATATCAGGGCCACGTCCAGGCCAAGGGACATGAGCTCCTTGATGAGGACGTTGAAGGACTCGGGAAGACCGGCCTCCAGGAAGTTGTCTCCCTTGACGATCTTCTCGTACATTTTCACACGGCCAGCCACGTCGTCGGACTTGACCGTGAGGAATTCCTGAAGCAAATGGGCCGCGCCGTAGGCCTCCAGGGCCCAGACTTCCATTTCTCCCAGGCGCTGGCCGCCGAACTGGGCCTTGCCGCCCAGGGGCTGCTGCGTGACCAGGGAGTATGGGCCCGTGGACCGGGCGTGGATCTTCTCGTCAACCAGGTGATGGAGTTTCAGCATGTACATGATGCCGACCGTGATGCGGTTGTGGAACTCCTCGCCCGTGCGGCCGTCAAAGAGCACCACCTTGCCGTCGTCGGACAGCCCGGCATGCTCCAGAAGGCCCCAGATCTCTTCTTCCGTGGCCCCGTCAAAGACCGGGGTCTTGGTCACGATGCCGTTTTTCAGCTCCTTGACCGCGGCCACGAAGGACTCGTCGTCCATGGAGTCGATGAGCTCATGCATCTCCGGACGGGTGAACACGCCCTTCACGTCCCGGCGCAGCTCCTTCATGGGCGCGCCGTCGGCCAGCATAATGTTGAACTGCTTGCCGAGCTCAAAAGCGCCCCAGCCCAGGTGGGTCTCCATGATCTGCCCGATGTTCATGCGCGAAGGCACGCCCAGGGGGTTTAAGACGATGTCCACCTGAGTCCCGTCGGTGAAGAAGGGCATGTCCTCCACCGGCAGGATGCAGGACACGACGCCCTTGTTGCCGTGGCGTCCGGCCATCTTGTCGCCCACGGAGAGTTTGCGCTTCACGGCCACGTACACCTTGACCATCTTGATCACGCCCGGGGGCAGGTCGTCGCCTTCGGTGACCTTGGCCCGCTTCTGGTCGTAGATGGCCTTGATGAACTTCACCTGGCGGTCGTAGTCAGCCAGGAAGTCCTTGACCGCCTCGTTGGTTTCCTTGGCCGCGAACAGGGCCGCGAGCTTCTTCAAGGGGATGTCGGCCAGGATCTGCGGGGTCAGGCAATGCCCGGCCTCCACCAGCACCTCGGCCTTCTTCTTGCCCATGAGGGTCTGGGCCAACTGCTTGCTCTCCACCGTGGCCCAGGCCTTTTCCTTGATGGACTCGGTCAGGGCGGCCACGTGCTGGCCCTCCTTGAAGTCCAGCTTGGCCAGTTCGGCCTCTTCGATATTGCGGGTCCGCTCGTCCTTCTCGCTGGAACGGCGGTTGAAGATGCGCACATCCACCACCGTGCCCTCGATCCCGGGCGGAACCTTGAGGGAGGTGTTCTTCACGTCCCGGGCCTTGTCACCGAAAATGGCGCGCAGAAGCTTTTCTTCCGGGGTGAGCTGGGTCTCGCCCTTGGGGGTGATCTTGCCCACCAGGATGTCGTCGGGAATGACCTTGGCCCCGATGCGGATGATGCCGCAGTCGTCGAGGTTACGGAGCATCTCCTCGCTGACGTTGGGAATGTCCCGGGTAATTTCCTCGGGTCCCAGCTTGGTGTCCCGGGCCACCACCTCGAATTCCTCGACGTGGATGGAGGTGTAGGTGTCTTCCTTCACCACCCGCTCGGAGATGAGGATGGAGTCTTCATAGTTGTACCCGCACCAGGGCATGAAGGCCACCAGGAGGTTCTTGCCCAGGGCCAGCTCGCCGTCGCGGATGCTCGGGCCGTCGGCCAGCACGTGGCCCTTCAAGATGCGCTTGCCCGGGTTCACCCGGGGGATCTGGCCGAAGCAGGAGTTCTGGTTGGACTTGTGCCATTTGAGCAGTTCGTAGTGGACCACACCGCCGGTGTCCGGGGATATGCCATTGTCATAGGCCACGATGATGCGCTCGGCGTCGGAATAGCGGACCACGCCGTCGGCCTCGGCCAGGAGACAGGCCCCGGAATCCCGGGCCACTTCCCGCTCCATGCCCGTGCCCACCAGGGGCTGCTCGGAGCGCAAAAGCGGCACGGCCTGGCGCTGCATGTTCGAGCCCATGAGGGCGCGGTTGGCGTCGTCGTGCTCCAGGAAGGGGATGAGCGCCGCAGACACGGACACGATCTGGCTGGGACTGATGTCCATCAAGGTCACGTCCTCGCGCGGCACGGTGATCACGTCGCCCGAGATGCGTCCGGCCGTCTGCAGGGACTTGATGAGCCCGTCGGACTCCAGTTCGATGTTGGACTGGGCGATGGTCTGCCCAGCCTCGCGGGAGGCGTCCATGTACTGGATTTCGGCCGTGGCGCGAGCGTCCTTGACCAAGCGAAACGGGGTCTCGATAAAGCCGAAGTCGTTCACCTTGGCATAGGTGGTCAAGGAGACGATCAGGCCGATGTTCGGACCTTCCGGGGTTTCGATGGGGCAGATGCGGCCGTAATGGCTGGTGTGCACGTCGCGCACCTCGAAACCGGCCCGCTCCCGGGTCAGACCGCCGGGTCCCAGGGCCGAGAGGCGACGCTTGTGGGTCACTTCGGACAGGGGGTTGGTCTGGTCCATGAACTGGGAGAGCTGGGAGGTTCCGAAGAACTCTTTCAGCACCGCAGCCACGGGCTTGGGATTGATCAGGTCGTGGGGCATGAGGGTGGCCACTTCCTGGAGGCTCATGCGCTCCTTGATGGCCCGCTCCATGCGCACCAGGCCGATGCGGTACTGGTTCTCCACCAGCTCGCCCACGGGCCGCACGCGGCGGTTGCCCAGATGGTCGATATCGTCGGGCTGGCCGTGACCGTCTTTCAACCGGGTCAAGAGCTTCACGGCCTTTAAGATGTCTTCGTTGGTCAGGGTGCGCTGCTCCAGGGGCATTTCCACGGTCAGGCGCACATTCAGCTTGTACCGGCCCACGCTGGAGAGGTCGTAGTAGTCCGGATTGCGGAACAGATTCTCGAAGAAGCTGGCCGCGATCTCCGGGGTGGGCGGGGAGCTGGGACGCAGGCGACGATAGATCTCGATCTGGGCCGTCTCCAGGTCAATGGTCTTGTCCAGCATGAGGGTGTCGCGCATGCTGGAGGACACGTCCACGCCCTTGGTGTGCAGCACGGACAGTTCGTGGATTCCGGCCTCCCGAAGCTTTTCCAGGGCGGCCGTGGTCAGTTCCTCGGCCGCCTCGGCCAGGACCTCGCCCGAGGCCGGATTGGCCACGTCCTGGGCCAGGAACAGGCCGAGGATGGCGTCGGGATCAATCTCGATGGTGTCCATGCCACCCTCGAACATGCGCCGCCAGGCCGCCTTGGTGATGGCCTTGCCCGCCGGAACCAGGACCTTGCCGTCAGCGGCCACGATATCCAGGTGGGCGAGCTCCTTGCGGAACTGGCTCTTCACCAGCTTGCGGAAGACCTTGTCCCCGTCCAGGACATAGGTCTCCTTGTCGTAGAAATAGTCCAGGATGTCCGTGCGGGACAGCCCCATGGCCTTGAGCAGAATGGTGGCGGGCATCTTCCGGCGGCGGTCGATGCGCACATAAAGGATGTCCTTGTGATCGTAGTCGAAATCCAGCCAGGAGCCGCGCATGGGAATGACCCGGCAGCTATAGAGGACCTTGCGGCTGGAGTGGGACTTGCCCGAGTCGTGCTCGAAAATGATGCCCGGAGAGCGCTGGAGCTGGTTGACGATGACCCGCTCGGTGCCGTTGATGATGAAGGTGCCCTTGGGCGACATGAGCGGGATGGTCCCGAAATAGATGTCCTGTTCCTTGATGTCGCGGATGGTCCGGCTGCCGGACTCCTCGTCCACGTCATAGACCACCAGGCGCACCTTGATGCGGATGGGGGCCTCATAGGTCAGGCCCTTGGACAGGCACTCGGCCATGTCGAACTTGGGCTCGCCGATGTCGTAGCTGACATATTCCAGGCTGGCGGTCTTGTTGAAATCCTCAATGGGGAACACGGAGCGGAACACGCCCTCGAGGCCCACGTCCTGGCGGTTGGCCGGGGCCGTGCCCTCTTGCAGGAACTGCTTGTACGAATTGACTTGGAGTTCCAGCAGGTGCGGAATAGGCAACGTATTGACGATCTTGCCAAAAACTTTTGTGAGCTGGGCCATGGTCTCTCCGTAAGGACCAGAAGTTTCTTCGGATGGCTGCACCTGTCACCCCCAGGCCAGGGCGACGGGCCGTATCAAACGTTCACTCGGCCAAGAAGCGGCCGGGACTGCTTAAAGGCGCTGATCGCACGCCGGGAGGGGCGGCCGAAAGCCAGGACCTCCCCAAGGGGCGTGGAATGGAGCGGAGCAGGTAACGACTGGATGACTTCATCGCTTGAACCTGCCTTTTTTACAGATGGACCGGGGCTGCACCCCTAGCCGTAATAAAAGCGGGCAAAGAGCGCAACCCCCAGGGGGCTGCGCTCTTTGTCCCAAAAAGGGAATATGTTCCGCTATTTCATCTCAACGGAGGCGCCGGCCTCTTCGAGCTGCTTCTTGGCAGCTTCGGCCTCGTCCTTGGACACGCCTTCCTTGATGGCCTGGGGAGCGCCGTCAACCTTGTCCTTGGCTTCCTTCAGGCCCAGGCCGGTGAGGGCGCGGACCACCTTGATGACATTGATCTTGTTAGCGCCGCAGGCGGTCAGGATCACGTCGAACTCGGTCTTCTCTTCCACCGCGGCGGCAGCCTCGGCCGGGGCGGCCATCATGGCCATGGCCGGGGCGGCGGCGGACACGCCGAACTTCTCTTCCAGCTCCTTGATAAGCTCGGACAGATCCAGAACGGACATATTGGCGATAAACTCAATAACCTGCTCTTTGGTCACGGACATGATACATCCTCCTCAAGGGAAATTGTTCGCGCTTTGACGAAACGGTTAGGCCGCTTCCTTCTGTTCCTTGATCGCAGTCAAGGCATACAGGAAGGAACGGGGCACATTGGCCAAAAGACCCACGAAGCTGGTCGGAACGGCGTTCATGGTTCCCAGGAGCATCCCAAGAAGTTCCTGCTTGCCCGGGAGCTTGGCCAGGGCTTGGAGACCGGCTGCATCAACGAACTTGCCATCCAGGGCGCCGTACTTCACCACGAACTTCTTGCTGTTCTTGGCGAAATCGGACAGGACCTTGGCCACGGTCACGGGTTCGTCGTACCCGAGGGCGATGGCGCAGTTCTCTTTGAGCCGCTCCTTCAGAACGTCATGATTGGTGCCCTTGAGAGCCAAGCGGGCCAGGGTGTTGCGCACAACCTGGTAGTCGACGCCGACATCCCGGAGTTTCACGCGGAGGTCAGTGATCTCCTCCACGGTCATCCCCTTGAAATCGGTGACGACAGCAATGCCCGCTTTCCCGGCTTTCTCGTTCAGCCGTTCAATGATCTGGGCTTTCTCTTGCCTGTTCACCTCTGCTCTCCTTTTCTCGGGAGCAAGTCAAAGCGAGTCTCGGCAGGACATTAAGGACCGGGGCGAACGGTGGCCCACCTGCTGTCTTCGACTTTAACTTCCCGAAGCTGCTTAAACCGCCAGGATCGGCGGATTAGCTCTCCATGAGCTTGCGCGCGGCCAGGGGATCGATCTTGATTCCCGGTCCCATGGTGGTGGCCACGGCGATGTTCTTCAAATACGTGCCCTTGGCGGCCGTCGGTTTGAGCCGAATGACCGTGTCCAGCAGGGCGCGGAAGTTTTCCAGAAGCTTGAGAGCGCCAAAGGAGACCTTGCCGATGGGCGCGTGCAGCACCCCGGCCTTGTCCACCCTGAACTCGACGCGACCGGCTTTGAGTTCCCTGACCGCCTCGCCCACGTTGAAGGTGACGGTTCCGAGCTTGGCGTTGGGCATCAGTCCCCGGGGACCGAGCACCCGGCCGATCTGGCCGACCTTGGCCATCATGTCCGGGGTGGCCACGGCCTTGTCGAACTCCAGAAAACCGCCCTTGACCTTTTCGACCAGGTCGTCGCCGCCGACAATGTCCGCGCCCGCTTCCTTGGCCTCGGCCTCCTTCTCGCCCTTGCAGAAAACCGCCACGCGGACGGTCTTGCCCAGGCCATTGGGAAGGGTCACGGCGCCGCGAACCATCTGGTCCGAGTACTTGGGGTCAACGCCCAAGCAAATGGCCACGTCCACGGTCTCGTCGAATTTGGCGAAAGCGCCCTTGACGGCCAGTTCAATCCCCGCATCAGCGGCATAGGGTTGGGTGGTGTCCAGCCCTTTGATCGCCTCGCGATATTTTTTTCCGTGCTTCGGCATGGCATTTCTATCCTTTTAGCCTTTGACTTCAAGGCCCATGCTGCGGGCCGTACCCATGATGCTGTGCGTGGCCGTCTCAAGACTCGCGGCGGTCAAGTCAGGCATCTTGAGCTTGGCGATTTCTTCGACCTGGGCCATGGTGACGCTGCCGACCTTGTTCTTGTTCGGCTCGGGGGAACCTTTCTCCAGCTTGGCGGCTTTCAGCAGGAGCACCGAGGCCGGGGGGGTCTTGGTGATGAAGGTGAAGGAGCGGTCGGCATAGACCGTGATCACCACTGGGGTGATCATTCCCTTCGATTCCTGGGTCTTGGCGTTGAAAGCCTTGCAGAATTCCATGATGTTCACGCCGTGCTGTCCGAGGGCCGGGCCCACGGGCGGAGACGGATTGGCCATCCCAGCGGGAATCTGCAGTTTGACTTTAGCGGTAATTTTCTTGGCCATTTTATCTACCCTCACCCTTAACGGGAAGAAAACACGGATGCGTGAGCGGCCCTACCCTTTGCTCACCTGGACGAAATCGAGCTCCACCGGGGTCTGACGACCGAAGATGGAAACGGAGACCTTGAGTTTGCCTTTGTCGTAATTCACGTCCTCCACCACTCCGTTGAAGCCGCTGAACGGGCCGTCAATGACCCGGACATCGTCGCCCCTCTCGAAGTGGAATTTCGGCCTGGGCTGCTCCTGGCGGGTTTCCATCATGGATAAGATGGTCTGGGCCTCGCTGTCGCGCATGGGCGTGGGACGATTCTTGCCGCCGACAAACCCGGTCACTCTGGGGATGGACTGGATCAGATGCCAGGACTCGTCGGTCATGACCATCTTGATCATGACGTACCCAGGGTAGAACTTGCGGGTGGAAGTCTTGCGCTCCCCCTTGACCATCTCCACGACGCGCTCGGTGGGCACCACGACCTCTTCGACAAGGCCGTGATCCTGGTTGGTGCGCATCATTTCGCGAATGGTCTGCTCGACCCGCTGCTCAAACCCGGAGTGGGTGTGCATGATATACCATCTGCTCACCCCGCGGGCTTGTTCCTGGACCTGAATTTCAGTCATCTTGGGCACACTCGACCGGTATTAGGACAATATGAATTTGACCAGGCTGGAGACGCCCATGTCAACAATGCCGAGAAACACGGACATGACCAGGACCAGAATCAGAACCGCCCCGCAGGTGGCGATGGTCTCCTTGCGGGTGGGCCAGGTGACCTTTTTCAGTTCGACCTTGGATTCCTCGAAGAACTCGCGGAGCTGCTCGACCTTTTGGGTCAAGCTCCCGTGACTGGTTTCTTCGATTGCGTCGCCAGCGGAGTCTTTTTTCTTTTTTATCGTCATGGTCGCGCCGTTTGTTCAAAAGTATGGCAGGCCAGGAGGGATTCGAACCCACAACATCCGGTTTTGGAGACCGGCGCTCTAGCCGTTAGAGCTACTGGCCTGCATCAGAACTACTTGGTCTCCCGGTGAACCGTGTGTTTCCTGTCCCAAGGGCAGTACTTCTTCAGTTCGAGACGTCCGGTAGTGTTCTTCTTGTTCTTGCTCGTCGCGTAATTCTTGCGCTTGCACTCGGTGCACTGCAACTGAATGTTGACTTGCATGGTTTACTCCATGATCTCGGAGACAACACCCGCGCCAACGGTGCGGCCACCTTCGCGGATGGCGAAGCGCAGGCCCTTTTCCATGGCGATGGGGGCGATCAGCTCCACCAGGAAGGTGGCGTTGTCACCAGGCATGATCATCTCGATGCCTTCCTCCAGGGTCACCACGCCGGTGATGTCCGTGGTGCGGAAGTAGAACTGGGGACGATAGCCCGAGAAAAACGGGGTGTGACGGCCGCCTTCTTCCTTGGACAGGACGTACACCTCGGCCTTGTAGTTGCGGTGCGGGGTGATGGAGCCGGGCTTGGCCAGAACCTGACCGCGCTCGACATCCTCGCGCTTGATGCCGCGCAGGAGCACGCCCACGTTGTCGCCGGCCTGGCCCTGGTCCAGAACCTTGCGGAACATCTCGACGCCGGTGCAGGTGGACTTCACCGTGGTCTTGATGCCGATGATTTCGACTTCGTCGCCCACGGTGATGATGCCGCGGTCCACACGACCGGTCACGACAGTGCCGCGGCCGGAGATGGAGAACACGTCTTCGATGGGCATCAGGAAGGGCTTGTCGATGTCGCGCTGGGGCTCGGGGATGTAGGAGTCGATGGCGGCCATCAGCTCCATGATGCACTGGGCGTCAGGGGACTTGGGATCGTCGGCCTCCAGGGCCTTCAAGGCGCTGCCCTTGATGACCGGGATGTCGTCGCCGGGGAAATCGTACTTGGAGAGCAGCTCGCGCACTTCCAGTTCGACCAGCTCCAGCAGTTCGGCGTCGTCCACCAGGTCGACCTTGTTCATGAACACGACCAGGTAGGGCACGCCGACCTGACGGGCGAGCAGGATGTGCTCACGGGTCTGGGGCATGGGGCCGTCGGTGGCGGCCACGACCAGGATGGCGCCGTCCATCTGGGCCGCGCCGGTGATCATATTCTTAATGTAGTCGGCGTGACCGGGGCAGTCCACGTGGGCGTAGTGGCGATTGACGGTCTGGTATTCCACGTGAGCGGTGGCGATGGTGATGCCGCGCTCTTTTTCCTCCGGAGCCTTGTCGATCTGGTCGAAGGAAACGTAGTTGGCCAGGCCGCGCAGGCCGAGCTGCTTGGTGATAGCTGCGGTCAAGGTGGTCTTGCCGTGGTCGATGTGACCGATGGTGCCGATGTTGACGTGCGGCTTGTTCCGCTCAAATTTCGCCTTGCCCATTGTAAACCCCCTTGGTTCCGTTATTTGTCCGTTGTTGAAAAGGTGTATGGAGCCCATGAACGGAATTGAACCGTTGACCTCTTCCTTACCAAGGAAGTGCTCTACCGACTGAGCTACATGGGCCTAAGATCGCCTTAGGAGGCCCCCGATGGGCCTGGACTTTGGAGCGGGAAACGGGACTCGAACCCGCAACCCTCAGCTTGGAAGGCTGATGCTCTAGCCAATTGAGCTATTCCCGCGCGGTAATTCCGTAGTCCCTACGACCGGGCCAAGCCCAATCTCCTACGACGTTTCTTGCCGCGTATGTGGTGGTGGGGGGAGGATTTGAACCTCCGAAGGCTGACGCCGACAGATTTACAGTCTGTTCCCTTTGGCCACTCGGGAACCCCACCATTCACTTCAACCTGGAGCTGGCGATGGGACTTGAACCCGCAACCTGCTGATTACAAGTCAGCTGCTCTGCCATTGAGCTACGCCAGCGTGTGAACAAGGACGCATACACGCCCCGCCCATGAATTGCAACCCTTTTCATCCACTGATGGCGCCGTGGACAGCGGCAATTCCCTCGTTTCCAAGGCCGATCTTTCTATTGAGATTCCCCCCTTCTTGTCAACAGCTTTTCTGCACGCCGCGCATATTTTCTTTCCGCCGACCATATTTTCCCTCATTCTCCCTTTGACGGACAGCGCCGAAAGCCCTATCTCCCCTTTCGCCATGCACGAACTGCCCTTCAAACCCGACGCCCCCTGGCTGGCCCCCCTGGCCGGATATTCCGACCTGCCCTTCCGCATGCTTTGCCGCAGCTTTGGCGCGGCCTGTTGCGTGACCGAGATGGTCAGCGCCAAGGGCCTGGTCTACGGCGGGCACGGCACCGCACGACTTTTGACCTCGGATGCGGGCGACGCCCCCCTGGTGGTCCAGCTCTTCGGCTCCGAGCCTGCGATTTTCGACCGCGCCATGCCGCTCTTGTTGGAGCGCGGGTTCACGCACTTCGACCTGAACTGCGGCTGCTCCGTGCGCAAGGTGACCAAGGGCGGCTCCGGCTCGGCCCTGATGGCCAAGCCCGCCCTGCTGCTGGCGATCGTCGAGGTCATGCTGCGCCACGCCGGGCCGGGACGGGTCGGGGTCAAGCTGCGCCTGGGCAGCGCGCCGGGCGAGAAGAACTACCTGGACATGGGCCAGCGCCTGGCCGACCTGGGCGCGGGCTGGCTGGCCCTGCACCCGCGCACGGCCCGGCAGCTTTTCGGCGGCGCGGCGGACTGGAGCGCCATTGGCACGCTTGCGCGCGCGGTCAGCATTCCGGTGCTGGCCAGCGGCGATCTGTTCACGGCCGAGACGGCAGCCCGCTGCCTGGCCGAAACAGGCTGCGCCGGGGTGATGTTCGCGCGCGGGGCGCTCATCGACCCCATGATCTTCCAGCGGCTGAAGGACATCCTGGCCGGGCGCGAAAGCGCCCAGCGCACGCCCGAATCCCTGGCGGCCACCACGTCCCTGCACATTGAGCTGGCCCGCAACCTGGACGGGACCCCGCGCGCGCTACGGGCGCTGCGGGCTTTTTTGCCGCGCTACGCCAAGGGCTTTTCCGGCATCCGCGCGCTGCGCCAGGCCTTTCTCCAGTGCGGCAGTTGGGAGGAGCTGGAGGACACGGCCGGTCGCATCGCCGGGCTGTGCGAAGACGCCGCCCCGGACGACGAGTCCGACGGGCCGGACGTGTCTGACCTGGCCGACTTATCCGACTAGTTCAACCTGTCCGGCGTGCCTGCCCTGTCCGGCCTGTCTGGCGTGTCCGGCGGCTGCGGGTCCTCGGCATGAAGTACACAGGCGTTGTCCGCTGTGTCGCTGGTCCGGCCCTTGAGTGTTGTTCCTTGCAACTTGCTGCAATTCCAATGCGCGTCATATCCGTGGAGCCAGCTGGGCAGCCCGCTGGTCCTTTCATTTGCGTGCAGGCTGGCCCCCTGCCCGGCCCCCTCTCTTGACTCCGAACCCAGCCTGGTACAATATTATAGGTTCGCGCGCCAGAACTCCGGTTCGGGCACGCGGAACAGACAGGAGACGCACGCGATGGAAGTCATCCGCGCCCGGCTGGCGGGCTTTTGCATGGGCGTGGGGCTGGCCCTGAAAAAGCTCGACGACCTGCTGGCCAAGGACACCGACCGTCCCACCTTCATGCTCGGGCCCATCATCCACAACCCCCAGGTGCTGGAGGACTACCGCCAGCGCGGCGTGGGCCTGGCCAAGACCGTGGCCGAGGTTCCTGCGGGCGCGCGCGTGGTCATCCGCGCCCACGGCATTCCCGCCGACGAGGAGCGCGGGCTCCTGGAGCGCGGCGTGGAGGTGGTGGACGCCACCTGCCCCAAGGTCAAGCGCGCCCAGCTGCTCATCGGCGAACAGGCTGAGGCCGGGCGCAGGCTGCTGCTTTTCGGCGAGGACGACCACCCCGAGGTGCGCGGGCTTTTGAGCTACGCGGGCGAGGGCGCCTTCGTCTTCGAGACCCCGGAGGAGCTGGCCGTGCATCCGCTGGACCCGCACACGCCCTATTTCCTGGCCGCCCAGACCACCCAGGACCGCCAGGGATTCGAGCAGATCCGGCGCGACCTGAACCTGCGCCTGCACGACGCGGCGGTGGTGCTCACCACCATCTGCGACGCCACGCGCCTGCGCCAGGACGAGGCCATCCGCCTGGCGGCCCAGGCCGACTGCGTGGTGGTGGCGGGCGGCAAGGCCAGCGGCAACACCCGCAGGCTGGCCCAGGTCATCGAGGCCGAAGGAACCCCCACCATTCTCGTGGAGACCGTTGACGACCTCTACGGCATTGACGTAGTAAAATACGGGCGCGTGGGCTTAACCGCTGGCGCTTCCACGCCGAAAAGGATCATTGACGAGATTGAAGCCCATCTCCTGGCGCTGTAGCGCGAGTTTTCCCGGGCCTCTCACCGAACCGCCGGAACACGGAGCCTAAATGAGCACGAACGTGACCAATATTCTCCTGGAGGCCGGAACCAACGAGCTTGAAATCGTTGAGTTCTACCTGGAGGAGCCCAAGACAGGGGGCGGGGAGTCCTACAAGGGCTATTACGGGGTCAACGTGGCCAAGGTGCTGGAGATCATCCGCATGCCCAAGATCACGGAAATGCCCCAGGTCTCGCACCCCTCGGTGCTGGGCGCCTTCAACCTGCGCAACCAGATCATCCCCCTGGTGGACCTGGGCATGTGGCTCAAGAAGGAGCACGGCGACCAGGAGCCGCCCAAGGTCATCGTCTGCGAGTTCAACAACGTGACCACGGCCTTTCTCGTCTCCGGCGTCACGCGCATCCACCGCATCAGCTGGGAGGAGGTGGAGGCGCCCAACAAGTACATGTCCTCGCTGGCCTCCAACTCCATCACCGGCGTGGTGCGCCTGGAAGGCCGCATCATCTTCATCCTGGACCTGGAGAAGATCGTGGCCGAGCTGAACCCGGAGTTGGGCCTGCGCTTCGAGGAGAACGTGACCTGGGAGACCAACACCCAGTACCGCGCCCTCATCGCCGACGACTCCACCCTGATCCGCGAGATGATCGGCGACCTGCTGCACCGGGCCAACTTCCTGGTGGAGAAGACCAACCACGGCGGGGAGTGCTGGGAGCGGCTGCTGCACATCAAGAAGATCGCCGAGGAGGAGAACCGGCCCGTGACCGACTATGTGCAGGTGGTCATCTCGGACATCGAGATGCCGGTCATGGACGGGCACAACCTGACCAAGCGCATCAAGGAGGATCCGATCCTCAAAGCCCTGCCGGTGATCCTGTTCTCGTCCATCATCAACGACAAGCTGCACCACAAGGGCGAGGCCGTGGGCGCGGACGACCAGATCAGCAAGCCGGAGATCACCCAGGTGGCCCGGCGCGCCGTGGCGCTCATCAAGGACAGGATCGAGGCCGCGCGCGGCTAGCTTTTCCGGCCCGCCGCCAACGAAAGAACCGCCCGGCATCCCACAAGGACGCCGGG
>CAILNX010000032.1 GCA_903835685.1 uncultured delta proteobacterium
ACCTTGCGCATCATTTTGAACGTGATCCCAATGATGGATTTGATGTTGAAAAGGAACCGGCTGCGAAGCCTGCCGGTCTTTAGCTGGACTTTCAGTCCGCTGTAACAAAACCCACCAGCTTTTAGCTGGTGGTTGTTTAGTATCCATATTCTTGGGTCTTTAACAATGGCTTCAATTAATGCCGTGCATAATTGCTTTCTTCCTATGAAGTGTTCAAATCCCTTTTCGAGCAACATGTACAACCCGTCGCTTACTGCAAACGGGGAAGAATTGCCTGCAAGTGCATCTTGATCGGCTTGAGCTTCTATTCTATCTAGCAGATCATGAAGCTCTGCTTCACTTTTTACTTTTTCAGTTGAGTCACCTTTTCGAATATAAATATCGCCACGTCTTATACCAAAACTTTCTTTGGGGCAAAAATCTTTGCTGGCTAGAGCTGGAATGCGCCTTCTTTTCCTCTTTTTTGAAGAGCGAATGTATATAATTGAAAACAATTTTGTAGAATTTTGAATATGTAACTCATGGTTGACTACGTCAACATCTATATCAAGGCCACACGCTTTTCTGATTTTATCGCGGAGCATTTTCGAGTCATACGGTAAATGGGTGGCAATACCAAGTGGTTTCCAGGTTTTATCCTGTACTCCAACAATTATATATCCTCCACCTACGTTTTTAAATGCAAGGATATCTCGTGTAAATCCACAAAGTTCAATATCGTTTTCAATGTGTAAGAGTTCTTTATAGTCAAGCCATTCGCATTCGCATTTGCAATTTATTAAGTACCTGAGAGCGTCACTGCTTATGTCGCCATCTTGTATCATTCTTTCAAGAACAGAAAAGTTCATAGGCCTCCCTTGCAAAAGGACGGTTGGAAATATCTAGCTGAATTCCCAGACAATTCCTCAAAATTTAATGTTAACTGCTTAGCGTTAAGCAAGAAGCGAAAGATTTCTTTTCTTTGCTCGTTTAATTTGGTTCCCTTGGTGTACGATAACCTTATATTTTTTGTCAATGCCGTGGACGCTAACAGAATATATTTCTACTCGATACCCGATACCCCGGCGCTACCCCTGCCATGTTCAACCATCTCGCCAAGTTGCCGGAGTAGGGAACTTCCACCTTTTAAGACTCTGCTACCCTTCCTCTCATGACATTGCCTTCATGGATATTCCACGATTGCATTGGGAAATAGCCCTGACTTACGAGCTGCCCCAGTACGGCGGCGAGAGCCCGCAGCCGCCGGGAGGGGGAGCGAGCACCGGATTCGCGCGGAGCGGGGCCATGGTTAAAGACGGAAGAAGAAATTTTGGGTGAAGGCAAAAATCTTATTGACAGAAAAATAAACATATTTTATACATCCACCATAAATATGGGGGGCAGCATGGCGAAACCAAAGAAAAACGAAGATGAAAAGCGGAAGAATGTCACCATCACGCTTGATCCTGAAGTTCTTCAACGCGTCGAAAAACTTGCAGATTTTATAGAAATTCCTCGCAGCAAAGCTTTTGAGAACTTGCTGATTATCGGCCTCGACATGATTGAGGATTTGGAAAAATTCAAGCTGATTACAATCGGCAAGTGGATTAAGCAAGGCACGAAACGATTGCGTGAGAGTTTCCAGCGGACTGCGGGAGAATTGGAAGAGGAGTCAAAGGCAACAGGCAAGGAATAAAAAAGAAGCCTTGGATCAAAGGGCGGCTACCCTCCCCAAGGCTTCTCGGCAAACACCCCTAAACAGTCGTTCAAGGGCTCCTTTCTAGATAGGGATTCCCCGAAATCCTGTCAATGAAGGGCTCCTTGAAGGCAAAGGAGTCTTTCATGCTCGAAACATCCGTCAACACCCCTTGCACAGTCCTTGGCTTTGTCCCCTCTCCACTCCCAGCGGGTGCGCCACCTAGTAACACAGCACCCGCAAATTACAGAAGCGGCCCTTACCGTCTGCTACGACTCGGAGTGGACAGCCTTTACCTGTCCTTTTTCGGCGTCATATCGGCTGATATGGACGCCACGCTTGCTGACCTCAAACTCAAGGGCCAGAACATTCTGCCCATTATCCGGTCACAGGCCCAAATCCGCCTCGGGGACCATCTTTTCGAGGTGAAGGGGTGGGGCCGGAAAAGATTTTCATACGTCATCGTTGACAACTGGTTCAATATCCAAATCGCAGGACCTGATTCAAAAAGTCTCCCCCTCGCCTACGTCCAAATATCCAGCGAATTTCTTTCCGCCCATTCCGTACTTGAAGCTGTCGCCATCCTCTCCCCCCTGATAGCCCAGCTCGGGGCCGTGAGGGGCGAGGCCCGGGTGAGCCGTGTTGATCTGTTCGCGGATTTCATCGCGTATTGGGACGTTCAGGCTTTGGAGCCCGAAGCCTGGATCACTTACGCCAAGGTCAAGCGCAAGTACCATGAGAACAACCGGGCTTCTTCCTGGGACTTCGGCATGGGCGGGATGGTGTCGGCCCGGCTCTATGACAAGACCCTGGAAATCGGCAAATCTCAAAAAGACTATCTCAAGGGCCTGTGGGCCGCTGCTGGGTGGAAGGATGAAACCGTCTGGCGCCTGGAATTTGAATTGAAACGTCAAGTCCTCAAGGAAATGAGCGTATCCTCTGTTCCCGAACTGGTCCAAAACCTCCCCGGCCTCTGGAAATACGGAACTGAGAAATGGCTTCGCCTTGCCCTCCCGGACCCACGCGACAGCAACCAAAGCCGTTGGCCCACCCATCCCGTGTGGTCGGCCTTGGCCGGTGTGAGCTGGGAAGGGTACGAGAGCCCCTTGCTCACCCGTGCCCGAAAGGAGCGTGTTCCTTCTGACGAGTATCTCTTCAAGGCCGGTCTGGCCCCTCTCACCTCATTCATGGTCCGTGAAGGCATAGCCGACATCTACGAGGCCTCCCGGCTCTTCTTGGCCAAGGCTACCCGTTACCACTTCGAGCAAAGTGGATTCCGCCTTGATGGTTTCGACAACTACATTGACGTCAAAGTGGCTGAGAAATGCCGCAAGTTCAACTTGGTTATGGAGCCCCGCAACGTCTGATCTACCCTGAACCGGCGGCAAAGCTATGGAAACCGGATTATCTTCTCTCGGAAAGAAGGCGCTGGCCTGCCCCAGTATGTACGAGAGCCAATGTTAGCCGTCACTGCATCCTGGGCGAGGGTTGTGCCTGGACTCAAGGCCATCCTTCCCCCCAGGGGCAGGCCAGCACCTTGCCCGTTAGCGAAAAGATATGGAATTTCATGCGCTAGCAAAAAACGGTATGTGCTCATTCGGTAGAGGCAGATATGGAACTAACAACCCTTCCCGAAATTCTCACCTCAAAGCAGGTAGCTGCGGTCTTGCTTGTCCACGATAGGACGGCTAGAGAACATTGGGAGAAGATGGGTGGGTTTCGGATTGGTTCCAAATACCGTATGCATAGATCAAAATTGCTCAAGTACATGGGGGTAGAGGATGCCATTCTTCCGAGAGAGAGATCAGAAATGGCTGGGACAAGTCCGGCATGCAGGGAAGAAGCACCTTTCAGTCCCGTTCGATACGAAGGCACAGGCCAAGGCATGGGAAGCCGAGACCAGACTCAAGCAGTCTGCCAGGCCAAGTCACGGCATGGCCTGTGGTGATTGGCTGGATCAGTACCTCGACTATTGCAAACTCCGCTTCGTCGGCCGTACCTACCAGACCAAGGTTCAAATCTTCCGAGAGTTCGTAGCCTTTGCAGGGCCAGGCATGAAGGTGGAAGGAATCACACCTGGCCTGGCACTGGACTACCAAAGGGATGTAGCCGAGCGCCGGACCCCGGGAGCGGCGAACGTCCACAGGACGCATTTGATGGCGGCCTGGTCATGGGGGCACAAGTTTCTGGCTTTCCCGTTGCCTGCCCCTTTCCTCCTCGTGGGCAAACTCCCTGCCAGGAAGAAAGAACGGTATATCCCTCCTATGTCCGACTTCCTCAAGGTTCTGGACGCCGCCGAAGGACAGGACCATGTACTTCTTCTGACCTACCTGCACACGGCGGCCAGGAAGAACGAACTTTTCTCCGCTACTTGGTCAGACGTGGACTTCGGGGTCCAGCGGATTCGGCTCTGGACGAACAAGACCGGGGGGAAAGGACGGAAGGCCGCGTGGATCGACATGACCGACGAACTGGCCCGGGTACTGGCATCCCATCGCAGAAAGAACCCGGACAGCCTCTTCCTGTTCACGAAGGCGAATGGCAAGCCGTACAGGAGCCGCCACACCTGGTTGAAACCTTTCTGCGCCCAGGTCGGGGTGAAGCCGTTCGACTTCCACTCGATACGGCATTTGACGGCCACCTACCTCATTGATAAGCAGTTCCCTCTCCCTGTGGTGCAGTCCATCTTGAGGCATTCGAGCATTTCGGTCACGGCCATATACCTGCACTCCCTCCAGCCGCAGAAGGCGGCCCTCATGACCCTGCCCACGGGGAAAAGCCAACAGGAAGCCAACAGCTCAAAAATACATAAAGGAAATGAATAGCATGGCGCAAGTTGAAGCGAACAAGATCATCTACTCCATGGTTGGAGTGAGCAAATTCTACGAGAAGAAACCCGTGCTGAAGGACATCTACCTGTCCTATTTCTACGGGGCCAAGATCGGGGTCCTGGGCCTGAACGGCTCGGGCAAGAGCTCTCTGCTGCGCATCCTGGCAGGCGTGGACCACGATTTCCAGGGCAAGACCATCTTGAGCCCTGGCCACACCGTGGGCTTTCTGGAGCAGGAGCCCGTGCTCGACGACACCAAGACCGTGCGCGAGGTGGTGGCCGAGGCCGTGCAGGAGATCGTGGACCTTTTGGCCGAGTTCGAGCGCATCAACGAGAAATTCGCCGAGCCCATGACCGACGACGAGATGGACAAGCTCATCTCCAAGCAGGCCGAGGTCCAGGAAAAGCTGGACGCCTGCAACGCCTGGGAGCTGGACAGCCGCCTGGACATGGCCATGGACGCCCTGCGCTGCCCGCCCCCGGACACCCCGGTCAAGGTCATCTCCGGCGGTGAGCGCCGCCGGGTGGCCCTGTGCCGTCTGCTCCTCCAGCAGCCGGACATCCTGCTCCTGGACGAGCCCACCAACCATCTGGACGCCGAAACCGTGGCCTGGCTGGAGCACCACCTCCAGAAATACCCGGGCACGGTCATTGCCGTGACCCACGACCGCTATTTCCTGGACAATGTGGCCGGGTGGATTCTGGAGTTGGACCGGGGCCGGGGCATCCCCTGGAAGGGCAACTACTCCTCCTGGCTGGAGCAGAAGCAGGCCCGCCTGGCCCAGGAGGAAAAGACCGAGAGCGAACGGCAGAAGACGCTCGAACGGGAACTGGAGTGGATACGCATGAGCCCCAAGGGCCGCCACGCCAAGAGCAAGGCCCGCATCAGCGCCTATGAGGCCATGGTCAGCCAGGAGAGTGAGAAGAAGGCCAAGGACCTGGAAATCTACATCCCGCCCGGGCCGCGCCTGGGCGACCTGGTGGTGGAGGCCACGGGCGTGGCCAAGGCCTTTGGCGACCGGCTGCTGTTCGAGAACATGGATTTCCTCATTCCCCCCGGGGCCATCGTGGGCATCATCGGCCCCAACGGCGCGGGCAAGACCACGCTCTTCCGCATGATTACCGGGCTGGAAACCCCGGACGCCGGGAGCTTGCGCGTGGGGCCGTCGGTGAAGACGGCCTACGTGGACCAGGCCCGGGAGTCCCTGGACCCGGAAAAAACCGTGTACGAGGCCGTGAGCGAGGGCCGGGAGACGGTCATGCTCGGAACCCGGGAGGTCAATGCCCGGGCCTACATCGGCAAGTTCAACCTGACCGGCTCGGACCAGCAGAAGAAGGTCACGGCCCTGTCCGGGGGGGAGCGCAACCGGCTGCACATGGCCTGCATCTTAAAATCCGGGGCCAACCTCCTGCTCCTGGACGAGCCCACCAACGACCTGGACGTGAACACCATGCGCGCCCTGGAAGACGCCCTGGAGAATTTCGCCGGGTGCGCGCTCATCGTGAGCCACGACCGCTGGTTTCTGGACCGGGTGGCCACGCACATGCTGGCCTTCGAAGGGGACAGCTCCGTGGTCTGGTTCGACGGCAATTATTCGGAGTACGAGGCCGACCGCAAGGCCCGCCTGGGCGTGGCCGCCGACCAGCCGCATAGGATCAAGTACCGGCATTTCACCCGGGCCTAAGCTGGGCGTCCGGAAAGGAATAGTGTCTTTCACGAGGGGACACGGCAAAGAAATAATGGTTTTTTCTTCGTTCTTGTCTGATCTGATTTGGCGGATGCAATACGGGCGGGGTCTTGGCGGGATTCAACCTGCCCGGCCGTGAGGAGAGGGCGTGTTCGAACAACTCCGGCGCAAGAGACATCAGGTGGGCCTGCCCCCGGGCACCCTGGAGACCCCGGGCCTCACCCTCCCGGACGCCGAGGTGCGCATCCAGGCCCTGGCCTATGGCCCGACTGATGCCCGGCATTACGACATCGCGGACATGCGGGACTGCGGCCCCCTGCTGGGCCAGTCCCAGGTGCTCTGGATCGACGTGGACGGGGTGCACAGCGCCGGAGCCCTGCGCCAGGCCGGGGACCTGTTCGGCATCCATCCCCTGATCCTGGAGGACATCTCCCACACCACCCAGCGGCCCAAGCTGGAGGACATGGAGAAGTACCTGTTCATCACGTGCAAGATGCTGCGCTATGACGAAGAGAATCGTCGGGTCCTGGAGGAGCAGGGCAGCTTCGTGCTGGGACCCAACTACCTGGTCTCCTTTCAGGAGGCTGACGGCGGGGACGTGTTCGGGGAGATTCGGGAGCGGATCATGACCGGCAAGGGCCGGGCCAGGCGCATGGACGCGGACTATCTGCTCTACTGCCTCATGGATGCGGTGGTGGACAACTACTTCCTGGTCCTGGAAAAGGTCGGAGACCACATCGAGGACATGGAGGAGGCGGTTCTGTCCACGCCCTCGGCCTCCATGCTGGAGAACCTGCACGCCCTGCGCCGGGAGGCCCTGTTCCTGCGCAAGTACATCTGGCCCCTGCGCGAGGTGGTGGCCCGGCTCCAGACCAATGGCGGGACCCTGGTCCGGGAAGCCACCATGCCGTATTTCCGGGACCTCTACGACCACAGCATCCAGGTCATCGACACCATCGAGACCTTCCGGGACGTGCTGGCCGGGCTGTCCGACCTCTACCTTTCAGGCTTAAGCTTCAAGACCAACGAGATCATGAAGGTTTTGACCATGCTCTCCACCCTGTTCATCCCCCTGACCTTCCTGGCCGGGCTGTACGGCATGAATTTCAAGCACATGCCCGAACTGGAATGGGAGTGGGGGTATTACGGGGTGCTCGCGGTCATGGCCGCGACCAGCGTGGGCATGCTGATTTTCTTCCGGGGCAAGAAATGGCTGTAAACCCGGCGCGGCCTGGTCTCCGGACCTGGGCTCCGGCCGAACCATCTGCGAGGGGAATATGAAAAAATCATTCGGCGCCAAGACCCTGGTTTTCCCGACGCCCACCTGGGTGGTCGGAACCTATGGCCCGGACGGACGGGCCAACGCCATGACCATAGCCTGGGGGGGCATCTGCTGTTCCAGCCCGCCCATGCTGGCCATTTCCCTGCGCAGGGCCACCCATTCCTACCAGTCCATCCTGGACCGCAAGGCCTTCACCATCAACGTGCCTTCCGAGGACCAGGTCAAATTCGCCGACTATTTCGGCCTGGTCTCCGGCCGGGACACGGACAAGTTCGCGGTCTCGGGCCTCACCCCGGTGAAAGCGGGCCTGGTGGACGCGCCCATCATCGAGGAATTCCCCCTGGTGGTGGAATGCCGCCTGGTCCAAGTCTTGGAGCTGGGCCTGCATACGCAATTCGTGGGTGAAATCCTGGATGTGCGCTGCGAGGAGGACCTGCTGAACGAGGCCGGAGTCCCGGACCCGGGCAAGGTCCGTCCGGTGGTCTACGCCCCTGAGGCAAGGGGCTATTATGGCCTGGGGAAGTATCTCGGCCCGGCTTTTTCCCTAGGAAAATCAGTGAAGTGAAAATATATTGCAAAAATCATTGCACCCGGCCGGAAGAGAATATAGACAGAAGGTGAAACTGCAGGCCTGTGCCTGAAGCAAGGCGTCTGAACCGCTGACAGGGCCGCAGACAGGTGATCCGTATGATGGAAGCATTGGGGCGCATAGAGCCGCGCTCTCCTCTGGAGCATGGGCGGGGGCCTCTGGACAACGAGGCCTTCCGGCAGGAGTTCCTGCTGCACTGCCGGTTGCTCATGGAATACTACGACGACCTGGGCCTGTTCGTGGACGGGTGGCCCGGGGTCAACCGCACCGTGGTGATCAGGATCGTCATCGACCAGGATGAGTCGGTCACTCTGGAAGAGGCCCTTGATTTTCTGCTCATCCTGGTCACCCACCGCTTGAACTGAACCCGCTCCGGCGCGGGGCTCCCGCCGTCTTTTCCCTTCCCGGCCATGGACAAAAGACCCCCCTTGAGGCTATGTGGAATCCACTCGGATTACACATATTCCCTCGGATGTCGGCATGTCCCCAGGCCTTGAATTCTCCATCATCACCCCCACGGCCGGGCGCAGGCTGAAAGGTCTGGACCGGGCCATCGCCAGCGTGGAGGTGGCCCTGGCCGAAGCCAAAGGCCGCCTGGCCCCGGATGGTCTGGAAATGCTCATCGGGTTCGACGGGACCCGGGGCGTGCGTCCCTTGCGCAGCCCGCCCTTCGTGCGCTGCCTGGACCTGCCCCTGGACAACGATTGGGGCAACGGCATCCGGCCCATCCTGCTGAAGGCCGCCAGGGGCCGACGGGTCCTGTTTCTGGACGACGACAACCAGCTCACGCCCCAGGCCTTGAACATCTATCTGGACCACCCCCAGACCGAACTTGTCATCGGCCGCATCGACACCTCCCAGGCCTTTGCCGACAAACCCTTTCTGCCCCAGATTCTCCCGGGCCAGAGCCTCATCCGCCAGGGCAACGTGGACCCTTTGTGTATCTGCGCCACCCGGGAACTGGTGGTGGACCGCTGCGGCAACTGGCAGCATTCGGGCTATCCGGCCGACTACCTGAATATCATCACCTTCTCCCGCAGGGCCAAATCCCAGGAAGTCATCGAGGCGGTGGTGGGCCTCTACGACGCGGGCCGGAACCTGGACCCCGAGGAAGGGGGGGACCGCCGCATGCTCCCCCACGAGACCCAGAAATGAGCCGCATTTTTGGCCCCACCCCGCCCTGGGCCTCGCGGCTCTAGACGTTCAGCTTGTAGCCCAGGTCCACGTCGCAGGCCGCCTGCCCCCCGCGAATCCCCCAGTTCTCCAGGGGATTCTCCTTCACGATGACCATGCACTCGGCCGGGTCCAGGCCCAGGCCCAGGAGCCGGTCGGCCAGGGAGCGGTACAGGACCCGCTTGGCCGCAAGGGTCCGGCCCGGGAACACGGTCATCTCGATGAGCAGGAAGTCCGGGGAGCGGCCCTGGCTGACCTCGAAATCCTCGGGTTCGTACTCCAGGACCCGCTGGAAGCGGTCGGTGTCCGGGGTCTTGAACCCGTCCACGATGGCCCCATGCACGGCGTCCAGGATGGACTTCTTCTGTCCGGGGGTGCGGCCTTTGCGCATGTGCACCACGACTTGGGGCATGGGGGTCTCCTTGGTCAGGGGTTGGGCGAACCTAAATCCACTGCGCCTCCACCGTGCGCTCGCCACCTGCGTCCCCGGTGTTTTTTGTGCCCGCTGGCTCGAACAGCAGGACCTCGGCAAAGTCCGGGGCCTCGGGCTTGTGCTCCACGCCAGCCGAGATGATGATGAATTCCCCGGGATTCACGGGCACGAGGCGGTCGCGCAAATGCATGACCAAGCGTCCGGCGTGGACCAGGAACATTTCGTCCTCGTATTCGTGGGCGTGCCAGATGAACTCGCCCTCAAGCCGGGCCAGCTTCACGTGCATGTTCCCGACCTGCCCGGCGATGGCCGGGTTCCAGGGCTTGGCGATCATCTCGAAACCGTGGGTCAGGTTGAAGACCCGGACAGGGGCAGGGGTAGGGGCAGGGGAGGATGCGGGCATGTTCGCTCCTGGTCGGGATCGGGTGCGGCCCGGGGAATCCCCGGGCGCCGTGGCTGAAAGCATAGCCCAGGGGTTCGGCCTTGGGCAAGGGCGGGATCGCCAGGAGGCGCGGCAGAAGAGGCGGCGACTGAGGGCGCGGGGCTAATCCCCGGCCCCCACCAGCACCACCCCGTCCCGGCGTTCGGCCGCGTCCAGGCGGCGCAGCAGGTCCTTTTTCCACTTGGGGCCGCCGCTGGCCAGAGCCAGGTACTCCAGGGCGTGCAGGACCGGGTTGTGGCGGCGCATCTGCATGAGCGAGCGCTTGATGCCCACCTTGCAACTCGGGCAGCCCACCAGCACCGGGGTGTTCTTGGGCGAGTCGGCCAGGTCCTGGTCCAACTGTTCCTTCTTGCGCTGGCGCAGGTGGTTGTAGATGTGCGGGCTGGTCATGGCCCCCAGGCCCGACTCCCCGCAGCAGAAGGGGGACAGGGCCGTCTCGGTGTGCAGGTAGTCGGCCAGGGCCTTGCGGTAGCCTTCGGCGGCCTTGGCCCCGGGCAGGCCCGAGAACTCGGCGTGGCAGGCGGCGTGGAAGATGAGCTTGTCCTCGTCGCCCAGGCGGTGGCGGAAGCGGAAGAGGCCCTGGGGTTTGTCCCGCTCCTCGGGCTCGGGCAACCGGGTCAGCACGTACTGGGACACGTCCTGGTAGTCCAGGGTCAGGCCGGTCTCCTGCTCCAGCCCGAAGCGGCCCACGGCCTCCCGGCAGGTCCCGCAGGAGGTGAGCACGGTGTCGATCTTCCATCCGGCCACCCCGGCCTTGGCCAGGGTCTCGTGCACGGCCTGGACCGCGCGGTGGGTGTTGGTGTTGTAGGCCTCCACCAGTCCTGAGGCCAGCAGGGGATAGCCGCAGCACAGGTGCCGGTCGGGCAGGGCCACCCGGGTTCCGGCCTTGAGCAGCAGGTAGAGGGCGGCCATGCCGATGGACCGGGAGAAGAGCGAGGCCCCGCAGCCCGGGAAATAGAAGACGTCCTGTCCGACTGGCTGGCCCATTTGCCGACCCATTTCAGGGCCAGTCTCCTGGGGCTGGAACAGCGAGGCCCCGCCCAGGTCCAGGATCTCGGCCAGGTTGCGGAAGTCCAGGTGCGGCCCGGGTCCCTGGAACAGGGGATTTTCGGCCCGCTTGCGCCACAGGCTGGGGATGAGGCTTAAGGCCTTGTTCTGGGCGGCCTGGCCCACGGACAGGAGCTTGGCCGCCTTGGGCAGGCGCTCGGCCGGGTCCATGGCCAGGAACTGGAGGGCGCGGGTCTTGACCGGGTGCCCGCCCTGGCCCTTTTCCTCCAGAAAGGCGCGCATGAGCAGGGCGGCCTTGGCCGAATCGATCTTGATGGGGCAGACGGCCGTGCATTTCCCGCAGGCCGTGCAGTGGTCCATGATGTCCCGCATCTCGCCCAAGAGGCCCTCGTCCGGGCGGCCGTCCTTGTGCTGGGAATAGTAGATGGCCTCGGTGAGCGCGCCCAGGGCGATGTTCTTGTTGCGCGGATGGTACATGAGCCCGGCCTGGGGGTGGTACATGGCGCAGGCCTGCTTGCATTTGCCGCAGCGGGTGCAGGCCTGGATGTTGCGCAAAAGCTCGGTGAGCCGCTCCTTGTCCTTGAGGGCCGTGGTGTCCAGGTCCTGGATCAGGCGGTTGAAGGAGAAGGTGTAGGGCTGGCGGGGCAGGATGCGTTGGGTCAGCTTGCCCGGGTTGAGCACCCCGGCCGGGTCCACCCGGCGCTTGTACTCGCGCAGGGCCGCGATCTTCTCGTTGCTCAAGAACCCGATCTTGGTGATGCCCACCCCGTGCTCGCCGGTGATCTCCCCGCCCAGGCTCAAGACCTCGCGGAAGACCTCGTCCACGGCCTCGTAGGCCTGGGCCAGCATGTCCGGGTCATTGGAGTTCACCGGCAGGTTCACGTGGCAGTTGCCGTCGCCCGCGTGCATGTGGTTGGCGATCTCGATGCGGGTGGCCACCAGGTCCTTGTGGATGCGCTCAATGGCCCGGTCCTGCTTGGGGAAGCGGTTGCGCAGGTCCTGGAAGAAGTAATAGACCTGGGCCTCGAACTCCTGGTCCGAGATGTCCTTGGCCGTCAGCTTCTTTTTCAGGATGTTGAAGGCCACCTCCCGCTCCATCTCGATGAATTCGTCGTCGGCCGGGACCCCGGGCAGTTCGCTGGCCCGGTTCAGGGCCTTGCGGTAGGCCTTGGCCAGGTAGATGAGGTTCAGGTTCTCCAGAAACCCCGAGAAGTCCGGCACGCTGTCCAGGGGGATGACCACGTCTTCGTTGATCTTGAATCCCGAGGTGCGCCGGGCGATGGCCGAGAGCTTGTGCCGGTCCTCCCAGAAGACCTCGGCCTGGCGGTCGTCCATGGCCACGAAGATGTCCACGTTGTCAAAGGGCTCGGCGATGTCCACCACGTCCATGACCGCCTGGTCGATGGCGGCCTGGTCCCCGGAGTCGAGCTGGAGGATGAGCACCGAGATGGGGTCGCCCTCATACGTGGTGGATTTCTTCTTGTATTCGATGGCCTTGACGTATTTGGCCCCGAACTCCTCCAGGGCCGAGATCTTGACCTTGTCCCCGGCCGCCCGGATGAGGTCGCGCAAACGCACCACTTCCCGGATGACCAGCATGGCGTTGTGCATGGACCGGCCGAAAAACTCCAGGCACAGGGTGCGGGAAATGGCTGGTTTCTCGTGCAGCAGGAAGCAGGCGTCGATGATGATCCCGTCCACGCCCTCTTTCTGCACCCCGGGCAGGCCGCCCAGGTATTTGTTGGTCACGTCCTTGCCCAGGCCGGTCTTGCGCACCTCGGCCCCGCTCAAGGTGATGGTGTCCCGGACTTGGCCGTTCTCCCCGCAGACCTCGAACACCGAGACCTCGTCCGGAAAAATCTTGTGCCCGGGGTGGTCCTTGCGGCGTACCTCGATGAGTTCGCCCTGGGCCGAGACCATGCGGAAGGACAGGATGTTGTCGATGGTGGTGCCGTACTCGAAGGCAAAGGGGCCGCCGGAGTTCTCGGAGATGTTCCCGCCCAGCGACGAGGCCGCCTTGGAGGCCGGGTCCACGGTGAGCAGCAGGCCCTTGGCCTCGGCGGCCTTGATGGCCTGCAGGGTGATGACCCCGGCCTGGGCGCAGAGGCTGTGGGCCTCGGGGTCCACGGAGATGATTTTTTTCAGTTTGGAGAGGCTCAAGACCACGGTGCGGGCCGAGGAGGGGATGGCCCCGCCGGTGAGCCCGGTGCCGCCCCCGCGCGGGATGATCCCGAAGCCCATCTCGTTGGCCAGGAGCACCACCTTGCGCACGTCCTCGGCATTGTCCGGCAGGAGCACGGCCATGGGCAGCTCCAGGCGCAGGTCCGTGGCGTCCGTGGCGCACTCCACCAGGGAGTTGGGCCGGGTGACCATGGCCTCGGCCGGCAGGATGCGGGCCAGGCGCTGCAGGAGATTGGCCTTGAAGGCCGCGTCCGCGTCAAAGGAGGCCCAGAAGGCGTCCACGGCCTGGGCCAGGACCGTGGGATAGTCCCCGGACAGGGAGGGCCGGGCGATGTTCAAGCGTCGGGCCACGGATTCCCGGACCCAGGCCGGGTTCACAAAGGGGTTGTAGCGCACCAAAAAAAGTTCGCAGGCCAGGCTTGCGGCCAGTTCATGCACGCTGGTGGGCCAGCTTTCGTAGGCGTCGGCAGTGAGCCCGAAGACCCGGGTGAGCAGGTCTTCGTCGGAAATGGAAATATGTGGGCCGAGTTGCGGCATGGGTCCTCCGGAACGAAAACGGGCGCGTCTGGGGCGCGCCCGGAGAGGGGGAAATATAGGGCTGGGGAGGCCAGTTGGCAAGGGGCGGCCTAAACGGCGTTCTCGTAAGCCTCGGCCAGATGCAGGGCCACCTTGCGGTCGGACCAGCAGTTCTCCATGAAGGTCCGGCTGGCCGCGCCAATGGCTGCAACGCGGGCCGGGTCGGCGGCCAGGCCGCGCAGGGCCGCGCGCAGCTCCTCCCGGTTCCGGGCCACCACCCAGGGCAGGTCTTCGGTCCCGGCGAACTCCCGGATGCGGGCCGTGTTCCACTCGTCAAGGCCCGCGATGACCGCCAGGCCCTGGCTCAAGCCCTCCAGGCTGCTCACCCCGTAGTACCCCTGCATGTGGTCGAAGAGCACGTGGCACTCCCGCTTGCGGCGCAGGCAGAGGGCATTGGGCACGTCGTCCATGAGGTCCAGAGCCAGGGCCAGCCCAACGGCCTGTTCCTCGGCCACCACGGCCAGGAGGTCGTCGGTGTTTTTCAAGTCCTTGCGGGTGGGAGAATGGGCGATGCGCAGGGGGGAGTCGGGCCGGGCCGCGCGTTCGGTCGGGCTTAAAGGCATGAGCAGCGGGGCGTGGATGGGCACCAGGTTGGGCTGCCAGCGGGCCATGGGAAAGGGCTTCATCAGGTCCGGGGTGCTCACCAGGATGTTTGTGCGGCCCAGGCGCTCGTACTTGGCGATGTATTTCCCCGGGTCCGAGCGGTAGTCCGGGTGGCCGTGGTGGTGGTGCAGGATGCGCTTCCCGGCCATGAAGTCGGCGGGCAGAAAAGGCCCGATGCGCAGGTTCTCGTCAGCGGTCATGTGGAAATGAAAGAGGTCGGCCCGGCGCAGCAGGTCCTCCACCTCGCCCAGGCGCTCGGTCGGCAGTTTGGGCAGGAAGATGTCCTCCTCCCAGGCGTGGGTGTACCGGGACTCCAGGGTGATGAGCCGCACCCGGTGGGGGGTGTGGGCGTTTGTGGCCTTGCAGAACCCGATGGCGGTCCCGGCCGGGTCGTTCACGGCCATCATCAGGATGTTCACGCGAAAATCTCCCTAGGCCAGGATGTCCCGGGCGGCCTCGCGCACCTCTTCCAGGTCCGGCGAGCGCAGGATGTAGCCGTAGTCGCCGAGCACCCGGCTGAAGACCGAGAACATGCGTTCGTGGTGCACCACCAGGCCGTGGTGGCGGCCCAAAATGGTCTCGTGGGAACTGGCGTACTCCCGGGAGAACCTTCGGCCCACGTAGCCGCAATAATAGGGCCAGGCGGGCTCGGCCTCGAAGCGGTTGCGGGTGACCACGCTGGCCCACTCCTGGTACATGTCGATGTCATTGGCGTAGTTGAACATGTCCGTGGCCAGGCCGATGGGCGGGCGGGGATTGGCGTCCAGGGCCAGAAGCCCCCCGCCCGAGCGGACCCGGAAGAATTCCAGATGGAAGAAGCACTCCCGGATGTCCAGGGCGGCCAGGGCCTGGCGGCCCAGCCGGTCCAGGTCCGCCGGAATCTTCCGGCAGGTGTGGTAGAACAGATCCCGGTCGCCCCGGGCCACTTCCAGGATGCCGGAGCCGAAGCACAGGGCGGCGGTGAACACCGGCTGCCCATCCTGGTCGGCCAGGCCGTCGAAACTCCACAGGTCCCCGTCCACGAACTCTTCCAGGAGGTAGGCGCCCGGGGCCTTTTCCCGGAAAAAGCGGTCCAGATCGGCCTCGTCCTCCAGGGTCAGGACTGCGGACGCGCCCATGCCCACGTCGGGCTTGGCGATCAGGGGATAGCCCCAGCGCCGGGCCAGGGTCAGGGCCTGGCCCAGGTCCGTGGCCAGTTCTCCCCGACAGGTGGGGACCCCGGCCTGGCGGAACAGGGCCTTCATCCGGGACCGCCGCAGGATGGCGTCCAGGTCCTTGGGGCGCGGGCCGAAGAGGTTGAAGTCCTCGCGCAAGGACGCCTCGGTGCGCATCCAGTATTCGTTGTGGGACTCCACCCGGTCCAGGCGGCCGTGACGGTGGGTGAAATAGCCCAAGGCCCGCAGGACCTGGTCGTCGTCCAGCAGGGACTCCACCCGGTAGTATTCGGTGAGCGAGGCCTTGAGATCGGCCCGCAGACTGTCGTAAGCCTCGTCCCCCAGGCCCAGGACATGGACCCCCTGGCTGTGCAGGGCCATGCAGAACTGGGCGTTGTTGGGCGGAAAATTGGGCGAAATATAGACAACGTTCATACGTCCCCCCGGCCGTGGCCTTTCTGACGGATTTTCAAGGCTTACCTCGTTTTTTCGTGGGATACAAGGCGTCCCGGCCCTCTTTGGCCCCGGGCCACCTTGACCTTGCGGCCCTGATTCTTTAGCGTGCCGGGACCGCCGGGTGCAGAATTCCGGCAGGTCCAAGACCAGCCGAAGAGGGAGAAGCACATGGTCCAGAAATCCGAGAAAATTTGGTTTGACGGCAAGCTCGTGCCCTGGGACGAGGCCAATGTCCACGTCCTGACCCACACCCTGCACTACGGAGCAGGCGTGTTCGAGGGCATCCGGGCCTACCAGTGCACGGACGGCTCATCCGCCGTGTTCCGCCTGGAGGAGCACATCGAGCGCCTGCTCGATTCGGCCCACATCCTGAACTACACGGTCCCCTACACCCAGGACGAACTGGTCCAGGCCTGCGTGGACACCCTGAAGGTCAACAAGCTTCCGGCCGCGTACATCCGGCCGCTCATCTTCGTGGGCGACGGGGTCATGGGCGTGCACCCGGGCGACAACCCCATCCGAGTGTGCATCGCCACCTGGCCCTGGGGCGCGTACCTGGGGGCCGAGGCCCTGGAAAAGGGCATCCGCATCAAGACCTCCACCTTCACCCGCCACCACGTCAACGTGATGATGACCAAGGCCAAATGCTGCGGCAATTACGTGAATTCGGTGCTGGCCAAGATGGAGGCCGTGGCCGACGGCTATCACGAGGCCCTCATGCTGGACACCCACGGGTACGTGTCCGAGGGCTCGGGCGAGAATTTCTTCGTGGTCCGCCACGGCGAGATCGAGACCCCGCCCCTGACCACGGTCCTGGGCGGCATCACCCGGGACTCCATCATGATCCTGGCCAAGGAGATGGGCCTGACCATCAAGGAGCAGTTCTTCACCCGGGACAAGGTGTACATTGCCGACGAGGCCTTTTTCACCGGCACTGCGGCCGAGATTACCCCCATCCGGGAACTGGACCGCCGCCAGATCGGCGAGGGCCACGCCGGGCCGATCACCAAGCGCTTCCAGCAGGAGTTCTTCAAGATCGTCAAGGGCGAGAACCCCAAGTACCGGCACTGGCTCCACCAATACGCCGTGTAACGCTGTGGTCGGGGAACAGAAGCCGGAGCGGATGAAGAATAGGAATAATTATTTCTCATTCTTGGTTCGTCTTGAAGGTCAACGGCGATTGCCGAGCGTCCGTTGGGAAGTTTCCCCGGATCGGGTAAGGCCATTCGGCCGTTAGCTCGGACAAGGCCGGTTGGGTGTCCATGAATCCAAGCGCCGCCCCTGGAACTCCAGGGGCGGGGCATTCCTTTTTTCCCTGGGTCCCAAAGCGGACCCGGCATCCGAGCAGCCCATGACCAGCGCCAACCTGACCGCCAAGTACCGGCCCCAGACCTTTGCCTCGGTGGCCGGGCAGGAGTCCATCAAGGCCATCCTGTCCCGGGCCGCGCTCGAAGACAAGATCGCCCCGGCCTACCTGTTCAGCGGCACGCGCGGGGTGGGCAAGACCACCATCGCCCGCATCTTCGCCAAGGCCGTGAACTGCCTGACCGCGCCCACGGCCGAGCCCTGCAACCAGTGCGCCCATTGCCGCCAGATCACGGCCGGTTCGGCCGTGGACGTGGTGGAGATCGACGGGGCCTCCAACCGGGGCATCGACGACGCCCGGCGCCTGAAAGAGGACATCGGGTACGCGCCGCTGGAATGCCGCTACAAGGTGTTCATCATCGACGAGGCCCACATGCTCACCCGGGAGGCCTTCAACGCCCTCTTGAAGACCCTGGAGGAGCCCCCCCGGCACACCACCTTCATCATGGCCACCACCGAACCGCACAAATTTCCAGCCACCATCATCAGCCGCTGCCAGCACTACGTGTTCAAGCGCCTGACCCAGCAGGGCCTGGCCTCCCATCTGGAGAACATCCTGGGCCGCGAGGGCGTGTCCTACGAGATGGGGGCCGTGAATCTTTTGGCCAAGCGCGGGGCCGGGAGCGTGCGTGACAGCATGTCGCTTCTGGGCCAGGTCTTGGCCCTGGGCGGGGCCGGGCTCACCGAGGCGGACACCCGCCAGGTCCTGGGCCTGGCCGGGCAGGACGTGTTCCTGGCCCTGGTGCAAAGCGTGCGGGACCACGACCTGGACGCCCTGTGCGGCCTGCTCAAGGACATCCTGGACCAGGGCCTGGACATCGGATTTTTCTTGAAGGAGCTGGCCGCCTGCTGGCGCAACCTGTTCCTGCTCAAGGAGTCCAAGGCCGTGTCCCTGGACCTCCTGGACCTGACCGAGGACGAGGCTGCGGCCTGGAAAGAGATCGCGGGCTCCCTGGACCTGGCCCACATCCACGCCAGCTGGCAGATGACCCTGGAAAGCCGCCAGCGGGTTTTGAAAAGCCTGGAGCCCGCCCTGGCCCTGGAGCTTCTGGTCCTGAACCTGGCCTATCTGCCCCGGCTCATCCCCTTGCACGACCTCGGACGGGGCGGGGGTGCTCCGGCTGGCGGATCGACAGGCGGAATGGGGGGCGGCAATGTGGCCGGAAATTTCGGGGGAGGCGCTCCACGGCCGCCCCAGGCCCCGCCCGGCCGCCCTGGCCCGGGCTCCTGGAGTCCGGCCGGGGGAGCGGCCCAGCCCCAGCGGACCTCTGTCCCGGCCCGGCCGACCAGCCCGGATTTGGGGCAGAATCAGGGGGCCGAATCCCCCCAGGCTTTCCATCAGGCTTCGGCCCAGCCCCCGGTCGCTCACCCGTCCCCTGCGCCTGAACCCGCCCAGGCCCGGGCCGCGACCGGCCAGGAGACCCAGGCCCCGGCGCAAGCCCCCGGCCAGCAACACGACCAACTCCTTGGCCAGCCCCAATCCCCGGCAGCCCCTGCCGACCCCGGCGCGGGCGTCGGCCCGGCTGGGCCTTCTCCCGAGGCCCCGACCTTCGAGGAGGTCTCGGCCTTCCTGAAAGGCAAGGTGGCGGCCGGGGATTGCTCCATTTCCCTGCACGGGACCACGGGCGGGTTCGAGGGCGACACCTTTGTGATCACCTGCACCAACGGCTTTCACGCCGACCGGCTGGACCAGGCCACCCTGGTGCGGACTCTGAAGGAGATGACCGGCCGGGACTTCCTGGTGGAGGTGCGCAAGCGGCCCGGGGCCGTGACCAAGACCCACGGGGAGCTGGTCCGGGAGGCCGAGGCCCACCCCCTGGTCCAGCGGCTGGTCAAGGAATTTCAGGCCCATGTGGGGGACATCGAACCCATGCGGGGCGGGGATGGCCCGGACAAGCCCTAGGGGCCAGTCCGCGAAACACGAACCAACACGAATGAAGAATACGGACAGGAGGATGACGTGAAAGGCATGAACGACATGGTCCGCCAGGCCCAGGTGATGCACAAGAAGATGGTCAAGCTCCAGGAGGAGCTGAAAGAGAAGGTGGTCGAAGCCTCCAGCGGCGGCGGCATGGTCGTGGCCTCGGTGTCCGGGGGCATGCAGCTCAAGGCGCTGAAGATCGACCCGACCGTGCTCGAAGGCGGGGATGTGGAGATGCTTCAGGACCTGGTGGCCGCAGCCGTGAACGAGGCCTTGAAGAGGGCCAAGGAGATGAGCGAGCACGAGATGTCCCAGGTCACGGGCAACATCAAGATTCCTGGGATGTTCTGATGGCTGACGGGGACCGCCTGCCCGGCCCGCTCAAGGCCGTGGTGGAGGAACTGGCCCGCCTGCCGGGACTGGGGCCGAAATCCGCCCTGCGTGTGGGCCTGACCTTGCTCAAATGGCCGAGAGAGCGGTCCTCGGACCTGGGCCGCAAGATCGTGGAGCTGCGGGAGAAACTCTGCCTCTGCGAGCGTTGCGCGGGCCTGTCCGAGGCCAGCCCCTGCGATTTGTGCGACGATCCCCGGCGCGATCCGACCCAACTCTGTCTGGTCACGGAATGGGACAGCGTCCTGGTCCTGGAGGAGAGCGGGCAGTTCAAGGGGACCTACCTGGTCCTGGGCGGGCTCTTGAACCCCCTGGACGGGGTCCAGCCCGCCAGCCTGGAGTTCGCTCGGCTGCGCGACCGCCTGGCCCAAGGCCAAGTCCAGGAACTCATCCTGGCCCTGGGCTCCACCCTGGAGGCCGAGACCACGGCCTCGTACATCAAGAACCTGCTGGCCGCCGACTTCCCGCACATCATCCTGACCCGCCTGGCCCAGGGCATCCCCCTGGGGTCGGAGGTCAAGTATATAGATAGGGAGACGCTCAAGCAGTCGCTCAAGTACCGGCAGAATCTCTAACGACTCTTTTCAAAAACAAAAGGCGCGATCCGGAATGGACCGCGCCTTTTCCATTTTGGATTTCCGCCCTGTTCAGATCTTGGGGCAATCCTTCAAGGCCTCGTCAATAAGTTCCTGGGGCAATTCGTAGTTCTCCAGGGTGCCCTTCATGTAGGCCTCGTAGCTGGACAGGTCCAGGAGGCCGTGGCCGGAATAGGCGAAGACCACGGTCTCGTTCGGGCCAGCCTGCTTGGCCACCTCGATGGCCCCCTTGATGGCGTGGGAGGTCTCGGGCGCGGGCAGGAAGCCCTCGGTCTTCAGGAAAAGCAGGGCGGCCTCGAAGCACTCGTTCTGATAGTAGGCCCGGGGCTCTACCAGCCCGGCCTCGGCCAGGTTGCTGATGATGGGCGAGCCGCCGTGGTAGCGCAGCCCGCCTGCGTGGATGGGCGGGGGCATGAAGGACGCGCCCAGGGTGTGCATCTTGAGCAGGGGGGTGAGCCCGGCCACGTCCCCGTGGTCGTAGCGGTACTGGCCCCGGGTCAGGCTGGGGCAGGCCTTGGGCTCCACGGCCACGAAGCGGATGTTCTCCCCGGAAAGCTTGCGCCGCAGGAAAGGCAGGACCAGGCCGCCGAAATTGCTCCCGCCGCCCACGCAGCCCACCAGATAGTCCGGCTTCTCCCCGATCATGGCCAGCTGTTTTTCCGTCTCCTGGCCGATGATGGTCTGGTGCAACAGCACGTGGTTCAGCACCGAACCCAGGGTGTACTTGGTGTCCTCGTGGGTGGCCGCGTCCTCCACGGCCTCGGAGATGGCCAGGCCCAGGCTGCCCTTGCACCCCGGGTCCTTTTCCAGCATGGCCGCGCCGGTGCGGGTGGCTGTCGAGGGCGAGGGGAATATCTCCCCGCCGTAGGCGTTGATGAGCATGCGGCGATAGGGCTTCTGCTCGTAGCTGACCTTGACCATGTACACCGTGCATTTCAAGCCGAACATGGCGCAGGAGAAGGCCAGGGAGGTGCCCCACTGGCCCGCGCCGGTCTCGGTGGCCAGGCGTTTCACGCCCTGCATCTTGTTGTAATAGACCTGGGGAACGGCCGTGTTGGGCTTGTGGGACCCGGCCGGAGAAACGGACTCGTCCTTGTAATAAATCTTGCACTTCACGCCCAGGGCGCGCTCCAGGCGCTCGGCCCGGATGAGCGGGGTGGGGCGGAACAGGCGGTAGATGTCCAGCACCGGCTCGGGGATGGCGATGAAGTTCTCGGCGGACACTTCCTGGGCGATGAGGGCGTCCGGGAAGATGGGGGCCAGCATGTCCGGGCTGATGGGCTGCTTGGTCTCCGGGTCCAGGGGCGGGGCCAGGGGCGTGGGCAGGTCGGGCAGGGCGTTGTACCACTGCCGGGGCATGTCTTTCTCGGGCAGAATGATTTTTTTGTCCATGATGTCCTCCTAATTAGAATCCTTGCTCCAACGGCGGACTGACCAGACTCCCCAGGGTCACATCAGCCAGGGGGACGCCCGTCGGGGCCAGATGGACCTTGCGGCCCTGGACCGACAGCCGTCCCTGGGCCAGCCAGTGGATGGCCTGGGGATAGATGCGGTGCTCCAGGGCCAGGATGCGGCCGGCCAGGGCGTCCCCGTCGTCTCCGGCCAGGGCCGGGACCGCAGCCTGGATGACCACTGGCCCGTGGTCCATGATCTCGTCCACGAAATGCACGGTGCAGCCCGCGATCTTCACCCCATAGTCGGCCGCGTCGCGCGCCCCGTGGGTTCCGGCGAAGCTGGGCAGGAGCGCCGGGTGGATGTTCAGGACCCGGCCGGAAAAGGCGGCCAGAAAGCCCGGGGTGAGCATGCGCATGAACCCGGCCAGGATCACGGCCTCGGCCCCGGCCTGGCGGATGGCCCGGATCATGGCCGCATCAAAGGCCTCCCGGTCGGGATAGTCCGTGTGCGGCAGGGCCAGGGCGGGGATGTCGTGCTTCCTGGCCCGCTCCAGGCCAAAGGCCTCGGGCCTGTTGGACAGGACCAGCCCGATGCGGGCGTCGAGCACCCCGGCCTCGATGCGGTCGATGATGGCTTGCAGGTTGGACCCGCTTCCGGAGACCAGCACGGCAATGGACAGGGGCATGGTTTCTCCTGGGGCGGCGCGCCCCGCGCCGTTTTCGTGCGTCACAACCCGTTAAAAAGAAAAGAATAATTATCTTCTTCTTCCGTCGATGGTGAAGAGCAACATCAAGCCTCTGGCCTTGGGCTACCCCTGCCGAGCCTGGGTCAGGGCCTGGGCCAGGGCCGGGATGGTGTAGTCCTCGGGCTGGATGTCGGCCTCAAAACCGTAGCCGGACAGGGTCTTGGCCGTGACCGGGCCGATGCAGGCGATCTTGAGATCGCCCCGGCGTCGCCGGATCTCCTCGGGGTCCACCAGCTTGAAGAAATTGTGCACGGTGCTCGAACTGGTGAAGGTCAGGAAGTGGATGGACCCGGACTCCAGGGCCTCCAGGATTTCCGAGGGGTCCTCCTGGGCCAGGGTGGTCTCGTACACGGGCAGGATTTCCACCACCGCCCCGGCCTTGGCCAGTTCCTCGGGCAGGACCTCCCGGGCCTCGCGCGCCCTGGGGATGAGCACCCGTTTCCCGGCCACCCCGCGCTCCAAAAGGCCGTCCACAATGGACTCGGCCACGTACTTCTCGGGCACGAAGTCCGGCAGGATGCCGCGCTTCTTGAGTTCGTCGGCCGTGGCCGGGCCGATGGCCGCCACCTGGATTCCGGCCAAGGCCCGGGCGTCCAGGAACAGCTCGGCCAGCTTGTCCCAGAAGAATTTCACCCCGTTCACCGAGGTGAACACCAGCCAGTCGTAGGCCGCCAGACCCAGCACGGCCTTTTCGAGAGGCTCGTCGTCCAGCACTTGGCTCACGGCAATGGTCGGAAATTCGTACACGCACCCGCCCATGTCCCGGATGAGTTTGGACAGGTCGCTGGCCTGCTCCCGGGCCCGGGTGACCACCACGCCCCGGCCGAACAGGGGCCGTTTCTCGAACCAGGCCAGCTTTTCGGCCAGTTCGCACACCCCGCCCACGATGATGATGGAGGGCGCGGCGAACTTGCGGCGGGCGGCCTCGTCAGCCACCTTCTCCAGGGTGGAGACCATGGACTGCTGATTGCAGCGGGTGCCCCAGCGCACCAGGGCTACCGGGGTCTCGGGGTCCATGCCCGCGCCCATGAGGCGGGAGGCGATGTCCGGCAGGTTCTTCACGCCCATGTAGAAGACCAGGGTGCTCTTGCTCTGGGCGTAGGCCACCCAGTCGTGGGAGCTTTCGTCCTTGGTGGGGTCCTCGTGGCCGGTGATGAAGGCCACGGACGGGGTGAAACGGCGGTGGGTGATGGGGATGCCCGCGTAGGCGGCGGCGGCCACTCCAGCGGTCACGCCCGGGACCACCTCGAAGGTCAGCCCGGCCTCCACCAACTCCTCGGCCTCTTCCCCGCCCCGGCCAAAGACGTAGGGGTCCCCGCCTTTCAGCCGGGCCACGACCTTGCCGCTTTTGGCCAACTCCACGATGAGCTGATTGATCTTGTCCTGGGGCAGGGTGTGGTCCCCGCCTTTCTTGCCCACGTACAGGAACTCGGCCCCGGGCTTGGCATAGGCCAGGAATTCCTTGTTGGCCAAATAGTCGTAGACCACCACGTCAGCAGTCTCCAGAATCTCTTTGCCCCGAATGGTCATGAGCCCCGGATCACCCGGACCTGCCCCGATTAAATATACATTGGCCATAACATACTCTTTTATATAAAAAGTTTGGGAAGGGGAGCCCGAGGGGAGAACCCTTTTCAAAGGGTTTCCCCTCGGTCTTCTCTTACTCTCCCTTGGCGCTCTCGAAGCGGGCGCGCAGGGCGTTCAGCTTGTCTTTTTTCTCGGCCCATTCCTTGGCCTTTTCCCGCTCCTTCTCCACCACCTCGGCCGGGGCCTTGGCGGTGAAGCCCTCATTGGCCAGCTTTCTTTCCACGGCCAGGAGCTCCTTGTCCAGCTTGCCCAGTTCCTTGTCCAGACGGGCCAGTTCGGCGTCAAAGTCCACGATGCCGGTCAGGGGCACGAACAGCTCGTTGCCGTTCACCACGGCCGTGCCCGAGGCCCGGGGGCCGCGCACGTCCGCTCCGGCCTGCACGGACTCCAGGCGGGCCAGGAAGGTGATGAGCCCGGCGTTGTCCTCGATGACCGCCCGGTCGTGCTCGGACCCGGTTTTCACCAGGAGCGACAGACGTTTGGCCGGGTCGATGAGCAGCTCCGAGCGGATGGTGCGCACGGATGTGACCACGCCCTGGAATAGCTCCATGCGCCGGGCGCTTTCGGGGTCGGCCAGGGTCTCCACGGCCTCGGGAAAGGACTGGGCCGCGATGTCCGTTCCGGCAAGGCCGGGCAGATGGACCCAGATTTCCTGGGTCACGAAGGGCATGATGGGGTGCAAAAGGACCATGGTCTCGGAGAGCACGGTCCACAGGCAGCGCTGGGTCAGGGCCTTCTTGGCCTGGTCATCGGACTGCATGCGCGGCTTGATCATCTCCAGGTACCAGTCGCAGAACTCGCCCCAGATGAAGCGGTACAGGTTTTGTGCCGCGTCGTTGAAGCGGTATTCCAGGACGGCTGATTTCAGTTCGGCCTTTATTTCCTGGAGCCGGTGCAGAATCCAGCGGTCGGCCAGGTCCTCGGCCCGGGTCAGGTCGGCCTCGGGCACGGATTCGGGCAGGTTCATGAGCGCGAACCGGGCCGCGTTCCATATCTTGTTCACGAAATGGCGGTTGCCTTCGATGCGCTTTTCCGAGAGGCGGATGTCCCGGCCCATGGCCGCAAAGGCGGCCAGGGTGAAGCGCAGGGAGTCGGTGCCGTAGAGCTTGATCATCTCCAGGGGGTCGATGACGTTGCCCGTGGACTTGCTCATCTTGCGGCCGGACTCGTCGCGCACCAGGGCGTGGATGTACACGTGCCGGAAGGGGATTTCCTCCTTGAAATGAATGCCCATCATCATCATGCGGGCCACCCAGAAGAAGAGGATGTCGAACCCGGTGACCAGCACCGAGGTGGGATACCAGGTCTGAAGGTCCTTGGTGTCCCCGGGCCAGCCCAGGGTGGAGAAGGGCCACAGGGCCGAGGAGAACCAGGTGTCCAGCACGTCCTCTTCCTGGGTCAGGGCCGCTGACTGGCAGTGGGGGCAGACCGTGGGGTCCACCCGGGGCACGATGAGCTTGCCGCAGTCCGCGCAGGTCCAGGCCGGGATGCGGTGGCCCCACCATATCTGGCGGGAGATGCACCAGTCCCGGATGTTGTCCAGCCAGTCGTAGTAGACCTTGACCCAGTTGTCCGGGAATATCTGGGTCGCGCCGGGAACCGCGGCCCGGGCCTTGTCGGCCAGGGGCTTCACGGACACGAACCACTGGGTGGACACGTGGGGCTCGATGATTGACTTGCAGCGGTAGCACTCGCCCACGTTGTGGTCGTGCTCGGTCACGGATTCAAGCAGTCCCAGGGCGGCCAAGTCCTCGACCACCAGCTTGCGGCAGGCCTCTTTGGTCAGGCCCCGGTACTTTTCGGGCACGTTCTCGTTCATCAGCCCTTCGGCGTCGATGACCTGGATGACCTCCAGCCGGTGCCTGCGGCCCAGTTCGTAGTCGTTCATGTCGTGGGCCGGAGTGACTTTGAGGCAGCCGGTGCCGAACTCCTTGTCCACGTATTTGTCCGCGATGATGGGCATTTCCCGGCCCACCAGGGGCAGGACCACGGTCTTGCCCACCAGCATGTAGTAGCGCTCGTCCTCGGGATGCACGGCCACGGCCGTGTCCCCGAGCATGGTCTCGGGCCGGGTGGTGGCCACGGTCAGGTGCCCGGACCCGTCCGAGAGCGGATACTTGATCTTGTAGATGGCCCCTTTTCGCGGCGCGTACTCCACCTCGTCGTCGGCCAGGGCCGTGTGGCAGCGGTTGCACCAGTTGACGATGTAGTCACCCTTGTAGATGAGCCCGTCCTCGAACAGGCGGACAAAGACCTCGCGCACGGCCTTGGACAGGCCTTCGTCCAGGGTGAAGCGCTCCCGGGTCCAGTCCACGGACGCGCCCATGCGCCGAATCTGGTTCAGGATGCGGCTGCCGTAGTCCTTGCGCCACGCCCAGACCCGCTCGATGAAGGCCTCCCGGCCCAGGTCGTGCCGGGTCTTGCCCTCGGCTTTTAAGGCCCGCTCCACCACGTTCTGGGTGGCGATGCCCGCGTGGTCCGTGCCCGGGACCCAGAGCACGTTTTTGCCGAGCTGCCGGTGGAAGCGGCAGAGAATGTCCTGGAGGGTGATGTTTAAGGCGTGGCCCATGTGCAGGGCCCCGGTGACGTTGGGGGGCGGAATGACGATGGAATAGGGCTCGCCCGGGGCGCTTGCTTCCGGGGAGAAGGCCTTGGTCTCCTCCCAGTGCTTGGCCCAGCGCTCTTCGACTTCCCAGGGCTCGTAGCCCTTGGGCAGATTGTTCTCGGACATAGGGTGCGTCTCCAATGGAAAAATGACGTGCGACCGGCCATTCTATAGGATGCCGGGGCGGGGCGCAAGCCGGGGGGATGAGAGTTGAAGCGCAAGGAGGGAGCGAGAGAGGATACGTGAGGCCGGGGCTGACAGGCACCGGGGGGAAGCCCTGGCCCCAGCATCCCTGACACGGGAGGGCAGGGCTTTAGGGCTTGTACACTGTGCCCCGGAATCCGGCCCGATAGACCAGCAGTCGATCTTCTTCCACAGTGAACAGAATGCGCACCCGTCCCACGCGCAAACGGTAATCGCGGGAATGGCCCGTCAGCTTTTTCACGTCCAGGCCGGTAAAATCTCCAGTGATGGCACGGCCTATGGACTCTTTGATCTTCTGGCGCAATGCGGCGGGCAGGGAAAGAATGAACTCGTTGGCTCGCCGGGAGATTTCAAATCGGCGCAGCCCCTTCACCACTGGCGCATGGCCTTTTCCAGGTCGAGGGTCTTTCCCTGGACCGAATCGGCCAGGGCCTGCTCACGGGCCTTGGCATCTCCGGGGGTCAAGATCAGGTCCTCCTGGTCCAAGGCCTCCAGCCAGCGGTCAAAGGCCTCGGGGTCAACCAGGGCCGCGCCGTCCGGGGCGAAGCTCTTGAAAAAAGGCATGGTTTCAATGCGTTTCATATGCTGACCTCCCTGGGCCGGTGCGAACAAGGGCCAGTTCCGTCCCTTTGGCCTCAGACCTAAACGAAGCCTCGGGCAATGGCAAGCGGGCTGCCAGAAAGGGCCGGGAAGGTCCTTTCCCCCTACAACGCCCGGGTAATGGCAAACCCCCGGCCTGACCCCTTCAATGACTCCTCCGGCCCGAGCACGCACACCCGGCCCTTATCCGCCACCACCTGAAGGGCCGTGGCAAACCCGCGCATGGCCTGGGCCGTGCAGGCCAGGGCCTCGTCCCGCGTCTTCTGGCGGAAGTCCTCGGTCTCGCCCGTGAAATGGCGCATGAGCGCGGTGAAGGACTTGCCGTCCGGGAGCTGATAGGCGTCCATCTCGCCGATGGCCCCGATGACCGCCTTTTCCAGGCTATCCGTATCCAGGCTCATGTCCGCCACATGTTCGGCGGCCGCGTCAAAGATGTCCAGGGTGGCCGCCAGGTTCGGGTCCCGGTAGGAGACCAGGGCCAGGGACCCGGACAGGCGGTCGAAGAGGCAAAAGGCCCCGTAGGCCCCGCCCCGCACCCGCACCCGCTCCCAGAGATAGCCCGCCCGCAGATGCCGCACCACCACGGGCATGGACCCGTTAAAGCGAACCCCGGCCGCGTACACGTCCGCCCCCTTGCCCACGTAGTGGACCTGGGCCGGGACGGCCAGGCCCTCGGGCGCGGGCAGGTCCGGGATGGTCCGGGGCATGGCCGGGAATCCGCCTGTTGGCAATACCTCCACCAGACCGGCCAGGCGGCTGGCGGCCTCGTCCAGGCCCGGAGCCTGGGCCGTGGCGCTGGCCGTCAGGCCCGCCCGGGTCAGGACCAGCCGCCGGACCTCCTCCATATCCGCGACCACCGAGGGGAAATCCCGGTCCACCCGCTCGGCCAACTCCCGCAGGAAAAAGAGCTGGGACAGGCCGTGCAGGCGCTCGTTGCCCGCGCCAGCCAGGGACAGGGCGGCCTTGATCCGCAAGGCCACGAAGGAGTGCCCGCCCGGGATGAGGTGCTCCTCCATCCCGGCCTTGGACTCCAGCACGATCTGGCGCAGGCGCTCCTGGTCGTTCAGCCGGGCCGTGGTCAGGACATCGGTGAGGATGGCGAAGAGATCGGCCACCCGGTCGGGCGCGGTCTTGCCCCGCAGGAAGAGCAGGGAGCGTGGGGTCTTGGGCTGGCTTAAGGTCGGCAGGACCACGGTCTGGGACTCGATGCCGCCCGTGCGCCCGGCTATGCGCCGGGTCAGGGTCTCGAAGCTCTGGTCGGCCGTGCCGGACTCGAGCAAAGCCTGGCCGAAGACCGGGACCAGGGGCAACAGACGCTCGGGCAGGGTCGAGAGGTCAAAGCCCAGGTCCAAATACAGGATGCCCGAGGTGGGCAGGTCCGTGCGGAACAGGGGCACGCCGGACACCGTGGATTCCCGGAAGGGGACCTGGGCGTTTTTTAAAGGCAGGTCCGCGACCTTGAGCCGGGGGATGAGGGCCAGGGCCTCGGGGCTGTCCTGGGCCTGCTGCATCCGGTCCAGGACCTCGGCCTGCTCCATGGCCTTGGCCAGGCCCTTGGGGCCGATGCGCTCGGCCACGGCCGTGAGCGTGGCCTTTTCCCGGGCGTTCATGCGCGCGGCCTCCTCCGGGTCCGGGACCAGGAGCACCCGGGTGCGGTGGGGGTTTTCGGTCAAGCCCCGGGCCAGGAGGGCCTCGAAATACCCGTGTTTCCCGGCCTTGGCCGCCTTGGCCTTGATCCGGTCCAAAGGCTTCTGGAAGGCCAGCAGGGCCAGGGGGTCCTGGTCGTGCAGCCAGGTGGACAGGGAGCGGAACATGAGGGAGAGCCCGCGCGGAAAGGACCCGGTGTTGTTCTCCCGCAGGGCGAACTCCACGGAGTTTAAGCCCGCCTCCACGGCCTCGGGGTCCAGGCCCTCCTTGGACAGGCGGGCGCATTCCTTGAGCACGATGCGCTCCACCTTGCCCGCGTCCGAGGCCCGCATGCCCTTTAAGCCCACGGAGAAATACATCTGGCGCAAATCCAACTCCAGGCCCACCCCGGCCAGGTCCTCGCCTAGGCCCGAGTCCAGCAGGGCCTTGCGCAGGGGGGAGGAGGGCAGGCCGATCAAGATGTGCTCCAGCACGCGCAGGGCGAAATTGGCCTCGGGCTCGGCCGTGTGGCCCAAAAGGAAATTCACGGTGCACATGGCCGAATCCCCGGCCGAGTCAGCGGCATAGGGCCGCACCATCCGCCGGGGCTTGGCGAAGAGGCCCTGGGCAGGCACCTGGGAATCCACGGGCCGGGCCTTGAATTCGTCCAGGAAGGAGGCCAGCAGGGCCAGGCGGTCGTTTTCCGGGTCGTCGCCGGAGAAATAGAACCAGCCGTTGGAGGGGTGGTAGTAGCGCTCATGGAAGCCCCGGAATTTGGGCCAGGTCAACTTGGGGATGACCCGGGGGTCGCCGCCGGAATCCAGGCCGTAGGGGCTGTCCGGAAAGAGCGAGCGCTGGGAGTATTCGGCCAGGAGTCCATCGGGCGAGGAATAGGCCCCCTTCATCTCGTTGTAGACCACGCCCTTATAGTTCAGCCCGCCGCCTTGGACCGGATCGAGCCGCCAGCCCTCCTGCATGAGCAGCCAGGGCGAGAGCCGGGGGTGGAGCACGGCGTCCAGATACACGTCGGCCAAGTTGTGGAAGTCGGTCACATTGGTGGAGGCCACGGGATAGCAGGTCTTGTCCGGAAAGGTCAGGGCGTTCAGGAAGGTCTGGAGCGAGCCTTTCAAAAGTTCCACGAAGGGCTCCTTCACCGGGTACTTGCGCGAGCCGCAGAGCACCGAGTGCTCCAGGATGTGGGCCACGCCCGTGGAGTCCGGGGGCGGGGTGCGGAAGGAGGCCCCGAAGACCTTGTTCTCGTCTTCGCCGGACAGGGTCAGGAGGCGGGCGCCGGTGCGCTCGTGGCGATAGATGCGGGCCAGGGCGGAGAGTTCCGCGATCTGGCGGCGGCCGGTCTGGACAAAGCCGTGGCTGGACATGGACGATCCTTGGTTTGAAGGTGAAGGCGTCGCTCGCGTCGCGTTCCGGAATCGGCCGGTCTTTCGCGAGCGCGTAAGAATAAGAAATTACTATTTTTATCTTCCGTTCTTGGGCTGATCTCTTTCGGGAGCGCCACACTAGGGTGCATGTTCCCGGGCTCGGGGTCAAGAGGCTGTCTGAAGGGGGCGTGACCGGGCCGGAAGCCTGCGCCCAGTCCGGAAATCCGCGCCGTGGTGCGGACTTGCGCCCTGGCCTGGGGCGGGGTATGAGGAGACCGGCGGAGGTTTCCCATGCCCAGGTACACATTCAGCACCGAGGCCCAGGCTGCGGCGGGTCGGGATCTGGCCCGGGCGGCCATTTTTCTCCTGGGGGAGTTCGTGGCTGACGAGGACCTGCTGTTCGACCTGGACCTGGCCCTGACCGAGGCCAGCACCAACGTGGTCCGCCACGCCTACCAGAGTCCGGGCGGCCAGCTCGAAATCACCCTGGATATCCGCCCCGGGGAGCACGTGGTCCTGGAGGTGGTGGACACCGGGCCGTGCATCGACCAGGCCCGGGTGACCTTTGAGACCCCGGACCCCACCTGCGAGGGCGGTCGGGGCTTTTTCCTCATGAAGCGCCTTACCGACGATTTTGAAATCCTGCGCTCCTGTGACCGCAACGTGATCCGCATGCGCAAAAACATCAGGAAGGAAGCATGGGTGCGTTCGAGCTAGGCCGGGAAAGCGGGCTGGTGACCGTGACCTTGAAGGGCCACATCACCATGGAGATCACGGACGAGCTCAAGCGCGCCCTGATCTCCACCCTGGACGAGGACACCTGCCTGGGGCTGGTCCTGGAGCTTTCGGCCGTGACCTTTCTGGACAGCTCGGGCATCGGCGTGCTCATCGCGGCCAACACCCGGATGCGCGGCCAGGGTCGGCCGGTGTTCCTGCTGCGGCCCAGCACCCAGGTTTTGAAAACCCTGGAGATGGTCCAGGTCCTGCCCTATTTCCGGGTGGTGGCCGATCCCGAGGCCATTGCCGAACAGCTCGGGCTCTGAGAGGCCCATGGACCAGCCGCCCTCCACCCCGCCCGTCACTTCCTCGGACGCCCGGCCCGAGCCCCGGCCCGCCCGTCCTGTTCGGCCCGGCTTTTCCCGGGCCGCGCCCCGGGTTCTGGTGCTCACCAGCCAGTATTTCCTGTGCGGGGAGGTGCTGGCGGCCTTGAAGCGCCTGAGCGTGCCCCATCTTTTTTTGTCCACGGGCGGCAAAAGCGCGGGCCTGGACGAATTCCTGACCTCCCTGGGTCGGGCCGTGACCGGGTTCCGGCCGGATTTCGTGCTCACGGTGAATCATCTGGGCGTGGACCACGAGGGCGTGCTGGTCACGATCCTGGAGAAGCTGGGCCTGCCCCTGGCCTCCTGGTTCGTGGACAATCCCCGGCTGGTCCTGCCCCTGTACCGTGAGCCCAAGACCTCGCGTACGGCCATCTTCACCTGGGACGCGGACAACCTGGAGGACCTGGCGGGCCTGGGATTTAGCCCGGTCTTCTACCTGCCCCTGGCCGCCGACCCCGAGCGCTTCCGGGTGCCCCGGGCGGCCTGTCCGGCGGCCTGGAAATCGGACATCTCCTTTGTGGGCAACTCCATGACCTACAAGGTGGGCAACCGCTTGAAGGACTCCCGGCCCTCCCGGGACTTGATCCTGGCCTACCGGGACCTGGCCGCGGCCTTCGGGGCCAGTTCCGAGCGCTCCGTGGCCCGGTTCCTGGAGCAGGAGCACCCGGCCCTGTTCGCCAGCTTCCTGGCCCTGCCCGGGGTGTCCCGCAAGCTGGCTTACGAGACGCTCATCACCTGGGAGTCCACCCGGCAGTACCGCAACGCCTGCCTGGAGCGGATCATGCCCCTGAATCCGCTCATCGCCGGGGACAAGGGCTGGAAGATCCAGTTCAAGGGGCTGACCGGGTGGCGGAGCCTGCCCGAGCTGTCCTATTACGAGGACCTGCCGCTTTTCTATCCCAACCAGAAGATCAACTTCAACTGCACCAGCCAGCAGATGAAGGGCGCGGTGAACCAGCGGGTCTTCGACGTGCCCATGGCCGGGGCCTTTCTGCTCACGGACCACCGCCGCCAGATGGAGGACCTCTTCGAGCCCGGCCGGGAGGTCATCTTCTACCGCGAGCCCGAGGAAATCCCGGACCTCGCGGCCCGCTGGCTGGCCGACGAGCCCGGCCGCCTCAAGGTGGCCCTGGCCGCCCGGGCCCGGGTCCTGGCCGAGCACACCTACGACAAGCGCATGCTCCGTCTGCTCGCGCTCATGCGCCAGTCCTTCGCCTGAAAGCCCTCCGCCTGCCTGCAAATTGAAGCTGCCGGTTCTCCAGGCTGGAATTTCGCTTGACAAAAGATGCTGAACCTTAATAGTAACAATTATCATTTCAGACGAGGTGCCTATGAACGCCCCCAGCGGACAGCGGGCCTCGCGTCAGCGCGAGGTCATTCTTCGGGAACTGTGCGGCTTGCGCTGCCATCCCACGGCCGACGAGCTCTATGACCGGGTGCGCAAGACCCTGCCCAGGATCAGCCTGGGCACGGTCTACCGCAACCTGGAGCTCATGACTGAAAACGGGCTCATCCTGAAGCTCGGACCCGGGGAGAGGCGGCGTTTCGACGGGAACGCTCACCCCCATCCCCATGTGCGCTGCCTGGCCTGCGGCCGGGTGGACGACATCGCCCCGGAGCTTGAGCCCCCGGCCCTGACCGATGCGGACCTTCAGGGCTATCAGATCATCGGATGCACCATCGAATACACGGGCATCTGCCCGGATTGTCGGCAGGCCTCTCCGGCCTTTCTGGGAACGGTCCCGCCCGGCGAAGATTGATCGGCCAGGAACGTGACTTTTGTGCGTCCCCCCTGGACGCCACGGTCATTTGATGGCATAAACTCACGTACGACCCCAAGGAGAACCCCCATGGCTTGTTTGAAAGGCTCCCGCACGGAAAAAAACATCCTGACCGCCTTTGCTGGCGAGTCCCAGGCCCGCAACCGCTATTCCTACTTTGCCTCCAAGGCCAAGAAGGACGGCTATGAGCAGATCGCGGCCGTGTTCGCCGAGACTGCGGACCAGGAAAAAGAGCACGCCAAGCGCCTGTTCAAGTTCCTGGAGGGCGGGGACCTGGAGATCACCGCCGCCTTCCCGGCCGGGGCCATCCGCTCCACCCTGGAGAATCTGAAGGCCTCGGTGGGCGGCGAGTACCACGAGCAGACCAGCATGTACCCGGAATTCGCCGCCATCGCCCGCGAGGAAGGCTTCGGCGCCATCGCCACGGTGTTCGAGGCCATTGCCGTGGCCGAGCGGTTCCATGAGAAGCGCTTCCAGGCCCTGGCCGCGAACATCGAGAAGGAGGCCGTATTCAAGAAATCCTCCAAAGTGACCTGGCGCTGCCGCAATTGCGGGTATACCCATGAAGGCGAGGCCGCCCCGGAAAAGTGCCCGGCCTGCGACCACCCCAAGGCCCATTTTGAAATTGCCTGTGAGAACTGGTAACAACAGCAAGGAGGACGTTCCATGGCTATTGAATGCGGACAGATTTACAAATGTGAGTTGTGCGGCAACATCGTCCTGGCCATCCATCCCGGCGGGGGCGATCTGGTCTGCTGCGGGCAGCCCATGAAACAGATGGTCGAAAACACCGTGGACGCGGCCAAGGAAAAGCACGTCCCGGTCATCGAGAAGACCGAGAAGGGCTACAAGGTCAAGGTCGGCGCCGTGGCCCACCCCATGGAGGAGAAACACTACATCGAGTGGATCGAACTCTGTGTGGGGAACACCGTTTTCTGCAAAATTCTGGGTCCGGGCCAGGCCCCCGAGGCCGAGTTCTGCGTCTGCCCCAGCCTCACCGGCCCGGTCGCGGTCCGGGAATACTGCAACATCCACGGCCTGTGGAAGTCCCAACTGTAGACCAGGGACGTCTGAATTCGACCCCAAAACGACCCTGCGCCAGGAAGTCTTTCCGGCGCGGGGTCGTCTCTTCCGTGGGCATCGCGGCCGCTGTTGACAGGCGGTAAGGCTCCTGACAAAAGGGATGCTCGCGCGTCAGTTGAAGTAAATGACACCCAAGCCAAGGAGAATGCCATGAAGTACGTGTGCAATGTGTGCGGCTACGTCTATGATCCGGCCCAGGGCGATTCCGACGGCAACATCCCGGAAGGCACCGCGTTCGAGGATCTGCCCGACGATTGGTGCTGCCCCATCTGTGGCGCCTCCAAGGACAACTTCAGCCCCGAAGACTAGCCTCCTGGTCTTCCCCCTTTCGAGGACACCATGCGACCGGTTGAAATAAAGAAAGACATCTTCTGGGTGGGCGTGGTGGACTGGAACAGCCGCGATTTCCACGGCTATTCCCGCTCCCCCATGGGCACGACCTACAACGCCTTTGTGATCAAGGACGAAAAAACCGTCCTCATCGACTCGGCCAAGGCCAGCTTCCTGGATATGTTCCTGTGCTGCTTGTCCCAGGCCACGCCCTTGGACCAGATCGACTATCTGGTGGTCAACCACTTGGAGCCCGATCACGCGGGCTGCCTGCCCCGCCTGGTGGAGCTGGTCAAGCCCGAGAAGATCTTCTGCTCCCCCCTGGGCGAAAAGGCCCTGCGCTCCTACTACCACCATTCCAAGGACTGGCCCATCCAGGTCATGCCCTCGGGTTCGGAGCTCTCCATCGGCCAGCGGACGCTGAAATTCTACGAGACCCGCATGCTGCACTGGCCGGACAACATGCTGACCTACTGCCCCGAGGCTGCCATCGCCTTTTCCTCGGACGCCTTCGGCCAGAACTGGGCCTCGGGCGAGCGTTTCGCCGACCAGGTGGACCGGGGCGTCCTGGACCGGCTCATGGCCGAATACTACGCCAACATCGTGCTGCCCTATTCCCCCCAGGTGCTCAAAACCCTGGAAGAGCTGGGCAAGCTGGGCCTGAACCTGGACATGCTCTGTCCGGACCATGGGCTCATCTGGCGGGGAAAGGCCGACGTGGTCCACGCGATGACCTCCTACCAGAACTTCGCCCTGCAGAAGCCCGTGAACAAGGCGGTCATCGCCTATGACACCATGTGGCACTCCACGGAGAAGATGGCCCTGTCCATTGCCGACGGCCTGATCGACGCGGGGGTCAGCGTGCGGGTCATGAACGTCAAGGAGAATCACCACAGCCGGGTCATGAGCGAACTCTTCGACGCCGCAGCCTTCATCGTGGGTTCGCCCACGCACAACAATGGCATCCTGCCCGGGGTGGCCGATCTCATGACCTATGTGAAGGGCCTGCGCCCCCAGAACAAGATCGGGGCCTGCTTCGGGTCCTTCGGCTGGTCCGGGGAATGCGTGAATATCCTCACCGATTGGTTGAAAACCATGAAGATGGACCTGGTGGAGCCTGCGGTGAAGGTGAAGAACGCCCCGGACCATCAGGTCTTCCAACAGTGCTACGACCTGGGGACCAAGGTGGCCGAGGCCATCAAGGTGAAGCTCGCGGGCTGATTCATCCTGGAACGAGAAATGAAAAGGGCGGTCTCCTGGGGGGCCGCCCTTTTTCATGGCGTGAGGGTCACGGACCTTAAAGCCAGTCTCAGCCCGGGTTTCGGCTTGGGGCGGCGGGGTCCGCCTGCCGCCCCGGACGCCGGGCGAACAGCCAACCGGCCGTTGCCAGGCTTGCAACAGCATAGAAGTAATCCCCGCCGGTCAGGAAAAACAAGGAGGCCTTGGAGGCCACCATTTTCAAGCCTGCCCAGTCGTCCAGGAGCGGGCGGAACAGGACGACGTACTCTTCCAGGAAAGAGACGAAGAGGTCCATTCCGTAAAACAGCGAGAGCAAGGACAGGTGCAAAAGCGCTGCGCTGAGTCTGGCCAGGCCAGGGAAATACGGCAGGACCAGGATCAAGGGCAGCGTCAGCAGGACCAGGAGATACAGCGGATAGGCGCTGAATTCCTTCTGGTAGTCCACGGTATTGACCCCGACCATCCCGGGATGGGCAGGGGAATCCGGAGCGAGAGCGGGAATTGCGAATCTGAGGCCGTATCCGCTGTCGGAGATGCTCCCCCGGACCCTCGTCTCGTCCCTGGGCGCGCGGTATCCGCTGGATTCAGGAACCATCCGGGCCAGGGTCTGCTCCACGGCCTGATTCTGCTGGTCAATGAGCCCCTGGATCATGCTTATGGGAAGCAGCGAGGTCACTTTCATATAGGACTGCCCCCAATGGAACAGGACCACCAGGGTCAGCACGACGCAGGCCAGCCAGGCCAACAGCCCCTTGGCCAGCGGGAACCGGGACAGGTCGAACTCCTGGGAGAAGAGGAGGAACAGCCCGGAGGCCACCAGCACGGTGAGAATCTGCCCGACGTATTCATGAATGAGGTCAAAGGTCCCGGGCCAGAAGAGCAGGACATAATAGAGGGAGGTAATCCTGGCCAGGTTGAACAGGGAGATGGCCAGGACCCCGGCGAACAGTCCCCTGATCCTGGCCCAGGGCCCAAGGGCCACGGCGGACAGGGCCGCCACGTACAGCAGGATCGCGCCCAGGGCCTCGCACCCCAAACCGACGACCAACTGGCCCGACGGGTTGCCGATCAGGGAATTCCCGTCCAGATGGACCGGATGCATGGGGCTTATGGTGTTGATGAGCCAGGCCGCGGGCCGGGCGGTCAGCTCGGTCTGGATGAACAGGGGAAGCCTGGGCTCGGACAGGAGGGAGACGAGCTGAAGCAGCCCGAAAAAGAGCGCGAATTTGCCCAGAAAGAAGAGCCTCGGCCTGTTCTGGAAAAAGGCGGGCAGGGCCGAGGTCACGGTCGTGTTCCCAAATCAACTCCCCCCGTGCGGCGCAACCCTAGGCCCCGTCCTCACCCTTGCGCCTTAAGGCCAGGGCCTTTTTCACCACGGCCGCCAGCACGGTCTTGTTCACCGGCTTCATGAGGAAGCCTAAGTCCATCTCCGCCGCCCTCTCGGGAGTGAGGGTCTGGCTGAACCCGGTGCACAGGATCACCGGCAGGTCCGGGTTGATGGCCCGCAGCCGAGAGGCCAGCTCCACCCCGGTCATGCGAGGCATGGTCTGGTCGGTGATGGCCAGGTCGTAGGCCTCGGGATTGGGCTCGAACAGGGACAGGGCCTCGAATCCGTCCGAGGCCACCACCACGTGGTAGCCCAGGCGCTCCAGCATCTGCCGGGCCGCGTCCACCAACGGCTCCTCGTCGTCCACGAACAGGATGCGGCCCTGGCCCGGGGCCGGGTCCGGCTCGGGCAGGACCGGGCTCTCCTCCGGGCTGTCGATGCGTGGCAGGTACACGCTGACCACCGTGCCCCGGCCCAGTTCGCTCTCCACCTGCACGTCCCCACCCAGGTGCTTGACGATGCCGTGCACCACGGCCAGGCCCATGCCCGTGCCCTCGTCCCGCTTCTTGGTGGTGAAAAAGGGATCGAAGATGCGGTCCATGATCCCTGGGTCGATGCCATGCCCGGAGTCCCGGACCTGGAGCAGGACGTAAGGCCCGGGCTCCACGTCCTTGAACATGGAGGCGGCCTCGCCGTCCAGGTCCTGGGCGATCAGACGCACTTCCAGGCTGCCCACGGTCTCGCGCATGGCGTAGGAGGAATTGGCGCACAGGTTCATGACCACCTGATGGATCTGGGTGGGGTCGGCAAAGACCTTGAGCGGCCTCTTCTCGATATCCGTGTGGATTTCTATGGTCTTGGGCAGGGAGGCATTGAGGAGTTTTAAGGCCTCCTTGACGATCAGGTCCACGCGCACGGGCCGAAGCTCCAGCTCGCTCTGCCGAGAGAAGGCCAGGATCTGCTTGACCAGCTCGTCGGCCCGCTTGCTGGCGTCCAGGACCCGTTGGAGATTGCGCCGGGTGGGCGAGGCCTCGGGCAGGTCGTCCAGGGACAGCTCGGTGTACCCGATGATGGCCCCCAAGATATTGTTGAAATCATGGGCGATGCCCCCGGCCAGGGTGCCCAGGGCCTCCATTTTCTGGGCCTGGCGCTGGCGCTTTTCCGCGCCCTCCTCATGGGTCACGTCCCGGAGCACGGCCACGAATCCCGAGGCCTCCTCGGCCCGGTACGGGGCCACCGAGGCCTCCACGGTGTACGGCCCGCCGTCCTCCCGGCGTCCGCCCAGGCGTCCGGTCCAGGGCTCGCCCCGGGTCAGGGCGCTGGTCACCTGGCGGGCATAGGCCTCGCCGAAGCGCTCCACGGCCAGGGCGCGCAGGTCTCGGCCCAGAAGATGTTTGGGGTCCCGGCCGGAGACCAGGGACCAGGCCGGGCTCACGTAGCGGACCAGGCCCTGCTCGTCTAAGAGCAGCACGGTGTCCTGGGCCTGCTCCAGGGCCTGGACCAGTTGGGCGGCCCGGCCCAGGCCAGCCTCTTCGCTGGCGTCCCGCAACAGTCCCACCAGCCGTCCGCCCCGCAAGGCGGCCTTGAGGATGAGCACCCGTTCCCGGCCTTCGTCCAGACAGACCCGGCCCTGGACGCTGACCGGCTCGGTCTGCTGCCTGGCCTGCTCCAGGGCCTTGGCCGCGGTCTGGCGCAAGGCCGGGGGCAGGCTTTCGGTCAGGCGCTCCAGACTCGGGGTGATTTCATCCGGGGTGAACCCGAGGAGGCGGAACAGTTCCTGGGACCAGCGCATGGAGCGGTCGGCCAGATCCTGGTCGAAGCTGCCCGAGCGGCCAAGGATTTCGGCCTGATGGAAGCGTTCCTCGTCGCGGGTCAGGGCAACGATCCGGGCTCCCAGGCGGTTCAGGACCAGGCCCCCGCTCCGCCAGGAGAAGATCAGCACGAGCCAGAACGCAGCCCCCAGGGCCAGGAAGATTCCCAGGTTGCGCATCCGTATGGGGCTGGGTCCGGCCAGGTCCCGCTCCAGCCCGGCCCGCAGTTCGGCCTCGGCGTCGGCCGCCAGATTGATGAAGGTTTTCAGCAGCCGCTCCAGGGCCAAGGCCTGCTCCCGGCCGACCACGGTCGCCCCGAAGGGGAAGCGGTCTTGGATCAGGGGGGACATCTCCCCGGACAGGCTGCGCAAGGCCCCGATCTTGGAGGCCAGGGCCCCGGCGTCGGGAGAGACGGCCGGATCTTCGTTCGGGGGCAGGGCGGTGGCCAGTCCCTGCACCCGGCGTATGGCCTCGCGCACGTGCTCGCTGAAATTCCTGTCCGGATTGGCGCCAAAGGCCTGGGCGGAGGGCTCCTTGAGGCTGCCGGGTCCCTCGGCCATGGTGGCGTCCAGGGAGCGCAGGGCCAGGAAGGATTCGTACACCGCCTCGCGCAGGGCAGCGGCCCGGGCGGTGAAGGTGCGCACCAGGCGAGACTCCTGGTGAAAATCCAGGATCATGACCAGGGCTCCCAGGATCAGGAGAAGGCCGGGCAGGATCATGGCCGTGCGGGCCAGGGGCAGGCGCGAGGGCGCGGGAGTGCGGGGCAGGGCTTGGTTCATGGGAAGGACCTACGGCTCCAGGCCGAATTCGCGCAGTTTGCGGTACAGGGTCTGGCGGCTGATGCCGAGCGTCCGGGCCGCCCGGGCCTTCTTGCCCCCGGCCAGGCGGATGGCCTCCAGGATGTCCTTGGAGGCCGAGGTGGGATCAATGGGGGGGCGTCCCAAGGGGCGCGGCGCGGCGCAGGTTTCCCCGGCCAGGGTCTCGCTGATTTCACTGGGCAGGTGGGCCGGGGTGATCTGGTCGCCCTGGCAGAGGATGAAGCCGTGCTCCAGCGCGTGCTTGAGCTCCCGCACATTGCCCGGCCAGGGGTAGCGCAGGAACAGGGACAGGGCCTCGCGGTCCAGGCCGGTCACGTTCTTGCGGAAGGTTTCGTTGAAGACCTTGAGGAAATGCTCGGTGATGAGCGGGATGTCCTCCCGGCGTTCGCGCAAGGGGGGCAGGCGCAGTTCGATGACCTTCAAGCGGTAGAAGAGGTCCTCCCGGAATTCCCGCCGGGCGATCTTGTCCCGCAAATCCGAATTGGTGGCCGCGATGACCCGGACATTGACCTTGATGGTCCCGGATTCGCCCACCCGCTCGAACTCCTTTTCCTGGAGCACGCGCAAGAGCTTGATCTGGGTGCCGAGCGGCATCTCGCCCACCTCGTCCAGGAGGATGGAGCCGGTGTTGGCCAACTGGAAGCGGCCCACCTTGTCCTTGATCGCGCCGGTGAAGGCCCCTTTGACGTGGCCGAAGAGTTCGGACTCCAGCAGGCTCTCGGTCAGGGCCGAGCAGTTCACCTTGACCAGGGGGCTGGCGGAGCGCGCCCCGGCATGGTGCAGGGCCTCGGCCACCAGCTCCTTGCCCGTGCCCGACTCCCCGGTGATGAGCACCCCGGTGTCCGTGTCGGACAGGACCTTGAGCAGGGAATAGAGCTCCTGCATCTTGGAGCTTTTGCCTACGATGCCGTAAAAGCCCGGCCGTTCGCCCAAACGGGTCTCCAGCCGGTGCAGAAGGCTCACGTCGCGCAGGACCAGGGCCGCGCCCAAAAAAAGATCCTGGCCGCCGAAAAGGGGCGCGCCCGAGACCTCCACCACCTGGTCCGGCCTGCGGGAATGCCCGCACTCCACCCGGCAGGCCCGCACGGCCTGGCGTTGGCTTAAGGTCTGGTGCAGGACCCGGGCGCAGGCCAGGGAGCAGGCCCCGGCGTGGGATTCGTAGTCCTGGCCCTGGACCCGCTCCACCCCGCAAATGGTCTGGGCCGAGCGGTTGGCCTCCAGGACCCGGCCTTTTTCGTCCACGCTGACGATGCCGTCCTGCACCCCCCGGAACACGGCCTCCAGATGGCCCCTGGCCCGGTCGCCCTCGGTTCGGAGCAGGTCCCGCTCGTCGGCCAGGTGCTTGTGTTTCAAGGCCTGTTTGACCACGCGCAACAGATCGTCCTTGCGCACGGGCTTGACCAGATAGTCGAAGGCCCCCAGGCGCAGGGCCTCGGAGGCGGTGCCCACGCTGGGCTGGCCCGTGACCAGGACCAGGGGGCAGGTCAGGCCCCGGTCGTTCAGTTCGCGCAAGAGGTCGATGCCCGAGGGGCCGCCCAGGGAGATGTCCGTGATCACCAGGTCAAAGGCGCTTAAGTCCAGGGCCGCGCAGGCGGCGGTAAATCCGTCGGCCGGAGTGGGGGACAGGCCTTCGCGGCGCAGGTGGGCGCAGAACACCTCCCGGATGTCCTCCTCGTCGTCAACCACCAGAATTCGTTCATTCATGCCTGGTCGTCCCCATGGTCACGGTGTCGGCCGCCCCTTGTCCCCTTCCTGATGTTCCATACTGGAAAGGATCGGGGAAAAAAAGCCCCGGGGGTTTAAGCGAGTTCTTGAGGGCTGAGAGCTCTTCTGCTACGATGGCCCATTGATCGCGCGCGCGAGCGACTCTCCTGCCGCTTCTGGCTTATCGGCGGGTTCAAGCGGTTTCATTACCGGAGGTCCGCGATGAAGCATTCCGTGGTGGTGTCCAACCTGATCCCCATCCGGCAGCATTCCGAAGAGGTGCTGCACTGGTTCGACGCCCTTTCGGATGAGGAGTACGCCCGCTACCGCTCAGGGGAGATGCGCATCCCCTCGGATATCTACCGGAAGCTGACCGCCATTTTAGAGGCTGCGGACAAGATTCGGGCGCGGCTCTCGGAAGAGTCGTGCATGTTTTCGGAGACGTTTCTGGGCTGAGCAGGGGAGCCCTCCCCGACTGGCCTTTTTTGTAAGGCCGTGCAACCGGAGTGAAGTGATTTTTCCCATGGTCAAGAAGCCTCCCCTCCCTGTTACAGCCCCTGGGGCCGCCACGAAAAAGAAGTCCGGCCCTGCTGTCGCGCCCGACGCCCTGACCCTGGCCCTGGATGAACTCCGTGCCCGTTTTCTGGGCACCCAGAGCCCCGAGGGCTGGTGGGTGTTTGACCTGGAGGCGGACGCCACCATCACGGCCGAATACATCCTGTACCACCGGTTCATGGGCCAGACCATTGAGCCGGGGCTTAAAAAAAGGCTGTGCGCCCATTTGCGGGCCAAGCAGGCCCCGGACGGCGGCTGGCCCCTGCACGACCTGGACGGCCAGGCCGACGTGAGCGCCTCGGTCAAGGCCTATTTCGGCCTGAAGGTGGCCGGGGAGGACAAGGACGCACCGCACATGGTCCGGGCCAGGCAGATCATCCTGTCCCTGGGTGGGGCCGCAGCCACCAATGTCTTCACCCGCTTCACCCTGGCCATCTTTGGCCAGTTGCCCTGGCGCTGCGTGCCCTGCATGCCCATCGAGATCATGCTCTTGCCCGAGTGGTTCTTCTTTCACTTGAGCAAGGTCTCCTACTGGTCCCGCACGGTCATCGTGCCCCTGCTCATCCTCTACGCCCACCGGCCGGTGTGCCCCCTGGGACTTTCCGAGCAGATCCAGGAACTCTTCGTGACCGCCTCGGACCGGCTCTACAACCTGGACCGCTGGGTTCCCCGGAATTGGCGCAAGAACCTGTTCATCGCCCTGGACCGTGTGCTCAAGGTGATCGAGCCACATTTCCCCACAAGCGCCAAGGCCGAGGCCCTGCGCCGGGCCGAAGCCTGGATGCGGCGGCGCATGGCCGGGGAGGGCGGAATCGGCGGGATTTTCCCGGCCATGGTCAATGCCGTGGAGGCCCTGCGGGTGCTCGGCCATTCGGACAACGACCCGGACGCCCTGCGCGGGGCCAAGGCCGTGGAGGACCTCCTGGCCGACCATGGAGGAGAGACGGCCTTCTGCCAGCCCTGCCTCTCTCCGGTCTGGGACACCTGCCTCATGCTCACGGCCCAGTTGGAGGCCGGGGAATCCCCGGACAGCCCCGGGGTGCGCCGAACCGTGGACTGGCTCTACGCCAAACAGATTTTTCTGGCGGGCGACTGGCAGGACCGCGCGCCGGGCCTGGCCCCGGGCGGCTGGGCCTTCCAGTTCGAGAACGATTTCTACCCGGACTTCGACGACACGGCCATGGTGCTCATGGCCCTGCTCCGGGCCGGGGCCATGGACACCCCCGAGCGCCGCGAGCGCGTGGGCCAGGCCGTGAACTGGCTCATCGGCCTGCAAGGCTCGGACGGGGGCTGGGGGGCTTTCGACAAGGACAACAACGCCCTGTACTTGAACGACATCCCCTTTGCCGACCACGGCGCGCTCATGGACCCCAGCACCTCGGATTTGACCGCCCGGTGCATCGAGGTCCTGTCCATGCTGGGCTATGGCCGGGATTTCCCGCCCGTGGCCCGGGGCCTGGCCTTTTTGCGCCAGGAGCAGGAGGCCTCCGGGGCCTGGTTCGGCCGCTGGGGCGTGAACTACCTCTACGGAACCTGGTCCGTGCTCTCGGCCCTGCGCCAGGTGGGCGAGGACATGGGCCAGCCCTCGGTGCGCCGGGCCGTGGCCTGGATCGAGTCCCGCCAGAATCCCGACGGCGGGTGGGGCGAGTCCTGTTACAGCTACAACGAGCCCGCCCTGGCCGGGCATGGGGCCAGCACGGCCTCCCAGACCGCCTGGGCCTTGCTGGGCCTTCTGGCTGCCGGGGAAGTGGACTCGGCCGCGACCAAAAAGGGCGTGGACAACCTGCTGGCCACCCGCGCCCCGGGCGGGGTCTGGGAGGAGACGCTGTATACCGGCACGGGATTCCCCCGGGTCTTCTATCTGCGCTACCACGGCTATTCCCAGTATTTCCCCCTCTGGGCTCTGGGGCTGTACCGGCGCTTGAGCCAGGGCGGGGAGAGCCTCCAGTGCCTGCGGACCCTGCCCGCGCCGGCCGGGCTGAATCTGCCCGCCCTGCACGGCAGGACTGATCCGGCCTAGGGCAGCGTTCTGGAAATTTGAGCGACCCAGAATGAAGAATAAGAATAATTATTTCTCATTCTGGCGCGCTCCGGAAACAAGCCCAGGCCGGAATAAAAAATAAAGGCAGCTCCCGCTTGTGGGGGGCCTTTGATTGTTGTTCGCGATGCTTGATTCCCCCCGGCCCTCAAGCCGGGATCACCGGCCCGGGACGATCCCGGGCTCTTTGTTCGGAGTGTGTGCATGAGTCTTGGCCGTAAAATCCAGGAAGCCGCCCTGGAATGGGTCTGGCGGGTGGTCTCCCGGTATCCCTGGCAGATCATCGTGGCTGGCGCGGTCCTGGCCGTCGTCTGCGCCACGGCCTCGTCCCTGTTCCTGCGCCTGAACGCGGACCAGGACGCCTTGGTGTCCAAGGATCTGCCCTACCAGAAGCGCTACCTGGAACATGTGGAGAATTTCGGGGACCAGGAATACCTCTACGTGGTCATCCGCACCAGGGGCAGCGAGGAGGGCAAGAAGAAGGCCGCGGCCTTCTCGGATGTCGTGGCCGCGCGGCTTCAGGGCCACCCAGACCTGATTCAGGCCGTGTACCACCGCATGCGGCCCCGGGACATGGGGCCGGGCGCGCTGCTCTTCGCCTCCCTGGACGAGGCCCGCACCCTGGCCTCCTCCCTGACCTTTGCCGGGCCGCTCATCAACGGCTATCTGGCCGAACCCAGCCTGGCCCGGCTGTTCGCCACGGCCGGGGACGCCCTTTCGGGCAGGGACGCGACTTCGGCATCGAGCGCGGCCAATGCCGACCCGGCCCTGTTCGGCGCGGCCCTGGGCGGCCTGGACGCCCTCCTGGCCCGCATGCAGGCCCGGCTCGCCTCGGCATCCCCGGCATCCCCGCCGGAACCGGGCTTCGGCCTGGACGATCTGGGCGCCCAGCATTTCTTCACGGCCAATGGCCAGCTCCTGGTCATGCGCATCCTTCCGGCCAAGGATTTCGGGACCATGGACGTGGTGGGCAAGCCCCTGGAGCTGGTGCGCCAGGCCATGGCCGAGGCCCGGGTGGCTGTTGGGGGCGTGGAGGCCGGGCTGACCGGTCGGCCGGTCCTCCAGGCCGACGAGATGTCCACCACGGATCGGGACATGACCCTGGCCGGGGCCTTGGCCGCCGTGCTCATGATCCTGCTCTTCGTCTTCGTGCTGCGCGACTGGCTGCGGCCCCTGCTCATCATGGCCAGCCTGGCCATGGCCGAGGCCTGGACTTTCGGGTTCGCCCTCATCACCCTGGGCGAGCTGAATCTTCTGTCCATCGTCTTTGCCCTGGTCATGGCCGGTCTGGGCGTGGGCTACGGCATCCACGTGGTCCTGCGCCACGCCTACGCCACGCGCCAGGGCCTGAATTCCGAGGCGGCCGTGCGCGAGGCCGTGCTCACCCAGGGCACCGGGGTGTTCCTGAACGCGGGCACCACCATGTCCGCCTTCCTGGCCGTGCTCGGCTCGGATTTCGTGGGCCTGGCCCATCTGGGCCTGGTGGCTGGCGCGGGCATCCTGTTCTGTCTCCTGGCCCAACTCTTCGTGCTCCCGGCCCTGCTCCTGGTCCTGGGGCGGCGCGGACATTTGAGCCCTGCCCGGGCCGACCTGACCTCCCTGCCCTGGCTGGAAGGGGTCACGGACCATTCCAAGGCCGTGCTGTTTGTGCTCATCCTCTCGGCCGTGGGCCTTTTGCCCTGGTTTCTCAAGGTGGGCTTCAACTACAATGTCCTGGAGCTTCAGGCCAAGGGCCTGGAGTCCGTGGCCTATGAGCGCGCCCTGGTGGAGGAGTCCGACGAGTCCACCTGGTACGCCATCGCGGCCGCCCAGGACTTGGACGAGGTGCGGGCCCTGAAGGAGCGCTTCGCGGCCCAGCCGGGCGTTGGCAAGATCGAGTCCATCCTGGATTTCCTGCCCCCGGACCAGGCGGCCAAGGCCGCGCTGTACCGCCAGGCCGAAATCCTTCTGGCCCCGGTCCCGGACCCGGAGCGGGTCCCGGCCCAGGTGGACGGTCTGGCCCTGGCCGCCTCCTTGGACCATCTGTCCGAAGGTCTGGAATCCCTGGAGGAAAAGCTTTTTGCCGCCGGGGCTAAGGAGGAGCTGGCCCGCACCGAACAGGTCCTGGCCACCCTGGCCTCCCTGTCCGCCTCGCTCAAGGCCGACCCGTCCCTGGCCGTCCGGCTCTCGGGCCTGCAACTGGGCCTGGGCCAGGAGCTGGTCAGCCTCCTGGACTGGTTCAAGGACAGCCTGGGCACCGAGACCGTGACCCCGGACTCCCTGCCTCCGGCCCTGAAGGACATCTACATGGGCAAGGACGGCCGCTTCCAGATCAAGATTTCGCCCACGGGCGACGTGTGGGACTTTGACAATTTGAAGGCCTTTGTGGAGTCCCTGCGGGCCGTGGACCCGAGCGTGAGCGGGGTGCCGGTGGGCTTTCTGGAGTCGGCCCAGCTCATGCACCGCACCTTCCTGTCCGCCGGGCTGTGGACCCTGGTCCTGGTCAGCCTGCTCTTCATCGGCTATTCGCGCAGCCTGGAATACCTGGCCCTGGCGCTGCTGCCCCTGGGATTCGGCCTGGTCTGGCTCATGGAGTACATGGGCCTGACCGGGCTCCATTTCAACCTGGCCAATTTCTTCGCCATCCCCATGCTCATCGGGGTGGGGGTGGACGGCGGGGTGCATCTGTTGGCCCGCCGCCAGGAGCTGGGCTCGGCCCACGGCATCTTCCTCACCAGCTCGCCCATGGCCGTGGCTTTAAGCGTGGCCACCACGGTCATCGGGTTCTGCGGGCTCCTGGCGGCCCACCACCGGGGCCTGGCCTCCCTGGGCGCGGTCATGGTCATCGGGTCCGTCACCTGCATGGTCGGGTGCCTGCTCATCCTGCCCGCAGCCATGAAACTCTCCAGCGCCCTGCGCTTCAAGCGAGGTTTGCGATGAAACAAACGTCTCTTTCGCCCGTGGCGGCATTGATCCTGGCCGTTTTTGGCTGTGCGGTTCTGGGATGGACCAGTCCGGCCCAGGCCGGACCTTCGGATTTCCTCATCATCCAGCCCGGGCAGCCGGGCAGCCCGGCCGAGGCCCAGCCGGTCATGGACCGTTTGGCCGCCTACCTGTCCAAAAAGACCGGCGAGACGGTCACGGGCAAGTATTTCAACCTGCTGGAAGAGGGGCTGGCGGCTGTCCCGGCCGAGAAGCCGGGCTGGGGCATCGTGGGCCTGGGCTTCTACGCCCAGTACGGGAAGAAGTTCGGCCTGACGCCCCTGGCCTCCACCCGTCCCTCGGGCCGGGCCAAGGACGTCTGGCGTCTGGTGGTCCCCACGAACGGCCCGGACGACTGGCGCACGCTCACGGGCGAGGTCCGGGGCATGGGGCTGTTCGAGAAAAAAGCCGCACCCTGCCTCCTGTTCCGGGGTGTGACCCCGGTCCCGGCCAGCCAGCCCTTCACCCTGGAAGGCACGGGCAACCCCCTGAAGTCCCTGCGCGACGCGGCCAAGGGCAAGATCGCGGGCAGCGTGCTGGACCAGGTCCAGTATGACGCCCTGGCCTCCCTGCCCCAGGCCGGAGAACTGAAAACCATCCATACATCGGCCGAACTGCCGACCAGCCCGGTGGTCGCCTTTGGCCCGGCAGGCCCGGCGCAGTCCAAGATCGGCCAGGCCCTCACGGCCATGAAGGCCGATCCCGAGGCGGCTGAGCTCTTGACCCTGCTGCTCACCGACGGCTTCGGCCCGCCGGACGCGGACCTGGCCAAGCTGCTGCTGGAGAACGAGAATGCCGCCTGCCCGCGCTAGAACCCTGATTCTTCTTCTGGTCCTGCTCGCGAGTCTCGGGGCCTGCGCCAAGTCCGTCAAGCCCCAGGCCGAGACCACCCCGTTCTTCCCGGCCTGCACCCGGGCCGAGGCCGAGGCTCACGCGGCCCGGGCGGCCACGGACCCGGAGGAGGCCAAGCGGGCCGCGGCCTGCTTCGTCTTTCTCATCGAGCATGAGAACTATCCCCCGCCCGCGCCGCCCCAGGACCCGGACTGCGCCGGGCCGGAGCCCAAGGGCAACTGCTTCTCCAAGGCCAAGGACGCGGCCAGGGGCCGAGCCGTGGCCCAGTTCGCGGTCCAGGCCAGGCCCCGGGACGGCGCGGCCCATTACCTCCTGGCCTATCTCACCGGGCTGGCGGCCGAGGCCAATCCCTGGAACGGGCTTGACCTCGTGCCCGTCATAGAGCAAGAAGCCCTCCAGGCCTCCCAACTGGACCCGGGCGTGGACTATGCCGGACCCGACCGCGCGCTGGGCGAACTTTACCTGCGCGCGCCCGGGCCGCCCCTGTCCGTGGGCGATTCCGAAAAGGCCCTGCGGCACTTCCGCCGGGCCGTGGAACTGGCCCCGGGCCATGCCGCAAACCGCCTGGGCCTGGCCCAGGCCCTCATGGCCGAAGAGGAGCCCCGGGAGGCCTGCACGGCCCTGGCCGCCCTGTTCGAGACCCTGCCCCCGGCCGAGGCCAGGGGCCAGGAGGCCTGGGAAAAGGGCCTGGCCGCGCTCAAGAAGATCTGCTCCTCGGCCATCAAGCGCTGAGGTCCAAATATCCCGCCCCACCGGGGCAAAAGGACGTTTGCCGTGGGTATTCCTGCTGTCCAGATCGCGCGCATCGGCGCGTATATCATGAAACAGACCCTGAAAGGGGTGAAGCGCTATCCCCTGGTGCTCATGCTCGAACCGCTCTTCCAGTGCAACCTGCGCTGCAAGGGCTGCGGCAAGGTGGAGCAGCCCGCTTCCGTGCTGAACCAGCGCTTAAGCGTGGAGGAATGCGAACAGGCCGCCCTGGAATGCGGAGCCCCCATCGTGTCCATTCCCGGCGGCGAGCCCCTGCTGCACCCGGACCTGCCCGAGATCGTCCGGCGTCTGACCGCCCAGAAGCGCTTTGTGTACCTGTGCACCAACGCCCTTTTGGTGCCCGAGCGCATCCACGAATTCACCCCCTCGCCCTACTTGACCTTCAACGTGCACCTGGACGGCCTGGCCGAGCGCCACGACGCCCTGGTCTGCCGGGAAGGGACCTTTGACCAGGCCACGGCCTCCATCCGCCAGCTCCTGGATAAGGGCTTCCGGGTGACCACCAACTCCACCTTTTTCAACGACGAAATCCCGGAGCGCGCCGCCGCCCTGTTTGACCACCTGACCGCCCTGGGCGTGGAAGGCATCACCGTGGCCCCGGGCTTCCAGTACGAGGGGGCCAGGGACCAGGACAATTTCCTGGGCCTGGACCGCTCCAAGCAACTCTTTCAGCGCATCTTCGCCCTGGGCAAGGGCAAGTCCTGGAGGTTCAACCACTCCATCCTGTACCTGGACTTTCTGGTCGGGAACCAGGACTACGCCTGTTCGCCCTGGGGCAACCCCACCCGCAACGTGTTCGGCTGGCAGCGGCCCTGCTATCTCCTGGACGACGGGTACGCGCCCACCTTCAAGGACCTGATGGAGCGCACGGACTGGGACCGCTACGGCCGGGGCCGGGACCCGCGCTGCGCCGAATGCATGGTGCACTGCGGGTACGAGCCCACGGCGGTCATGGACGCGGCCAAGCACCCCATAAAGGCCCTTCTGGCCAGCCTGCGCGGAGTGGTCTAGATGGGCGAGATTCTCCTGGTCACCATCTCGGGCGAGGACCGGCCCGGGCTGACCAAGATTCTGACCGGAATCCTGTCCGAATACCGGGTGGACATCCTGGACATCGGCCAGGCCGTGATCCATAGCACCCTGTCCCTGGGCTTTCTCATCCACATCCCGGCCGACGCCGCCTCGGCCCCCCTGCTCAAAGACATCCTGTTCACGGCCTACGAACTGGGCTTCAACGCCAAGTTCACCCCGGTGAGCGAGAAGGACTACGCCACCTGGGTCTCGGCCCAGGGCAAGCCCCGGCACATCGTGACCATCCTGGGCCGGACCATCGGGGCCGAGGACATCCATCTGGTCAGCGAGGTCATTGCGGACAACGGGCTGAACATCGACGTCATCACCCGGCTTTCCGGCCGCATCCCCCTGGGGGCCGAGGGCCTGAACCGCCGGGCCTGCGTGGAGCTGTCCGTGCGCGGCGTGCCCAAGGACCTGGGGAACCTGCGCAAGAGCTTTCTGGACATCGCCGCCCTGCGGGGCATCGACATCGCCCTGCAGGAGGACAACGTCTTCCGCCGCAACCGGCGTCTGGTGGCCTTTGACATGGACTCCACCCTGATCCAGGCCGAGGTCATCGACGAGCTGGCCGCCGAGGCCGGGGTGGGCGAGGAGGTGCGGAAAGTCACCGAGGCGGCCATGCGCGGGGAGCTGGACTTCCCGGGCAGCCTGCGCCGCCGCCTGTCCCTGCTGGAAGGCCTGCCCGTGGCCACCCTGGACAAGGTCTACGAGCGCATCCAGCTTACCGAGGGGGCCAGGCGGCTCATCTCCAACCTGAAGCGCTTCGGGTACAAGACGGCCATCATTTCCGGCGGGTTCACCTATTTCGGCAAGAAGCTCCAGGCCCTGCTCGGGGTGGACTACGTGTTCGCCAACGAGCTGGAGATCGTGGACGGCAGGCTCACGGGCAAGGTGGTCGGCCCCATCGTGGACGGCCCGCGCAAGGCCGAGCTGCTCCGGGAGATCGCCCAGGCCGAGCACATCGACCTCCAGCAGGTCATTGCCGTGGGCGACGGGGCCAACGACCTGCCCATGCTGGCCCTGGCCGGAATGGGCGTGGCCTTCAACGCCAAGCCCGTGGTGCGCCAGGGCGCGGACCAGTCCATCTCGGCCCTGGGCCTGGACGGCATCCTGTATTTGATCGGGCTGAAGGACCGGGAGACTTTGGACGCGGGGTAGGGCCGCGCCCATGAAAAAAGCCCGGACCAGCCGGGCTTTCCTAAAATATTCATCTCTCCGCGCCGTCGCACGGCCGCCGCGACAAATCCTATTTACACATCTTCTTCCTGGCAAAGGCGAGCATCTTGGCCGCCTGGTCGAATCCCGGCTGCAGGTTCAGCGCCCGGTTGGCCGCCTCCTCCACCTTGTCCCACTTGGCCCAGTCGATGTACAGCCGCCCGATGTTGAACCACAGGTACTCGTCGGCCGGGGCCAGCTCCAGGGCCTTCTTGTAGTACTGCTCGGCCATGGCGTAGTCCTGGAGCTTGCGCAGGGCGATGCCGATGCGGTTGTATAGGTGCATGGCGTTGGGGTCTCGGGACAGGGCGTCCTGGAGATAGCCAAAGGCGTCCCGGAACTGCCCGGCCTGGATGAGCCGGTCCGCGATGTCCGCCACCAGGTTGGTGTCGCCCTTGGCCGCAGCCAGGAGCTTGTCGAAAATCTCCCGGGCCTTGTCGATCTCCTTGGCCTCGATGTGCGCCTGGGCCCTGAGCATGGCCGCATCGTGCTTGCCGGCCATGTCGTCGGCCTGGAGCTTGATCTCGTCGTTCATGCCCCGCTGGACCTCGCCGAAGACCTCCTTCAAGGTCATGGCCAGGTCCCGCTCCTTGCCCGGGGTGTAGGGCACCATGAGCGGGTAGTATTGGCAGAAGAGCTTGTTGGCCGCCAGATGCTCCAGGCCCAACTGGATGAGCTTCTCGAACTCGGCCCGCTCGGCCTTCATCAGGGGATTCTTGCACACGGTCACCACGGCCTCGTACAGGGCCTGGGTGGCGGGCAGAATTTTGTCCTGCTTGAGGTAGGTGTTCAACCCGGCCAGCATCTTTCTGGCCTTGATCAGGTCCTGGGTCATGGCGTCTCCCCGTGTTGGTGCTATTTCCCGGTCCGTTCTCGGACCATGTCCCGGAAGCGTCCGAAGAAGTAACGGGAATCGTGCGGCCCGGGCGCGGCCTCGGGATGGTACTGGATGGCGATGACCGGCTTGGTCCTGTGGGCAAAGCCCTCCAGGGTCTGGTCGTTCAAGTTCACATGGGTGGGGACCACGTCCGGGCAGCAACTCAAATCCACGCAGAACCCGTGGTTCTGGGAGGAAATCTCGATCTTGCCCGTGGTCAGGTCCTTGACCGGGTGGTTGCAGCCGTGGTGCCCGAAGGGCAGCTTGAAGGTGGTCCCGCCCAGGGCCAGGCCCAGGAGCTGGTGGCCCAGGCAGATGCCCGCCACCGGATGGGTCTCCACCAGGGATTTGAAGGTGTCCACGGCCTCGGTCAGGGCGGCCGGGTCGCCGGGTCCGTTGGAGATGAACACCGCGTCGGCATTCAAGGCGCGCACCTGCTCGGCCGTGGTGGACCAGGGCACGGTGAGCACGTCAAAGCCCAGCTCGGTGAGCAGGCGCAGGATGTTCCATTTGACCCCGAAATCAAAGACCACCACCCGGGGACCCCTGTCCCGCCAAGCGTAGCCGTCCTTGACGCTCACCGTGCGCGGCCCGGTGGAGGTCCAGGCGTAGGGCTCCAGCGTGCCCACCTTGTCGCCCAGGCTCAAGCCCTCCATCTCGGGAATGGCCTTGGCCCGGGCGGACAGCTTGGCCGGGTCCAACTCCTGGGTGGAGATGAGCCCGCGCATGGCCCCTTTGAGGCGCAGGTGGGTGGTCAAGGCCCGGGTGTCGATGCCCTCGATGCCCAGCACCCCGCTCGCGCGCAGGTATTCGGGCAGGGACATGGTGGAGCGCCAGTTCGAGGGCTTCTTGCAGCACTCCTTGACGATGAATCCGTCCAAATACAGGCGCTTGGACTCCACGTCCTGAGGATTGACCCCGTAGTTGCCGATGAGCGGGTAGGTCATGCACACCATCTGCCCGGCATAGGAGGGATCGGTGAGAATCTCCTGGTAGCCGGTCATGCCGGTGTTGAAAATGACCTCTCCCTGGGTTTCCCCGGGGCCGGTAAAGGACGTCCCCCCGAACCAGGTTCCGTCTTCGAGGGCCAGAATGGCTTTCATGGGCGTTTACTCTCCATAAGCATCTTGGTGACCGTGTCGATGTCCTCGGGCCGGTCCACGCCCTGGCTTTTCCTGGCGGTCAGGCTGACCCGCACCGGGATGCCGTTCTCCAGAAAGCGGAGCTGCTCCAACTCTTCCAGGGCCTCCAGCCTTCCTCGGGGCAGGGCCGCGAAGCGGCGCAGGGCCTCCAGGCGGAAGGCGTACAACCCGATATGCAGCAGGTAGTCCCGGTGCTCGGCGTCGCGGCCGAAGGGAATGCCCGCTCGGGAGAAATAAAGCGCGTTTCCGTCCTGGGCAAGGACCACCTTGACCCGATCCGGGCTTTTGGCCTGATCCGGGGGCATGGCCGTGGCCAGGGTGGCCACCCGGGTGGCCGGGCCTCGTTCCGGATCGGTGAACGGGGCCACCAGTTCCGAGAGCATGGCCGGTTCCAGGGCCGGTTCGTCGCCCTGGATGTTCACGATCACGTGCTCGTCCGAGGCCCCGAGAATTTCGGCCGCCTCCAGGACCCGGTCCGTACCGCTGGCGTGTTCGGCCGAGGTCATGACCACCGGGATGCCCAGACCCTCAGCTGCGTCGCGGATGCGGCCGTCGTCCGTGGCCAGGACCACCCGGGACAGTTCCGGGCACAGGCTGGCCCGCTCGAAGACATGGGCCAGCATGGGGCGGCCGAGGATCATGGCCAGGGGCTTTCCAGGGAACCTGCTGGAGGCGAAGCGGGCCGGAATGATGCCCAGCATGGGCGGTCTGGTCATGGATGTCCCCCGGGCCTTGCCGGCCTATACTCTGCTTTGAGGCGTTCGGCAATACAGCGGCAGGCCCCCAGCGCGCCGCCCCGCAAAGGCGCGAAATAGGCCTCGGCTCGGGCCTGGACCGCCTCCTTGGGCTCGGGCCGGTCCAGGTGCTCCAGCAGGCAGGCCGCAGCCTGGCCAGCGGTCTCCACCTGAGCGATGAGGCCCTTCTCGGCCACGCCCCGGCCCACCCAGGCGAAATTCTTCCAGTGCGGACCCAGGACCGGGACGAGCCCGCATTCCAGGGCCTCCAGGAAATTCTGCCCGCCTAAGGGAGCCAGGGACCCGCCCACAAAGGCGGCCCGGGCCAGGCACAGGGCCGGGGTCATCTCCCCGAACACGTCCCACAGGATCACCGTGCCCGGGGCCACGGCCTGCCGGGTGCGGGACCGTTCGGCCCAGGCCGGGGCAAGGCCCGGGAGTCTGGCCCGCCAGGCCGTCAGGCGGTGCATGTGCCGGGGGAACACCCCGATGACCGTCTCGGGACGGGCCGCGCGCACGGCCGCGATCATGTCCGCGACCTGGTCCTCCTCCTCCTCGCGCACCGAGGCCAGGACCAGGAAGGGGACCTCCTCGGGGAGCAGGGCGGCCAGGGGATTCTCCTCCCGGGCCAGGGACCGGGCGGACTGGATGCGGTCGAATTTGATGTTGGGCGCGGCCTGCACCCGCTCCGGCCCGAAGAGCACCCCGAAGCGGGCCGCGTCCGAGGCGGAGATGGCCTGCACGAAGGCCGGGGCCAGGCCCTGCCAGAGCCTTGGCCAGAGCAGGTAGCGGGCCAGACTGCGGGTGGTCATGCGGCCGTTCAGGATCAGGGCCGGAATCTTGGCCTGGGCCAAGGCCGAGAGTAGGCCGGGCCACAACTCGGCCTCCACCAGGGCCATGACCTTGGGGGCCACGCAGGCCACGGCCCGGGCCATGATCCGGGGCCGGTCCAGGGGAAAGAAGGCGGTCTTCACCCCGATGCGCCAGTCGGACAGGGTCTCGTTGCGCAGGGCCCGGTTCAGGATGTCCAGGCCCTGGCGGGTGCCCGAAGTGGCCAGCACCGATAAGGGGGGGGCCAGGCTCTCGTCCTGGTCGAACAGGGCCGGACCCAGGCGCTTCAAGATTTCCACGGCCAGATGGGCCTCGCCGGCCGAGGCGGCCTGAATCCACAAATCGGCCCGGGGCAGGGGGTCGCGCAGGGTGCGCGCGGCCCAGCCGTCGGCCAGGCGGGGATTGCGGCGGAGCAGGGGCAGGGCCAGGCCGAAGCCCAGGTCGTAGGCCCGGGCGGCCAGGTTCACCAGGTCCAGGGGCACGGGCTATTCCCCCCCCGGGACGGCCAGCCCGAGTTCGATCAGCCGGGCCACCAGGGCCTCGAAATTCAGGCCCACCCGGGCGGCGGACTGGGGCAGGAGGCTGGTGGCGGTCATGCCCGGCAGGGTGTTCACCTCCAGGAGCCAGGGCTCCCCCTGGTGCATGATGAAATCCGCCCGGCTGTAGCCGCGCAGGCCCAAGGCCTTATGGGCGGCCACGGCCAACTCCTGGATGCGTCGGGTCTGGTCCTCGGGGATGGGGGCCGGGCAGATCTCCTCGGCCCCTTGGGGGGTGTACTTGGCCGCGTAGTCGAAAAAGGCCGCCCCGGCTGCCGGGCGGATGAGGATCAGCGGCAGGGGCTCCCCGTCCAGGACCCCGCAGGTCACTTCCTCACCCGGGATGAGTTCCTCGACCAGGGCCTCCTCGCCAAGGGCGAACACCGCGGCGCAGGCCGGGCCGAAGTCCTCGATGCGCTCCACCTTGCCCGCGCCCAGGCTGGAGCCGCCCATGTTCGGCTTGACGAAGACCGGCAGGCGCAAGGCCTCGGGAAACACCGCCGGAACGTTCCGGGGGATGAGTGCCCAGGCCGGGGTGGGAATCCCTGAGTCCGCGAACAGCACCTTGGAGGCGGCCTTGTGCAGGGCCAAAAACGACCCGGCCGGTCCGGCCCCCTGATAGGGGCAGCCCACCCGGTCCAGCATGGCCTGGATCAGGCCGTCCTCGCCGGGCGAGCCGTGCAGGTTGATGAAGGCGAAGTCGCAGGCCCGCGCCCGGGCCGGGAGATCGGCAAAGGAGGTCAGGGGGTCCAGGAAATCCACCTCGTGGCCCAGGGCGGTCAGGGCCGAACGGATCTTTTCCCCTCCGGACAGGGAGACCTCACGCTCGCTCGACCAGCCGCCCGCAATCAAAAGTACTCGCATGCAACTCCTTCTCCAGGAGACGGCCGAAGAGCCGCTCCAGTTCCCGGGCCTGAGCGTGGGCCAGGCCGATGCGTTTGCGGAGGTCCTCGGTCTTGCCGTAGCGGTCCAGCAGGTCCTTGAAGCGGCGCTCCAGGGAGACCAGGTCGTTGTGCTGCACCCGCTTGTCCCCGTAGATCACGGCCAGGGGCAGGAAATATTTGCGGATGTCCACCTCGTACGGCCAGTACACGTGGTGCAGGACGCCCTGGGCCAGGGCCGGGTTTTTCGTCAGGGACACGGCCCAGGAGGCCCCGAGCTGGGAATGGCTGCCCCCGTGCTCGATGGTGAAGGCCTTGGCCAGGTCGTGCAGCAGGGCCGAGGCCCGCACCGTGGGCACGGAAACGGAAAGTCCCGCCTCGCGCGCGCCCAGGGCCAGGAAGGTGGCCACCCGGGCCACCAGCAGGCTGTGGCCCCGGATGTGCTCGGGCATGTCGTAGCGGCCCCAATAGGCCAGACAGGTGGCGTCGTCAGGGATGTCCCAGTCCGGATGCTCGGGATCGCACGAACAGGGGGCCGGGGCGTTGGCGTACAGGGACAGGTTCGACAATTGGCCAGGGGCTGGGGTGCCGGGGACCTGGGTGGGGGTGGGTACGGTATTGTTCATGGGTGCGTCCGTTCAAGGCCGCGCTCATGGGCCAGGAGCGGGCCGAACGCGAACTCTCTAGCAAGGGGCCGGGAAAAAAGCAAAGTGGCGGCCTCGGGGGCAGGGACCATATGGCCCGGCCGATTTCCCGGGATTGTTCGGGTTTCCCCGGCAGCCGGGACCGAGGGGACCAGCCCATGAAAATTTTCTCTTGAATTTTTTGGGAGCCGATTTTATGGAGGGGACAGGATCGAGAACGGGGTAATGACGAGCCCGTGGCAACGGCCGGTTGCCGAGGCGGCGGGTTGTCTGGTGGCAATCTTTTTCAGTCAGGAGGGTTGTGGTATGGCTTTTGTCGAATACAAAGGCAAAAAGTTCGAGGTGGATGAGGACGGGTTCCTGCTCAAATACGAAGACTGGAACCAGGAGTGGGTCGAGTACGTCAAGGACAGCGAAGGCATCGCCGAACTCTCCGACGAACACAACAAGACCATTGAATTTCTGCGCGACTACTACGAGAAGAACGGCATCGCGCCCATGGTCCGCATCCTGTCCAAGGTCACGGGTTTCAAGCTGAAGCACATCTATGAACTGTTCCCCTCCGGACCCGGCAAGGGCGCCTGCAAGATGGCCGGCCTGCCCAAGCCCACCGGCTGCGTCTAGACCGGACTTGTCCAGCAAAAAAAAGCGGAGGCCCGGGCCTCCGCTTTTTTTTGTGCTTTTTACAAGCCTTAGGCCTGGCAGCGGTGCTTGATCTCCTCGCCCTTGACGATGAAGATGACCGCCTCGGCCAGGTTGGTGCACAGGTCGGCCACCCGCTCGATGTGCTTGGCGGCCATGATGTGGTGCACCCCGCGCTCGGCGATGCGCGATTCGTCCAGCATGTCCGTGATGACCTTGCGCATGATCTTGTAGTGCAGGTCGTCGGCGGCCTGGTCCCGCACGCAGATGGAGGCGGCCAGTTGCACGTCGCCCTCCACAAAGGCCCGGATGGCGTCGGAGAGCATCTCCTGGGCGATGCGGGCCAGCTTGTCCATGTTGGGGTCGAGCGGCAGGGGCGGCCGGGTGCTCAAGAACACGGTGCGGTGGGCCAGGTTCACGGCCTCGTCCCCGATGCGCTCCATGTTCATGGTCATGCGCATGGAGCCCACGATGGCCCGCAGGTCCCCGGCCATGGGCTGGGTCAGGGCCAATAGCTCCAGGTTGAACTGGTCCAGTTGGTTCTCGATTTCGTTGATCTCCACGTCGCCGTGGATGACCGATTCGGCCAGGTCGCTGTCCAGGACCAGAAAGGCCTTGATGGCGTCGTTCAAGGCTTTCCGGGTCATGGCCGCCATGGTCAGAACCTGCTTTTTCAGTTCGTCCATGCGCTGGGTGATGTAGGCGCGCTGTTCCATTGTGTTCTCCAGCGGGAAGTTTAACCGAAACGTCCGGTGATGTAATCCTCGGTGCGGCGTTCTTTGGGCTTGGTGAACAGGGTTTCGGTCTTGTCCACCTCGATGAGCTTGCCCATGTAGAAGAAGGCCGTGCGGTCCGAGACCCGGGCGGCTTGCTGCATGCTGTGGGTGACGATGACGATGGTCAGCTTTTTCTTGAGCTCGTGGATCAGATCCTCGATTTTCTGGGTGGCGATGGGGTCCAGCGCCGAGGCCGGTTCGTCCATGAGCAGGACCTCGGGCTCCACGGCCAGGGCCCGGGCGATGCACAGGCGCTGCTGCTGGCCGCCGGAAAGTCCCAGGGCCGAGGAGTGCAGCCGGTCGCGCACCTCCTTCCACAGGGCCGCGTCCTTGAGGCTTTCCTCCACCCGGTTGGCGATGAATTCCTTGTCCTTGATCCCGTTGACCCGGGGACCGTAGGCCACGTTCTCGAAAATGGTCTTGGGAAAGGGGTTGGGCTTCTGAAAGACCATGCCCACCCGGCGGCGCAGGGTGACCACGTCCACATCCGCGGCGTAGATGTCTTCCTCGTCCAACAGAAGCTTTCCCTGGGCCTTGGTTCCGGGAATGAGGTCATTCATGCGGTTCAAACAGCGCAAATAGGTGCTCTTGCCGCATCCCGAGGGGCCGATCAGGGCTGTGACCTGGTTCTCGCCTATGTCCAGGCTGATGTCTTCCAGGGCCTTGAATTCCCCGTAATAGAAATCAAGCCCGATGGATTTCACTTTGATGTTCATGGGACCCCGCATTGATGATCGCTGAGGAGAGGCTTCCAGCCGCGTCGAAGTCCCGGTCTATCCCGAACCGGTTACGAAAACACCGCCCAATTGTTACAAGTGGGTGACTTCTTGCCCGGAAACCAAGGGTTTCAGCGCGGAACACGTACGGTCAACCCTTCGGGACCATTGGAAAAAGAAGCCCTGATCGGGCTGGACTTGGCCTTCTCGTCAAAGACCAGAACCAGGCGCAAAAAGTCCGGGTGCTGGCCCACGACCACGGCCCGGACAAAACTTTTGTCCACCTCCTGGGAGGGCTTCAAAGATTGGCTCCACTGGCCGTGCAGGTCGATGGCCAGTTTTTTGGGGTTGTCCAGGTTTATGGAGGTGTAGCGCTCGATCTTGCGGTCGGTGCGGATGAGGAGCACGAACTCGTCCCGGCCCGGGGTCAGGGTGAGGCCCAGCACGCGGCCGGGGCTGGGCTGGACCACTGGCTTGGCCGGGGTTTTGGCTGCCGGGACTGACTGGGCCGGGGGCTGGGCCGGAGGCTTGACCGGGGTCTTGGCTGGAGTCGGGGCAGGCTCGGCGCGGGTGGCGTTGGACCTGTTTGCGCTGGCCTGGGCGGGCGTGGTCCGGTTGGCGGCCGCCGGGACCTGGGCCGTGGCATTGGCCAGGTCGGGCCTGGCGGCCAGGCGGGCCGCGACCATGGTGGCGTTGGGCGAAATATTGGCCGCAGTGTTGGCTGAAGTGTTGGCCGAAGGGATGGCCCGGCCCTCGCCGGGCAGGCGCAACTGGCTGGGTCGGGTCTGTTCCGGGGACGGGGCGTCGGGCGCGAGCCTTACGGGCGCGGTCTCCTGGAACGTGGACGGGGTCCGGGGGCCTTCGGGCCCAGGGGCCGGTCGCCCGGGAAAAGCCCAGAAGGCCAGGGCAAAGGACAGGGCCGAGGCCGTGAGCAGAAGGACCACGGCGCGCAGGTTGAGCCTGGCCGGAGGCTGCTGGAATCGGGGCATGAGGAGGTGACCTAGCCTGTGTCGCGCAGGATTCTGCCCGTGTTCCGGGTCATGGCTTCCACGCTTTCGATGAAATCAGCCTTGGAGCCGAGCATTTCCCGGTTGAACTTGTAGTAGTTCAGGCGCAGGCGCAGGAGATCCCCGGTCACCGTGGTGTCGTTCTCGATGACCAGGCTGATCATGTCCCACATCTGGGCCTGCGTCGTGCGCGGGGTGGGCATGGCTGCGGCCATTTTTTCAGCGATTCTGCCCATGCTTGATCCTTGAGGGGGATGGAATGCGGCCCCCTGCCTCTCTCATTCTCCCCTTGGCCCTAAACCCGTCCACTGTCAATCCCGGCCGGGCTGGAACGCAACTTGCTTCGATCCAGCCGATGCGGTCGATTTGGCCGGAAATGACCGGTCTTGATTCCTGATGTTCCTGGAGCGCGCATGAACTATTCGAGGATGCAGGCCGATGTCCTGGTGCTGGGCGCGGGCCTGGCCGGAATGCGGGCGGCCTGGGCTGCGGCCCAGGCCGGGCCTGGGCTTTCCGTGGTCCTGGTCTCGGCCCAGGCCGGTCCTTCGGGCTCCTCTTTCGCCAATCCCAACAACATGCTGGGCATGCAGGTCCCGCGCACGGACCAGGAGACCGAATCCCTGGTCCGGGAGGTCCAGGATTTGGCCCGGCCGGGCCGGGTCGATCCACGACTGGTGGATATCCTGGCCCGGGAGGCCCGGGACCGGTATGAGGACCTGCGCGGCCTGGGGCTGCGCTTCAAGGGCGACGGCCAGGGCGTGGTCCAGCGCCAGGCCGGATGTTTCTGCCCGGATCAGGCCGGGGCCGTGATCTTCACCCATCTGGCCCAGGCCCATGCGGCCTTTTCCGCCCGGGTCCAGGACCTGGGCGTGCGCCAACTGCCCGGCCTGCGGGTGCGCGAACTGGTTCCGGGCCGGGGAAACGGGGTTTCCGTGGCCGGGGCCTGGCTGGAGAGCCGAAGCGACCGCTCCCTGGTCCTGGCCCGGGCCAAGGCCGTGGTCCTGGCCCTGGGCGGCCCGGCCCCGTTGTTCTCCTTCAATCTGTGCCGGGGCCAGGGCCAGGCCTGGGGGGATTCCTACGCCATCCTGGAGGCGGCCGGGGCTCGGCTCATCAATGCCGGGTATCTTCAGTTCTTGTGGGGCGAGACGGTCAGCGGGGCCTTCTGGTCCCTGGACGAACTGGGCCGTGCCGGGGTCCTGGTGCGCACGCCCGACGGACGGTCGCGCAAGGTCCGGGACCTCCTGGACAAGACCGAGTTCGAACGCCTGGCCTCCCTGGCCGAGGCCCGGCGGCAGCACTGCCCGGCGGCTTACGACCGTCCCGACGCGGACCTGGATCGCTTTGCGGCCGGGCTGCTGGATTCTCGGGGGGTGCTCAAGGTGCGCGACCCGGAGGGGGTCTGGCGCGCCGTGGCCCCTCTGGCCCATGCTGGAAACGGCGGGGCCAGGGTGGACGAATGGGGCCGCACGGGGGTGGACGGACTGTATGCTTGCGGGGAGTGCGCCTCGGGCATGCACGGGGCCAACCGGGTGGGCGGGGCCATGGTCCTGGCCACCCAGGTGTTCGGACGGCGGGCCGGGGAAGAGGCCGCGCGCCGGGCCATGGGCCGCGCCCTGCCCCTGGTGGGCCGGGTCTGGCCGGAAAGTGTGCTCGGAGAAAGAGGGCGGGAGGATGCCGGGGATTTCCTGCGCTTGGCCTGGCTCAAGGAGAACATGCAGCGCCACGCCGTGCTCGGCGGACGCCCGGGGCTTTCAGGATTTCACGCCCGCCTGGCCGAGATCCAGGGCCTGGGCGGGCCGGATTTCGACCTGGCCCTGCGCTCGGCCCGGGCCGTGACCTCGGCCCTGGTTCAGGAGGCCGCGCGCCCGGCCAGGACCTGTTCCTCGATCACGGCTGCGGCCTGAACCAGGTCGTCCACGACCCAGTCGGCCAGGTCCTTGCAGATCGCTTCCTGATCCGCGCCCTTGCCCGTGCGCACCAGGATGGTCCGCGCGCCCACGTTTTTCCCCAGCTCCACATCGCAGAGCTTGTCCCCGATGACCACGCAGTCCTTGGGGTCGAACTCCAGGTCCCGCGATGCCCAGGCGATCATGCGCGTCTCGGGCTTGCGGCAGGAGCACTCCTCTTCTGGCGTGTGCGGGCAGTAGTAGATGGCCTCGAAGCGCACCCCGTGCGGAGCCAGCAGGGCGGCCAGGCGCTCGTGCATGGCTTCCACCGTGGGGTGGTCGAAGTACCCCCGGTTCACCCCGGACTGGTTGGTGATGAGCACCAGCTTGCAGCCCAGTTCGGTCAGGCGCTTCAGGCCCTGGGCCGCGCCCGGGAGCAGCTCCACGCCCTCGGGATCGGCCAAATAATGCTTGTCGTAAATGACCGTGCCGTCGCGGTCCAGAAGCACGAAGAGGGGGGCGGACATGGGTTCTCCTTGGTTCGCGGGCTGCTCCGACTCAGCAGTATCTTGCGCGAGCGCGTAACGCGGAAAAAGAATCGTTGTTTTCAATCTGGACCGAGCCTGCGCCAAGAAGGCCTCGGGTCAAGTCCCCGCATTCCCTTGGCCGGATGGCGACAGGCGGTGCTGCAACACGAAGAAAATATTATTTTATTCTCTTCTTCCGGGTATTTTCGTGGACGCGACACTAGGCCTTCTTCTGGTCCGGGGCGGTAAGCTTGCGCTGGCGCAGATACTCGATGACCCCGGGCAGGACGGACAGGACGATGATGGCGTAGATGACCAGGGTGAAATTCTTTTTCACGAAGGGCAGATTGCCGAAGGCCAGGCCCAGGCCGGACAGGGACCCCACCCAGAACAGCCCGCCGAACACGCTGTAGGTGATGAACCGGGCGTAGCGCATGCGGCCGATCCCGGCCACGAAGGGCGCGAAGGTGCGGATCACCGGCACGAAACGGGCGATGATGATGGTCTTTCCCCCGTGATGCTCGTAGAACTGCTGGGCTCGGAACAGATAACCCTTGTTCAGCAGGCGGCTGGTCTCCCGGGTGAACACGGCCGGGCCGACCCGGCGTCCGATCCAGTAGTTCAGGGTGTCCCCGGTCACGGCCGAGGCGCTGAGCAGAAGGACAATCCAGCCGATGTCCAGGTATCCGGCCCCGCACATGGCCCCGATGGTGAAGAGCAGGGAGTCCCCGGGCAGAAACGGGGTGATCACCAGCCCGGTCTCGCAGAAGATGATCAGGCACAGGATGAGGTAGGTCCACAGGCCGTAGTGGGTGACCATGGCGTTCAAGTATTTGTCGATGTGCAGGAGAAAATCGACGCAGGTGAGCAGGATGTCCATGGGCGCTCCGGGCAGGCGGCTCCCGTTTCCTGGCCGAAAGGCCGCGCGGGGCACTACCTCATACGTCAAAGCGGCCGCAAGGACAAGATTGGCCCGGCCCCAGGCCCGGGATGGAATATCCCAGCGGAAAGACCGGTCAGGCATCTTTTCAGACGGCGTCAGGTGCGCTAAGGAATCCGAAACCCTTAAGGAGATGCATATGAAACATTTCGCTCTTGCCCTGGCCGCCGCCCTTCTGGCTGCTGGCCTGTTGACCCCGCCCCTTCTGGCCCAGGCCCAGACCATCGACGCCGGGGCCGTGGTCAAGGAGCGCTGCACGGTCTGTCACGACACCAAGCGCATCTGCCGCATGCTCGGCGCGCGTGACCGGCAGGGCTGGTTCGAAACCGCCACCCGCATGGTCAAGAACGGGGCCAGGGTCAATCCGGCCGAGGTGGAGGCCGTGGCCAGTCATCTGGCCAAGCTGCCCAAGGGCGACCCCAGTCTCTGCAAATAGGCCCGGCGCGAAAAGGCCCTGTGCCGGGGTCTGCGCCAAGGGGGAGAAGGCCATGAACCAGGTTCTGGTGTACATGACCGCCGAGAGCGTGGACCAGGCTCGCCGCCTGGGCCGGACCCTGGTGGAGCGCCGCCTGGCGGCCTGCGTGAACATCCTGCCGGACATGCAGTCCCTGTACTGGTGGGACGGGGCCGTGCAGGAAGGACAGGAGGCCGTGCTGGTGGCCAAGACCCGCGAGGACCTGGCCCCGGCCCTGACCGAGGCGGTCAAGGCCCTGCACAGCTATAAGTGCCCCTGCGTGGTGGTCCTGCCCATCATCGGCGGCAACCCGGATTTCCTGCGCTGGATCGGCGCGGAGACCCGGGACATCCCGGACTGAGGCCAGGACCGTCAATAGGACCGTCAATAGGACCGGCGCCACGGCCGACGCAGGCCCGGATTTCCCCTTGCACCCAGGCAGGACTTGGGGTAGGAGGCCAGTTCGCCGCTTGCAATCAAAGCGGCCCAAGGGGACGTAGCTCAGCTGGGAGAGCGCTGCGTTCGCAACGCAGAGGCCGAGGGTTCAATCCCCTTCGTCTCCACCAAATATCTCGGGCGGTTAGGACAAAAATTCTAGCCGCCCGAAACTTTTGGGCCTCCTGGCCGGGACAGGCGCGCCTCGACGCCATTGCCAACCTCGGCCCTCTGCCCTAAAGAATGCTCATCATGCTCAACATCCTCATCATCGACGACGAGAAGAACATCCGCCTGACCCTGGCCGCCTGCCTGGAGGGCCTGGGGTGCAAAGTGACCGGCGCGGCCACGGCCGAGGCCGCCCTGGCCGCCCTGGAGGTCCAGGCCTTTGACCTGGCCTTCCTGGACCTGCGCCTGAGCCAGTCCAGCGGGTTGGACCTCCTGCCCCGGCTCCTGGCCGTGAGCCCGGGTCTGACCATCGTGCTCATGACCGCCTACGCCACTATCGAGACTGCGGTGGAGGCCATCAAGCGGGGCGCGCGGGACTACCTGCCCAAGCCCTTTTCCCCGGCCCAAATCCGCAAGGTGGTGGAGGAGGCCAGGGAGCGCCTGACCCTGTCCCGCCGGGTGGAGGATTTGGAGGCCCGGCTGCGCGGGGACGTGCCCGAGACCCTGCTGGACACGGCCTCGGCCCGGATGCGGGCGGCCCTGGACCTCCTGGCCCGGGCGGCGGTCTCGGACGCGGCCGTGCTCCTGCGCGGGGAGAGCGGCACGGGCAAGGGGGTGTTCGCCCGGGCCCTGCACGCCCAGAGCGCGCGCTCGGCCAAGCCCCTGGTCATGGTCAACTGCCCGACCCTGTCCGACGAACTGCTGGCCAGCGAACTTTTCGGCCATGCCCGGGGCGCGTTCACCGGCGCGGTGCGGGACCAGGCCGGGAAGGTGGAGGTGGCCCAGGGCGGGACCCTCTTCCTGGACGAGGTGAGCGAAATTTCCCCGGGCATGCAGGCCAAGCTCCTGCGCTTTCTCCAGGACAAGACCTTCGAGCGGGTGGGTGAGACCCGCACCCGCAAGGCCGACCTGCGCGTGGTCACGGCCTCCAACCGGAACCTGGAGGAGGAGATGGCCGCCGGACGGTTCCGCGAGGACCTCCTGTACCGGATCAACGTGGTGGAGGTGTCCATCCCCAGCCTGCGGGAGCGGCCCGAGGACATCCTGCCCCTGGCCCGGCACTTCCTGTCCTTTTTCGCCCAGGCCATGGGCCGCCGCACCCCGGAGCTGTCCGAGGCGGCCAAGAAGGCCCTGGCCTCCTATCCCTGGCCGGGCAACATCCGGGAGATGCGCAACGCCATGGAGCGCGCCCTCATCGTCTGGCCCTCGGAGGTCATCGAGGCCGAGGCCCTGCCGGTCCAGGTGGCGGCTGTGGCGGTCGGCGCGGCCCAGGCCCCGGCCGTGGGCGGGGACTTCTCCCTGGAGACCCTGGAGCGGGAGCACATCCTGCGGGTCCTGGCCAGGGTGCCCAGCCTGGACGACGCGGCCCGGGTCCTGGGCATCGACCCCTCCACCCTGTGGCGCAAGCGCAAGAAGTATGAGGACGAGGGTTCTCCCGTATAAAGCCCGGGGCGGCGCTGAATCCGGCATCATCCATGCATGGTGGAGTCTTCAGTCAGCCCATTTCGGGTTGCGGGCACGTAGCACTGGGAGGTTCTGGTCATGGCGAATAACCGTTCGGGTTTCCACCCCATTTTCTTCACGGGCTTGGGCGTCTGTCTGGCCCTGGCCCTGTTTCTGGGCGTCATCTGGTTCCGCCAGGGAGGCCCCCAGGACCGGGAGTTCGCGGCCAAGGTTGAAATGCTGCGGCTTGCGACCCAGATGCGGCTGACCCTGACCTCGGCCTCGGAAACCGCGATACGGGCCGTGCTGGTCTCCACGGACCAGGCCTCGGTCTTTGCCGAGCAGGTTCGCACCGCTGAAAACGAGGTGGAGAACGACCGCCAACAACTGGCCCAACTCCTTCTCGAACATGGTGAAAGCGCTGAAAAGGCCCTTTTCGCCCAGTTCACCCAGGCCTTTGATGCGTACCGGCAGGTGGACGTAACCCTCCTGGGGTTGGCCGTGCAGAACACCAACGTCAAGGCCTTCACCCTGGCTTTTGGCCCGGCCTCCAAGGCTTTTGACCAGATGACCAGCGCCCTCAACCGGCTCGTCTCGGCCAACGCTGGCGGTCCAGTGGCCACGGAGGTGTCCCTGGCGGCCATCGAGGCCCAGACCCATGCCCTGAAGATCCAAACCCTGCTGGCCCCGCATATCGCCGAGGCGGAAGACGCCAAGATGGACCAACTGGAAGCGGCCATGTCCGAGGAGGACGCCAAGGTCCGCCTGTCTTTTGAACGCCTCTCGGGCCTGGGAGGGCTCAAGGAGCGCGCGGTTCTGGAAGAAGCCCAGAAGGCCTACGCGGGATTCAGCGCGGTCAAGTCCGACATCCTGGCTCTGTCCCGGGAGAACACCAATGTCCGCTCCATGTCCATGTCCCTGGACCAGAAGCGCAAGGTCTCGGCCGCCTGCGAAGAGGCCCTGGACGCCTTGCGGCAGCACCTGCACCAGGCCCTCACCCGGGATTCCGTCGTCAATCCGAGGCGCCTGACGCCCGGCAAGTAGGCGGACGCGGAAGCGCGCTGATCGCCGTGCATTATGAAACCCGTTTTTCAACCCGTCGTGCATTTTGCAAAGCCCCCTTTTTGGGCCTGATGCCAGAATGCTGAATTAACAGTATTTATTTTCAAGGCATGTTGGCCCCGACCTTGCTTTGTCTCCCCTGAGGCCGTTGCAACCCGATCCGCATGATCCTCAAGCGTCAATCGGGAAGCGGCGGAGTCTCGATCCTCAAGAAACTGTCATTTCCTTCAATGCGGAGGCGTCATGAGTCTGGAATATTTGGCGGGTGCGGTCATCGCTCTGCTGTTGCTTGGCTATCTGGCCGTGGCCCTGATCTGGCCGGAAAAGTTCTAGGAGGGGTCCATGACCTGGAATGGATGGTTGCAAATTCTCGTGTACTTCGGCCTCGTCCTGGCGCTGACCAAGCCGCTGGGCGTGTATCTGCACCGGGTGTTCGAGTCGGGCGAACGGCCCCTGCCCCGGCTGTTCGGCCCGGCCGACCGTCTCCTGCACCGGCTCTGCGGGGTGGACCCGAACCAGGAGCAGGACTGGAAGCAGTACCTCCTCTCTCTGCTGGTATTTAGCCTCATGGGGACCGTGGTCAGCTTTCTCATCCTGGTCTTTCAGGACCGGCTGCCCTTAAATCCCCAAGGCCAGGAGGGGGTCTCCTGGCACCTGGCCTTCAACACGGCCGTGAGCTTTCTGACCAACACCAACTGGCAGTCCTACGCGGGCGAGACCACCATGAGCTACCTCTCCCAGATGGTGGCCCTGGCCTGGCACAATTTCGTCTCGGCCGGGGCTGGCATTGGAGTGGCCCTGGCCCTGGCCCGGGGCCTGACCCGCAGGCCAGCCCCCGATGATCCGGGGGCCAAGGGTCTGGGCAATTTCTGGTCCGACCTGATCCGTTCCCTGGTCTACCTGCTCCTTCCGGCCTGCACGGTCCTGGCCCTCATCTTCGTGTCCCAGGGCGTGATCCAGAATTTCGCGCCCTATCTCGATGTGGCCACCCTGGAGGGCGCGCTTCAACCCATGGCCATGGGGCCGGTGGCCTCCCAGGAGGTCATCAAGATGCTGGGCACCAACGGCGGCGGGTTCTTCAACGCCAACAGCGCCCATCCCTTCGAGAACCCCACGGCCTTCATCAATCTCTTGCAGATGCTCTGCATCTTCGCCATCCCGGCCGCCCTGACCTATGCCTACGGCCGCATGGCCCGGGACCAGCGCGAGGGCTGGATCATCTTCTGGTCCATGGCCGTCCTGTTCCTGGCCGGGACCACCACGGCCTACTGGGCCGAGTCCCATGCCAATCCGGCCCTGTCCGGCCTGGCCATCGAGCAGTCCGTGGGCAATATGGAGGGCAAGGAGGTCCGCTTCGGCATCGCGGGTTCGGCCCTGTTCGCCACCGTGACCACGGACGCCTCCTGCGGGGCGGTGAACTCCATGCACGACAGCTTCACCCCCCTGGGCGGGCTGGTGCCTCTGGTGAACATCGAACTCGGCGAGATCATCTTCGGCGGGGTGGGGGCCGGACTCTACGGCATGCTGGTCTTTGTCCTGCTCTCGGTGTTCATCGCCGGGCTCATGGTCGGACGCACGCCCGAGTACCTGGGCAAGAAGATCGAGGCCCGGGAGATGCAGATGTCCATGATCTATATCCTCATCTTCCCCCTGGTCATCCTGATCTTCACGGCCTGGTCGTCCGTGACCGAGGCCGGGGTCTCGGCCCTGGCCAACTCCGGCCCGCACGGATTCTCGGAAATCCTGTACGCCTACTCCAGCGCGGCCGGAAACAACGGCTCGGCCTTTGCCGGGCTGTCCACCAACACCCCCTGGTGGAACGTCACCCTGGGACTGACCATGGTCCTGGGCCGTTTCGCCATGATCGCGCCGGTCCTGGCCATGGCCGGGTCCATGCGGGGCAAGCGCACCGTGCCGCCCGGCCCGGGCACCTTTCCGACCAACTGCCTGCTCTTCCTGGGCCTTCTGGTCGGGGTCATCCTCATCGTGGGCGCCCTGACCTTCTTCCCGGTCCTGTCCCTGGGTCCTGTGCTGGAGGCCTTCCTGGCCCCGCACAACAGGCTCTTCTAGGAGAACATCATGACCAAGCACACTCGCCAAGAGATATCCCTGTTCAACAAGGCCATCCTGGGACCTGCCCTGTTCGAGAGCTTCCTCAAGCTCTCGCCCCGACTCATGATGAAGAATCCGGTCATGTTCGTGGTGGAGGTGGGCAGCGTGCTCACCTCCATCCTCTGGCTGCGGGACTTGATCCTGCGGCCCGTGAACATGGAGCCCCTGTGGTTCACCGGCCAGGTCACGCTCTGGCTCTGGATCACCGTGCTCTTCGCCAATTTCGCCGAGGCCGTGGCCGAAGGCCGGGGCAAGGCCCAGGCCGACACCCTGCGCCGCATGCGCCGGGAGATCGAGGCCCGCAAGCTGACGGACGGCGCGGAGACCCGGGTCTCCGCCTCCACCCTGCGCAAGGGCGACGTGGTGGTGGCCGAGGTCGGGGACTTCGTGCCCTGTGACGGCGAGGTCATCGAGGGCATCGCCTCCATCGACGAATCAGCCATCACCGGCGAGTCCGCCCCGGTCATCCGGGAGTCGGGCGGGGACCGCTCGGCCGTGACCGGCGGCACCCGGGTCCTGTCCGACCGGGTGGTGGTGCGCATCACCGCAGACCCGGGCAGCACCTTCCTGGACCGCATGATCGCCCTAGTGGAAGGGGCCTCGCGCCAGAAGACCCCCAACGAAATCGCCCTGCACATTCTTCTGGTCGGCCTCACGGTGATCTTTCTCATCGCCTGCGTGACCCTGGTGCCCGTGGCCATGTATTCCTCGGTGACCCTCACCGTGACCGTGACCATCGCGCTTTTGGTCTGCCTCATCCCCACCACCATCGGCGGGCTGCTCTCGGCCATCGGCATCGCGGGCATGGACCGGCTCATCCGCAGAAACGTCCTGGCCATGAGCGGCCGGGCCGTGGAGGCGGCAGGCGACGTGGACGTGCTCCTGCTGGACAAGACCGGGACCATCACCCTGGGCAACCGCATGGCCACGGAGCTGCTTCCGGCCGAGGGCGTGCGCGTGGAGGACCTGGCCCGGGTGGCCGGGCTGTCCAGCGCGGCGGACGAGACCCCGGAGGGCCGGTCCATCGTGGCCCTGGTCCGGGAGCGCTACGGGATCGTGGACCAGGACCTTCAGGCCCCGGGCGCGGTGTTCATCCCCTTCAGCGCCTACACCCGCATGAGCGGCTGTGACGTAAATGGCTCGGTCATCCGCAAGGGGGCCGTGGACGCGGTCATGGACCATGCCCGTTCCCTGGGCGGGGTCATCCCGGCCGGGGTCCAGGAGGTCACGGACCACATCGGGGACCAGGGCGGAACTCCCCTGGCCGTATCCGAGAACGGCCGGGTGCTGGGCGTCATCCACCTGAAGGACGTGGTCAAGGCCGGGATCAAGGAGCGCTTCTCCCGCTTCCGGGCCATGGGCATCCGCACGGTCATGATCACCGGGGACAACCCGCGCACGGCCGCGGCCATCGCCCAGGAGGCCGGGGTGGACGATTTCCTGGCCGAGGCCACGCCCGAGAACAAGATGCGCCTCATCAAGGAAGAGCAGGGCCGGGGCAAGATCGTGGCCATGACCGGGGACGGGACCAACGACGCCCCGGCCCTGGCCCAGGCCGACGTGGGCATGGCCATGAACACCGGGACCCAGGCGGCCAAGGAGGCCGGGAACATGATCGACCTGGACTCCAACCCCACCAAGCTCCTGGAGGTGGTGGAGGTGGGCAAGCAGTTGCTCATGACCCGGGGCACCCTGACCACCTTCTCCATCGCCAACGACGTGGCCAAGTACTTCGCCATTCTGCCCGCGCTGTACATCCTGGCCTACCCGGAGATCGCACCCTTGAACGTCATGGGCCTGTCCTCCCCGCACAGCGCCATCCTCTCGGCCGTGATATTCAACGCCCTCATCATCATCCTGCTCATCCCCCTGGCCCTGAAGGGGGTGCGTTACCGGCCCGTGGGCGCGGCCGCGCTTCTGCGCCGGTCCCTGCTCATCTACGGGGTGGGCGGGGTCCTGGCCCCGTTCGTGGGTATCAAGCTCATCGACCTGCTGCTCGGCGCAGCAGGAATGTAGGGAGAAACAGTCATGAAGAACATCCTCGTCATCGCCCTGCGCACCACCCTGGTCACCCTGGTCTTGACCGGGCTCATCTACCCGCTGGTGGTCACGGGCGCGGCCCAGGCCCTGTTCCCGGCCCAGGCCCAGGGCAGCCTGGTCAAGGACGAAAAGGGGGCCGTGGTCGGTTCGGAACTCATCGGCCAGGCCTTTGTGAACCCCGGCTATTTCCAGCCCCGGCCCTCGGCGGCCGGGGAGGGGTACAACGCCACGGCCTCGGGCGGGTCCAACCTGGGTCCCACCTCGGCCAAGCTCAAGGAACGGGCCGAGGCCGACCTGGCCCGGCTCCTGGAGGAGAACGGCCAGGACAACGGTCCCGTGCCTGCGGAACTGGTCACGGCCTCGGGCAGCGGCCTGGACCCGCACCTCTCGCCCCGGGCCGCGTACTGGCAAGTCTCCCGGGTGAGCCGGGCCAGGGGTCTGGCCCGGGACCGGGTGGAAGCCGTTGTGCGCGACAATATCGAGGGCCGGGAGCTGGGATTTCTGGGCGAGGCCAAGGTGAACGTGCTGGCCCTGAACCTGGCCCTGGACCGGCAGTTTGGCAGGCCCGCGGCCCGGTAGTGGCGCAGGTATGAACTGCGCCGCCAAGAAAGAAAAGAAAAACACCATACATTCTCCCTCTTGTGCTTTGTTCTTGCATCGACCAAATTCGAGGTCGCAACATTTGAGCCGCGTTCACCATCTCTGATCCGCCAAGAATGAAGAATAAGAATAATTATTTCTTCTTCTTGCGATATTGCGAAGGTCAATGCTATGGTCCGCTGATCACAGGAGACAGCCGGGTAAAAAATGGGCAGAAATGAGAATATGCCACAACAACAGAGTATGACGCCATGATCCCGTCCTCCCGGACCGGGTCCCAGGACTTCCTGGACCTCCTGGAACGCTCCCGGCGGGGCAAGCTCAAGGTCTACCTCGGTTTTGCCGCCGGGGTGGGCAAGACCTATCGTATGCTCCAGGAGGCCCACGACTTAAAGCGCCGGGGCGTGGACATCGTGCTCGGGTACATCGAGACCCACGGCCGGGCCGAGACCGAGGCCCTGATCGGCGACCTGCCCCTGGTGCCCCGCAAGCCCTACGAGTACCGGGGCGTGGTGGTGGAGGACCTGGATCTGGACGCGCTCCTGGCCCGCAAACCGGCCATCGCCGTGGTGGACGAGGTGGCCCACACCAATGTGCCCGTGTGCCGCAACCACAAGCGGTACCAGGACATCCAGGAAATCCTGGCCGCCGGGATCAACGTCATCTGCGCCTTCAACATCCAGCACCTGGAGAGCTTAAACGACCTGGTGGCCCGGGCCACGGGCGTGGTGGTGCGCGAGACCGTGCCGGACACCTTCCTCAAAGGCGCGGACCAGGTCATCATCCTGGACCTGGCCGCCGAGGACCTCCTGGAGCGTTTGCGCGAAGGGAAAATCTACGCCAAGGAAAAGATTCCCTGGGCCTTGGAGCATTTCTTTCGGGAGGAGAACCTGGCCACCCTGCGGGAGCTCTCCCTGCGCGAGGCGGCCGAGAACCTGGAACGAACCAGCCGGGCCAAGGGCCTGGAAAACGGCCGCCCCTCCGAGGTGCGCGCCCAGACCGGCGGGCGGATCATGGTCTGCATCGCCTCGGCCTCGCCCAATGCCGGGGTGCTCCTGCGCCGGGGCTCGCGCATGGCCGGGAGGCTGAACACCCACTGGTTCGTGGTCTATGTGGAGACCCCCCGGGAGGACCCCACCCGCATTGATTCAGCAGCCCAGCGCATCCTTTTGGACAACATCGAAAAGGCCCGGGAACTGGGGGCCGAGGTGGTCAAGCTCCAGGGCGCGGACCCGGTGGCCACCCTGCTGGACTTCGCCCGTTCCCACGGGGTGGGGCACATCATCCTGGGCCGCTCCCGCCAGACCTGGTGGCGCAGGCTCCTGGGGGGCTCGGTGCTCTCCCGGATTATCGACCAGGCCGAGGGCCTGGACGTGCACATCATTTCCTTCGAGGCCGGGGAGAGACCGGAATGACCCTGCGCAACAAGCTCATCCTGGCCCAGGCCCCCCTGGCCCTGGCCCTGGTGGCCCTGGGCCTTTTCGCCATGACCACGGTGTCCCGCCTGGGTGTCCATTCCCAGGAAATCCTCAAGGACAACTACCGCAGCGTCCTGGCCACCCAGCGCATGAAGGAGAGCATCGAGCGCATCGACTCGGCGGCCCTCTTTGTCCTGGCCGGACGCCGGGTGGACGGGGAGCGCATGGCCGAGCCCAACCGGGCCGCGTTCGAGGCCGAACTCCAGGTCCAGCAGAACAACATCACCGAGCCTGGCGAGGGCGAGGCCACCAGGACTCTGGTCCAAAGCTGGAAGAACTACCGGACCCTGACCGCGGATTTTCTGGCCCAGGCCGATCCGGCCCAAGCCCAGGACCTGTATTTTTCCCATCTGCTCCCGGCCTTCTACCGGGTCAAGGAGCAGGCCGACGTCATCCTGGCCCTGAACCAGGACGCCATGGTGCGCAAAAGCGAGGAGGTCAGCCGCTTTTCCCGCAAGATGGACACCTTCATGTCCTTGAGTACGCTCACTGCCGCCCTGGCCGGGATGTGCGTGTCCGTGCTGCTCTTGTCCCGGCTCATGCGGCCCCTGTCCGTGCTCGGCCAGGCCGTGCGGCGCATCAGCCAGGGCGATTTCGCCATTCGCGCCCAGGTCCAGGGCCGGGACGAGATCGCGCTCCTGGCCTCGGAGTTCAACGCCATGGCCGACAGCCTGGAGCGCTACCGCAAAAGCTCCCTAGGCGAGCTCATGATCGCCCAGCATACCGTGCAGTCGGCCATCGACAGCCTGCCCGACCCCATTTTCTCCTTTGGCCTGGGCGGCGAACTCCTGGGCCTGAACCGCAGCGCCGAAGAGGTGCTGGGCCTGCACCTGGACGCCCGAGAGACCGATCCCCTGGCCCATCTGGAGCCGGACCTGCGCGCGGCCGTGCACCGGGCCAAGGTCCACGTGCTTTCCGGGCACGGGGCCTATGTGCCCAGAGGCTTCGAAGAGGCCGTGCGGGTGGTGGTCCAGGGCGCGGACAGCTTCTACCTGCCTCTGGCCGCGCCCATCTACGACGACATGGGCAACCTGGGCGGGCTCACCGTGGTCCTGCGGGACGTGGGGGTCCTGCGCAAGATCGACGACATGAGTTCGGACCTGGTGGCCACCTTTGCCCATGAGTTCCGCACCCCGCTGACCTCCCTGCACATGGCCATCCACGTCTGCCTGGAGGAGGCCGCAGGACCGCTGACGGAAAACCAGAAGGACCTGCTCAGCGCCGGTCGCGAGGATTGCGCCAGGCTCCAAAGCATGGTCAACGACCTCCTGGACATGGCCCGCATCCAGTCCGGCCGCATGCAGATGCATCCGCGCGAGGTGGACGCCCGGGCGATCCTGGACCATGTGCTGGAGCAGCACCGCATGCTGGCCGAGGAAAAGGGGGTGGTCCTCACCCGGCTGACCCCGGGTTTAAGCCAGGACATCCTGGCCGACCCGGAGCGCCTAGAGCTGACCCTGTCCAACCTGGTGGCCAACGCCATCCGGCACACCCCGTCCGGGGGCCTGGTGGAGCTGAACGCCATGGAGACGCCCCAGGGCGTCCGCTTCGAGGTTTCGGATACCGGCGAGGGCATCCCGGCCGAGTACCAGGACCAGATCTTCCAGAAATTCTTCCGCATCCCGGGCGCGGGCGGGCGCGGCTCGGGCCTGGGCCTGTCCATCGCCCGGAACATCGTGGAGGCCCATGGGGGCAAGATCGGGGTGAAAAGCGAGCCAGGACAGGGGAGCACCTTCTGGTTCGAGCTTCCCAGAATGTAAGTCCTACCCCCCCCCCGCGCGGGTGCTTTGGTCCCTTGGTCTCCGTCGAATATCCCGGGCGGCTGGAAGTTACGTTCCGGCCGCCCGAATCTTTTTTGACCCCGGAGCCTGCCCTGTCCTCTCCTGACGCCCACGACCTTGCTTCTTGATCGACTCCCAGTTAGGGAACTACGAAGGAAAATATTGAGACCTGCCGTAGGCGCGGCTGCAGGGAGTGAAGCGATGGAGAAAACAGACGAGCCCCTGTCGGGCGAGGAAATCCTCGACGAGGTCAAGCGTTCCCTGCGGTCCCGGGACGTGGTCAATGTCGAGGAAGAGCGGGTCAAGGTGGTGGTCTTCACCCTGGGGGAAGGCCGGTACGCCTTTTTGGGGGCGGACATCCGGGAAATCATCTCCGGGTGCCGGGTGTTTCCCGTACCCTCGCTCCCCGGCTCCCTCCCGGGGCTGATCAATGTCCGGGGCGACATCGAATCAGCCGTGGACCTGCGCTATTTTCTGGGCGGGGGGGGCGCGGCCCCGGAAAAGGCCCTGATCGCCATGGCCGTCCGGGGCCAGTTCAAGTCCGGAATCATCATCGATTCCGTGGAGGACGTGGCCGACCTGCCGGTGAGCCGGGTGAAGCCTCCGCTGGAGACCCTGGCCGGGGCGGCCCGGGAGCTGGCGGCTGGCGAGATCGAACTTGAGGACGGCCGAACCGCGACCCTGCTGGACATCGAAAAACTGGCCGCCAAGGTCACCCTGTGAGCAGCCCTGCGCGGGACCAGGACGTTTTTCCGCTCCCGGTCCTCTTTTTCTCCGTGGGCGGCGTCCATTTTGGGGTGAGCGCGGACCAGGTCCGCTCCACGGCTGTCCATGGCCTGGAAGGGGACGGGCGGGAGATCTGGCTGGACCGGGAGATGGACTGCCCCGGGGGGACCCGGCCGCTGTCGTTCACGGCCCTGGATGTCCGGTTGGCTGGAGGCGAAAGCCTCACCGTGATCGTGGACGCCATGGAGGAGATCACCGAAGTGGAGGCGCTGGACATCCGCCCGCTGCCCCCCCTGGTCGCGCCCCATGCCCGGCGCAAGGGGCTGTGGGGGGTGATTCCCCGTGCCGGGCGGATGTACCTGCTCATGGATTTCTCGCTGTGGAAGGAACCCTTAAAGGGGACACACTCATGAAGCTCACACTGCGCAAGAAGGTTCTGGGGCTCATCGCCATATCCGTGCTGCTCACGGCCTGCGTCCTGTCCGCGGTGTCCGCCGTGGGCATCGCCAGACGCGGGGACGAGAAGGCCGTGGCCTACAAGGAGACGCTGCTGGCCGAACGCAAGGCCCAGATCAAGGGCTACGTGGACATGGCCGCCAAACTCATCGAGGGCCTTTCCGTGGAGGAGGCCCGCAAGGCCGTCCTGACCATGCGTTACGGGGACAAGGGCTACCTCTTCCTCCAGGACTACAACAACTTTTTCCTGGCCCACATCGACCCCAAGCTGGACCACACGGACCAGACCAACCTGCGCGACCCCAACGGGATCTACATCGTCAAGGAACTCACCCGCATCGCCCGGGAGCAGGGCGAGGGATTCTTGAGCTATGCCTGGAAGATCCCGGGGCAGGAGAACTTAAGGCCCAAGATTTCCTTCTGCAAGGCCATCCCTGAAAAGCGCTGGGTGGTGGGCACCGGGCTCTATATCGACGACATCGACGAGGCCGTGGCCGCGGAGCAGGACAGGATCAGGCAGGAGGTGAAGACCACCATCCTCACCCAACTCAGCGTGGCCCTGGCCGTGGCCGTGCTGCTCCTGGTGGGCGCGGCCTTTTTTGTCAGCCGCTTCATCACCGGCCCCCTGGAGATCATCACCCGGACCATGCGCGGATTTGACAACGACCTGACCATCACCATTCCGGTCAGCACCACGGACGAGGTCGGGGACCTGGCCGAATGGCTCAACCAGCATTTGAGGAACCTGCACAGGAGCATCCGCATGGTGGCCAAGGTCACGGGCGAGCTGCACAACCACGCCGGGACCATATCCAGCACCATCAGCCAGCAGTCGAGCTTCGCGGCCGAGCTGTCCAGCTCCGTGGCCGAGATGACCTCCACCATGGAGGAGCTCTCGGCCTCGGCCGGGCAGATCGCCCAGCACAGTCAGGGGGTTGTGGAGCGGGCGGACAGGACCCTGGCCGACACCCGAAACGGCGCGTCCGAGGTCGGGGCCTTGACGGTCAAGATAAGCGCCATCAACAGCGACATGCAGGTGAACCTGGCCGAGATCGTGGAGTTGGGCCGCAAGTCCAAGGAAATCACCAAGATCATGGAGATCATCAACAACATCGCCAACCAGACCAAGCTCATCGCCTTCAACGCCGCCCTGGAGGCGGCCAGCGCCGGAGAGGCTGGCAAGCGTTTCGGGGTGGTGGCCGTGGAGATCAGGCGTCTGGCCGACAGCGTGGTGGTGTCCACGGCCGAGATCGAGGGCAAGATCACCGAGATATTGGACGCGGTGAACCGGCTGGTGATGTCCTCGGAAAAGACCTCCTCCATGATGCAGGAGGGCCAGGTCTCGGCCTCGCACACCGTGGCCATGCTCAACAGCATGGTGGATGGGGTGGAGGAGTCCACGGATTCGGCCCGGCAGATATCTTTGTCCACCCAGCAGCAGCAGATCGCCAGCAGCCAGGTGCTCCTGGCCATCCGGGAGATCGACCAGGGCGTGCGCCAGTCCACGGAATCGGCCCGCGAATCCAACGTGGTGGCCGAGGAGTTGTCGGACCTGGCGGGCAAGCTCAAAACCCTGGTGACCACCTTCAAGATCGATTCCAGCCGGGTCCCGGACCCGGACAACAAGGCCTGATCCATGTTTCGAGACCGCCCCATCCGCGTCCTGGTGGTGGACGACAGCCCCCTGTCCCGGGACCTGGTCTCCAGCATCCTGGACTCGGACCCCGGCCTGACCATCGTCGGCCAGGCCGGGGACGGACTCGAAGCCGTGGCCAAGGCCGCGGCGCTGAAACCCGACATCGTGACCATGGACATCGAGATGCCGGTCCTGGGCGGGCTGGAGGCCATCGAACGGATCATGGCCCACACCCCGGTCCCCATCCTGGTGGTCACCTCCCAGACCGGGGTGCGCACCGCGTTCGCGGCCGTGTCCAAGGGCGCGCTGGACGTGGTGGAGAAGCCGGACATCGACATGGAGAACGGGGCCAGGCTGATCCGCAGGGTCAAGCTCCTGGCCGGGGTGGACGTCATCGCCCACCAGAAGAACTCTGGCCGGAAGGCCGAGGCCCCGGCCGAGCGCCCCGGACCCCGTCCCTCGGCCCCGGGCCGGAAACGCGTCGTGGCCGTGGCCTCCTCCACCGGGGGACCCAAGGCCTTGCACTCCATTTTGGCCGGTCTTCCGGCCAACTTTCCGGTCCCTGTGGTCATCAGCCAGCACGTGGCCGACGGATTCGCCCCGGGACTGGCCGAATGGCTGAACGCCTCCACCCCCTTGAAGGTGTCCGTGGCCCGCACGGGCGACATCCTGGGTCCGGGCCGAGTCTACGTGAACCCCTCGGATTTCTCCATGCGCATCACCAAGCAGGAGATCGTGCTCCTGTCCCCGGCCCCTGCCGGCCAGACCTACCACCCCTCCTGCGACACCATGCTCCTGTCCGTGGCCGCGACCTACGGGGACCAGGCCCTGGGCCTCATCCTGACCGGCATGGGGGACGACGGCGTGGCCGGGATGGGGGCCATCAAGGCCGCGGGCGGCGCGACCCTGGCCCAGGACGAAAAGAGCTCCATCGTGTTTGGCATGAACGGCCTGGCCGTGAAGCAGGGGGTGGTGGACAAGGTCCTCTCCCTCCAGGACATCCCGGCCGAACTGCTCCGCCAGGTGGCGGGCGTAAGCGGGTGAGACCATGAACGCCGAGCCCCGCACCCTCGACCACGGGGTCGCCCCGTTCAAGAAGCTTCTGCTGGAGGTCTGCGGGTTCTGCTTCGAGAACGAGCGCGAGGCCGTCCTGAAGGCCGGGCTCAAGCGGCGGATGTCCTCCCGCAAGGTGGAGAGCGGGGCGGAGTACCTGGGCCTGGTCGCCCGCGAGCCGGACGAGATGCTGCGGTTGGTGGAGCTTTTGACGGTCAACGAGACCTATTTCCTGCGCGAGCCGGACCACCTGCGGCTCCTGACCCAGGTCCTGATCCCGGAGATCCAGGCCAAGCGGCCCCACGGGCCAGTGACCATGGTCAGCGCCGGATGCTCCACTGGGGAGGAGCCCTATTCCCTGGCCATGCTCCTGCGCGACCTGCACGGCGAGGACAGCGCGGGCCTGTTCCGCATCACCGGGGTGGACATCGACGAGACCGTGCTGGCCGGAGCCAGGCGGGGGGTCTACGGCAAGCACTCCTTCCGGGGCCTGGACCCCTCCTGCCTCGAACGGCATTTCGAGCCCTCCTGCGATGGCGGGTGGCGGCTCAAACCCGAGGTGCGACGGCTGGTGAGCTTCGAGAGCGTGAACCTGCGCGCGCCGGAGTACCCGCCGTTCATGCGCGACCTGGACATCATCCTGTACCGCAACGTGTCCATCTATTTCCCGGAGCAGGTGCAGAAGGAGATATTCCGCCGCCTGGCCGCCTGCCTGAACGAGGGGGGATACCTGCTCCTGGGCGCGACCGAGACCCTGCCCCACGACATCGGCCTCCTCACCCTGCGGGAAAAAGACCGCCTGTACGTGTACCACAAACCCCCGGGCGATCCGTTCAACGGTCGGCGTAAGCCCGTCTCGGCCCGGGGCGCGCAGCCCGGAGCGGATCGCCGGGCCCAAGGGACGACGGACAAAGCCCGGCCCGGACCCGGGCAGAGAGCCCCCCAGGCCAGGCCGTCCTCCGCCTCGTCCCCGGCTCCGCCCCTGGCATCGCCCATCTCCATGGCCAAGGTCCGGGACCTCCTGACCGAGGCCCTGAGGCTGGCCAAGGACGGCCTGGAGGGCCAGGCCCAGGCCCTGGTGGACGATCTTCTGGCCCGGGACGGCTCCCTGGCCGCCGCGCACTGTCTCAAGGCCAGCATCCTGATGAACGGCCTTCGCCCGGACGAGGCCAAGAAGGCCTGTCGCCAGGCCCTCTCCCTGGACCCCAACCGCCAGGAGGCCTCGCTCATGCTCGGCCTGATCGCCCTGCAGGAGGGCGAGACCGAGGAGGCCGTCAGGCTGCTGCGGGAGGCGGTCTACCTGGACCCCACCTGCTGGCTGGGCCAATTCCATCTGGCCGAGATCATGTTCGCCCAGGCCGAAAAGAAGCGGGCCAGGGGCGGGTACGAGACGGCCTTAAGGCTCCTGACCAGCGACCTTTCGGGCGAGGGGAGGCAACGGTTCTTTCCCTTGTCCTACAACCCGGCGCCGTACATGACCGTTTGCCGCCATAAACTGGCCCTGTTGAAATCCTAGAGGTGAGGCCATGGCCATCGACCATTCCAAATTTTTGGCCCGGTTCGTGGACGAAGCCCGGGAGCATTGCGCCCGGCTCACCGAGGGGCTGCTCCTGCTGGAGCGGTCCCCTGGGGACGCGGAGGCCATGGCCTCCATCTTTAGGTCCGCCCACACCATCAAGGGCTCGGCCCGGATGATGAAGCTCATCGGGATCAGCGAGCTGGCCCACGCCATGGAGGACGTGCTGGACGCGGCCCGGGGCGGCAAGCTCACCCTGACCCCGGCCGTGTCCGACGCCCTTTTCCGGGGAATCGACGCCCTGTCGGCCATGCTGGAGCAGGTCGGCCCCGGGGGCCAGCCCGAGGCGCCCGAGGCCCTGCGCGCCGAGCTGCACCGGCTGGCGGCCGGGGCGGCCCAGACCGAACTCGGACTGGCACCGGCGCCGGCATCGGCATTGGCGCCCGCACCCGCACCTGAATCCGCATCCGAACCGTCCCGTCCTGGCCCGGATTCCGGGGCCTGCGGACCCGAGGCCCTGGCCCAGGAGGAATCCCCCGGACCCGCCGAGGCCCAGGCCGCGCCCAAGCGTCCCGGCAGCCAGGTCCAGAGCGAGTACATGCGCGTCAATTCGGCCAAGCTGGACGCCCTGATCCGGCTCATGGGCGAGATCATTTCCGAGCACGGCCTGTTCCGCAAGGAGGTCCAACAGCTTGGGGACATCGAGCGGGCCTCCCGGCGGCATCTGGAGGCCCTGACCGGGCTCTTTTCCCGGGAGGAGGGCGGCTCGGAGGAGCGCGCTCCGAAAGAGCTCGGCCGAGTCCTGCGAGGCGGGGAAACCCTGCACCAGACCCTGCGCCGCGCCCTGACCGGGGTGTCCGAGAGCGTCATGCTCCAGGAGCACCTCATCGCCGAGTTGCAGGAGACCTCCCTCAAGCTGCGCATGCTCCCGCTCTCCACGGTGTTCGACCCCCTGCGCCGCACGGTTCGGGACCTGGCCTGCGAGTGCGGCAAGGAGATCGACTTCGTGATCGAGGGCGGGGAGACCGAACTGGACCGCAAGATCACCGAGCGCATCGGGGACAGCCTGATGCACATGATCCGCAACTCCCTGGACCACGGCATCGAAAGCGCGGAGGAACGGGAGCGCGCGGGCAAGCGCGCCCGGGGCTCCCTGTCCCTCTCGGCCTTTCACGACAGCGGGGGCGTGACCATCGCCCTGCGCGACGACGGCCGGGGGCTGTCCACGGAGAAGATCAGGGAAAAGGCCCTGGCCAGGCGGATGTTCGACGCCGATACCCTGGCGCGCATGTCCCGGGCCGAGGTCAACAACCTGATCTTCCTGCCCGGCTTCAGCACCAGCCCCATCATCACGGATATCTCCGGCCGGGGCGTGGGCATGGACGTGGTCCGCCGGAACATCGTGGACGAGCTCAAGGGCACGATCACCATCGAGACCACCGAGGGGGCGGGCTCCGCCTTTCTCCTGCGCCTGCCCCTGAACCTGGCCGTGTTCCCGCTCTTTCTGGTGTCCACGGGCGGGACCGTGTGCGCCATTCCCAGCATCTTCGTGGTGGAGATGCTCTCCGTGGCCCGGGCCGAGCTCATCAATATCGTGGACAAGCGGGCCATCCGGCTGCGCGAGCAGCTCGTGCCCGTGGAGGATCTGGCCGCCATCCTCAAGATTTCGGGCCAGGCCCAGAGCAAGGAGGCCACCCTGGTCGTGGTCCAGGAGGGCGAGAGCAAGCTCGGGCTCCTGGTGGACGAGATCCTCGGCCGGGAGGAGATGGTGGTCAAACCCCTGCCCGCCCACCTGCAGAACGTACGGATCGTCATCGGCGGGACCATCGGCGAGGGCGGGGGGGTCATCAACGTGCTGCACGTGCCCGAGGTCCTGCGCCTGGCCCGGGAGATGGCCGACTCGGGCCGCAAGGTCGCGGCCCCGGCCGAGGAGCGCGGGGCGTCCATCCTGGTGGTGGACGACTCCATCAACACCCGGGAAATCGAGAAAAGCATCCTGGAGGCTTACGGGTATACCGTGGACATGGCCGAGGACGGCCAGGAGGCCCTGGAGAAGACCCGAACCGAACTCTACGACCTGGTGGTCACGGACGTGGAGATGCCCAGGATGGACGGCTTCTCGCTCACCGAGAGCCTGCGCGCCGACCAACGCTACCGCAACGTGCCGGTCATCATCGTCACCTCGCGGGAAAAGGACGAGGACAAGAAACGGGGCATTCTGGTGGGGGCCGACGCCTACATCGTCAAGCGGGCCTTCGACCAGTCCAACCTCCTGGACACGGTTCGCAGCCTGATCGGCTGACCAGGACCGGGACACGCACGTACGAGGAGATGGACCAATGTCTGAGCAAGCGATCAAGATTCTGGTGGTGGACGACCACATGTTCACGGCCGAACTCATCGGCCTGGTCCTGGAGTCGGTGGGCTACGAGGCGGTCCTGGCCGAGGGCGGGGTGGACGCCCTGGAGAAGCTCTCAGCCGATCCCTCGTTTGGCCTGGTGGTCTCGGACATGCACATGCCCCTGGTCAGCGGGGCCGAGCTTTTCCAGGAGATGCGCCGCCAGGGCCTGACCCAGCCCTTCATCCTGCTCACGGGCCAGGATGCCGAACAGCTCCAGACCGCTCATCCAGACATGGACGCCGTGCTCAAGAAGGACGAGTCCTTCCAGGAGACCCTGCCGGACCTGGTGGCCGCCCTTCTGGCTCGACGTTCCTGACCGAGAGGAGGCTCTCATGTCAACGCCGACCCCCTCCGCGCCCAACAAGCTCCAGAAGCTCCGGGAGTCTTTCATCGGTCAGCTCCCGGCCCAGCTCGAGGCCATCCGGGAGATGCTTGCGGCCCTGGGCACCACGGAGCCCCCGGCCGAGAAGATGGAGGACTTCCACCGGGCCATCCACAGCCTCAAAGGGTCCAGCGCGGCCTTTGGGCTCAAGGGCTTGAGCGCGGTGACGGCCGAGGCCGAAGACCTGGCCAAGGAGGTCATGAACGCGGGCTGGGACCCCGCCAGCCCCTGGCGGGAGACCATGAAGGAGCGCCTGGCCCAGGTGGAGAAAGCCATCCAGGCCGTGGGCTCCGGGCAGGAGACCGACCCGGTTCGGCTGGACCTGGCCGCGGCCGAGGCCATTCATTCGGGCGCGGATCGCAAACGGATATACCTGTGCGAGGACGATCCCTTCCAGCTCTCCAGCCTGACCACCCAGATCGGTTGTTTCGGGTTCGAGGTCACGGGCTTCGCCAAGCTGGAGGAGTTCCAGGCCGCTGTGGACACGTCCGCCCCGGACGCCATTGTCATGGACATGGTCCACCCGGGCAGGCGAACCGGCGGGGCTCAGATCGTGGAGCGGATCAGGGCTGGCGGCGGGCGCGGGGTCCCGGTGGTCTTCATCTCCATGGAGAGTGACATGGGCTCGCGGCTCGCGGCCGTGCGCGTCGGATGCGACGCCTATTTCGTCAAGCCCGCCGACCCCACGGAACTGTGCGCCACCCTGCACGCCTTGACCTCGAACGAAAAGCCCGAGCCCTACCGGATCGTGATCGTGGAGGACGACTCCCACCTGTCCGAGATGTACGGGACCATCCTCCATGAGGCCGGGATGGAGACCCGGACCCTGACCGACCCCATGCAAGCCCTGCCGCTCCTGCGCGAATTTCAGCCGGACCTGGTGCTCATGGACATGCACATGCCCGGGTGCAGCGGCCTGGAGTTGGCCGCGGTGATCCGGCAGATGAAGGAATACTTGAGCATCCCTATCGTCTTCCTCTCCGGGGAGACCGACCCGGACCTCCAGTTCGACGCCCGGCGCAAGGGCGGGGACGAGTTCCTGCACAAGACCATAAAGCCCGAGCACCTCGTGGCCGCCGTGGCCGTGCGCGCGCAGCGGATGAAGCTCCTGCGCTCCTTCATGGTCCGCGACAGCATGACCGGGCTCTTCAACCACAGCAGCATCAAGGAACACCTGGACATTGCGGTCACCAGGGCCCAGAGGGCCGGGGAGAACGTCTGCTTCGCCATGATTGACCTGGACCATTTCAAGGGGGTCAACGACCGCTACGGGCACGCGGCCGGAGACAAGGTGCTGGTGGCCATGGCCAACCTCCTGCGCCAGCGGCTGCGCAAGTCCGACATCATCGGCCGCTACGGCGGGGAGGAGCTCGCGGTCATCCTTCCGGGCAGCTCCATGCAGGAGGCCGTGGCCCTGATGGACCAGTTGCGGCGGTGCTTCGAGAACATCCGCTTCCCGGTGGGCGAGGACACGTTCACCGTGACGTTTAGTTGCGGAGTGGCCTCGCTCGAGTCCCACGACAACCCGGAAAAGCTCTGCCTGGCCGCGGACCAGTCCCTGTACACGGCCAAGAAAGAGGGCCGCAACCGGGTGGTGGCTGCCGGGCGGTTCATCTCCACGACCCAGCTCAAGGCCATGCGGGTGCTGGTGGTGGACGACGCGCCGCCCATCCTGGCCATCCTGGTCAACATGCTCGAACAGATCGGGTTTGCAAAAATCAGCACGGCCAACAACGGGCAGGAGGCCTGGAACGTGCTCAAGGCCGGCCGGGTGGACCTGGTCATCGCCGACTGGCACATGCCCCGGATGAACGGGTTCGAACTGCTCAAGGCCGTGCGCGGGGACAGCGCCTTAAGCGGCCTGCCCTTTGTGATGATCACCAGCGAGAGCGACAAGAAGAGCGTGCGGGAGGCCATCCTGGCCGGGGTGTCCGAATACATCCTCAAGCCGGTGTATTCCGAGGAGCTTTCCAACAAGATCATCCGCGCGTTGTGCAAGCCGCCCTCGGCCGCTGCCCCGGCCCCGAAGTGACCCCGTAAAGCGTTCATCCAAGCGGGCGCCTGCCCGCCGCTGGCGGGTCAAATCGCGCCGCTCACGGAAAAATCCTGGCAAAGGCCGGGGATTTCGCCCTACAAGTTGGGCCTGAAAGGAGCGCTCTATGTACGTCGGCCTGAAGATGCTCAAGAATTTCTACACCGCCGAGCCCAAGACCCTGGTCAAGGACGCCCAGAAGCGCATGGACGAGCAGGATCTGGGCCTGGTCCTGGTCATGGAGGAGGGCCGGGTGATCGGCTACGTGCGCAAGGAGGACATCCTGGCCTCGCTGCCCTCCATGATGACCTCCCTGGACAAGCACGAGATCGGCTACCTCATGTCCAAGCTCACGGTGGACAAGCTGTTGCGCAAGGACATCCTCTCGGTCTCCCCGGAAACCGAGATCGAGGCCGCGGCCTACACCATGTGGAAGAAGAACGTGGCCGGGCTGGCGGTCATGGACCACGGCGGAAAGCTGCTCGGCTACATCAACCGCACGGTCATGCTGGAAGTGCTGGTGGAGGAGCTGGGATACCAGCAGGGCGGGTCGCGCATCGTCATCGAGACCCCGGAGCGCTCCGGCGTGCTGCGCGAGGTCTCCGGACTCATCGCGGACATGGGCCTGTCCATCATCTCCACCGGGACCTTCTATCACAAGGACCGCCGCCTGGTGGTGGTCCGGGTGGCCACGGACGACCCCTCCAAAGTCGCGGCCGCGCTCCAGGAGCGGAACTACCAGGTGGTCGGCCCCATGGACTTCATGGACGAGTGGACCTGATGGCCAACCTTGAGGTTTCGTCCCTGACCCTGACCTTCCGGGGTCTGGCCGCGCTCATGGACGTGAGCTTCATTGTGCCCGAGGGCCAGATCGTGTCCCTCATCGGACCCAACGGCGCGGGCAAGACCAGCATGCTCAACTGCATTTCCGGCCGCTACACCCCGGACTGCGGCCAAATCAGCCTGGACGGCTTGGACCTCCTGCGCCTGCCCGCCCACCGGCGCACCAGCCTGGGCCTGTCCCGGACCTTTCAGAACATCGCCCTGTTCAAGGGCCTCTCGGTGCTGGACAACCTCATGGTCGGTCGCCACCATCTCATGGACACCGGCCTTCTGGCCTCCATCCTCTATTTCGGCCCGGCCCGGCGCAAGGAGGACGCCCACCGCCTCAAGGTGGAGGAGATCATCGATTTCCTGGGCCTGTCCCCCTACCGCCACCAGATCGCCGGACGCCTGCCCTACGGGGTGCAGAAAAGAGTGGAGTTGGGCCGGGCCCTGGCCGCCGAACCCCGACTCATCCTCCTGGACGAGCCCATGGCCGGCATGAACCTGGAGGAGACCGAGGACATGGCCCGCTATATTTTGGACCTCAACGAGGAGTGGGCGATCACTACGCTTCTGGTGGAGCACGACATGGGCGTGGTCATGGACATCTCGGACCAGGTGGTGGTGCTCGACTTCGGCAGCGTCCTGGCCCAGGGCGCGCCGGGCGAGGTTCAGCAGAACCCCGAGGTGGTCCGCGCCTACCTCGGGAGTGAAGACTCACATTTCTTGGGGCGCTGAGCATGACCAAACCCTACGACACCACCCTGCCCGCCCTGCTCCTGAAGCAGGCTTCCGAGCGCGGGGAGCGCACGGCCCTGCGCGAAAAGGAGTGGGGGGTGTGGCAGGCCTTCACCTGGCGGGACTTCCTCGCGGCCACGGCCGAGTTCGCGGCCGGGATGAAGACCCTGGGCCTTGGCCGGGGCGACATCGTGGTCCTCATCGGGGACAACCGCCCGGAGTGGATGTGGGCCGAACTGGCCATCCAGGCCCTGGGCGGGGTGGCCCTGGGCCTGTACCAGGACGCCCCGGCCGAGGAGATCCGTTACGTCTTCGAACTGTCCAAGGCTCGGCTGGTGGTGGCCGAGGACCAGGAGCAGGTGGACAAGATTCTGGAGCTGGTGCCCGGCACGTCCATTGCGCACATCGTGTACCACGACGAAAAAGGCCTGACCCGGTACGACGAGCCCGGGCTCCTGTCCTTCACGGAAGTGCGGGACAAGGGCCGGGAGGGCGCGGCCGAGTTTCCGGCCTGGGTGGCGGCCCTGTCCCCCGAAGACACCGCCCTTATCGCCACCACCTCCGGGACCACGGGGCGGCCCAAGCTGGCCATGCTCTCCCACCGAAACCTCCTGGCCATGGCCTGGAACCTGGGCCAGGTGGACCCCAAACAGCCCACCGACGAATTCGTGTCCTTCCTCCCCCTGGCCTGGATGGGCGAGCAGATGATGGCCGTGGCCTCGGCCCTGCTCTTCGGGTTCACCGTGAACTTTCCCGAGGAGCCGGACACCATCCAGAACGACATCCGGGAGATCGGCCCGCACCTCATCTTCTCTCCCCCCCGGGTCTGGGAGAACATGGCCGCCTCGGTGCGGGTCAAGATCATGGAAAGCTCGCCGCTGAAACAGCGGCTGTACCACTGGCTCCTGCCCATCGGTCTCAAGCACGCCGACTGCTGCTTCGCGGGACGTACGCCGGGCCTGGGCCTGAAGTTCCTGTATTTCCTGGCCCAGATGGGCCTGTTCCGCGCCCTGCGGGACCGCCTGGGCTTTTCCCGGGTGCGCTCGGCCTCCACGGGCGGCGCGGCTCTCGGCCCGGACACCTTCCGCTTCTTCCACGCCCTGGGCGTGAACTTGAAGCAGATTTACGGCCAGACCGAGATCGCGGGCATCTCCTGCATCCACCGGGACCGGGCCGTGCAATTCGATTCCGTGGGCGCGCCCATCCCGGAGACCGAGATCTCCATCAGCCCCGAGGGCGAGATTCTGTCCAAAAGCCCGGCCGTGTTCCAGGGCTACTATAAGAATCCCGAGGCCACGGCCGAGACGGTTACGGACGGCTGGCTGCGCTCGGGCGACGCGGGCTATTTCAACGAGTCCGGGCAGTTGGTGGTCATCGACCGGTTGAAGGACGTCATGCGCCTGGCCGACGGGGAGCGCTTCTCCCCCCAGTTCCTGGAGAACAAGCTCAAATTTTCGCCCTACGTGCGCGAGGCCGTGGCCTTGGGCCAGGGCCAGGACTTCACGGCCGCCATCGTGTGCATTGATTTCGAGATCGCGGGCCGTTTCGCCGAGAGCCGCCTGATCACCTACACCACCTACCAGGACCTGTCCGCCCGGCCGGAGATTTACGAACTCATCCGCGACGAGATCCGGGGGGTGAACCTGACCCTGCCGGAAAAAATCCGCATCCGGCGTTTCGCCCTGCTTTTCAAGGAGCTGGACGCGGACGACGGGGAGCTGACCCGCACCCGCAAGGTCCGGCGGACCACGGTGCAGGAGCGCTACCAGGCCCTGACCGAGGCCCTGTTCTCGGGCCAGGACCGGGTGTGCCTGTCCTGCGCCATCACCTACCAGGACGGCCGCGTGCGCCAGATCGGCGGCGACGTGTGCATCGAGGACGTATGCTAGAGTATTACCTGCAACTCCTGGTCAACGGCCTGGTGGTGGGGAGCATCTACTCTCTGGTGGCCCTGGGGTTCGTGATCATCTACAAGGCCACCAAGGTGGTCAACTTCGCCCAGGGCGAACTGCTCATGGTCGGGGCCTACGTGTGCTACGCGCTCACGGTCCAGGCCCAGGTCCCCTTTGTGGCCGCCTTCCTGCTCACCCTGGGCTTTTCCGTGGTCCTGGGCCTGGCTGTGGAGCGCCTGGCCCTGCGGCCGCTGATCGGCGAGGCGCACATCAGCGTGATCATGGTCACCATCGGCCTGTCCTCGGTCCTGAAATCCCTGGTCCAGCTCTTTTGGGGCACCAACATCCAGGTCTTTCCCGAGGTCCTGCCCAACACCCCGGTGTTCATCGCCGGGATGCCCGTGTCCCCGGTGTACATCGCGGCCTTTGCCCTGTCCTTTCTGCTGTTTGCGGGCTTCTCCCTGTTCTTCAAGTACTCCCGCCTGGGCATCGCCATGCGGGCCACGGCCTTTGACCAGCAGGCCGCCCAGTCCATGGGCATCGGGGTGAAGAACATCTTCGCCCTGTCCTGGTGCATCGCCTGCGTGGTGTCCTGCGTGGGCGGGGTGATCCTGGGCAACATCAACGGGATCAACGCCCAGCTTGGCTACATGGGCCTCAAGGTCTTCCCGGCCGTGATCCTGGGCGGGCTGGACAGCTTACTCGGCGCGGCCGTGGGCGGGCTGATCATCGGGGTGCTGGAGAATGTCTGCGACGGCCTGGCCAAGGATGTGCTGAACCTGTCCGGGTTCAAGGAGGTGGCCGCCTTTGTCGTCCTGGTGGTCATCCTGATGATCCGGCCCTACGGCCTGTTCGGAACCCACGAAATCGAGCGGGTCTAGCCATGCGCGGCAAATGCGGACTGTTTTTCTCCTCCTACCGGGCCGAGGCCGGGCTCTTTCCCAGCGCCTTTCAGAAGACCTGCCTGGGCCTGTTTTTGGCCGCGCTCTGCGCCTGCCCCCTGGTCCTGGACACCTACCACGTGTCCATCCTGAACGTGATCCTCATCGCGGTCATCGGAGCGGCCGGGCTCAACCTGCTCACCGGGGTCTGCGGCCAGATTTCCCTGGGGCACGGGGCCTTCGTGGGCGTGGGGGCCTACGCCTCGGCCCTGGCCACCCTGTCCGGCTGGCCCTTTGTCCTGTCCCTTCTGGCCGGGGGCCTGGCCGCCGCAGCCACGGGCATGGTCTTCGGCCTGCCCTCGCTGCGGCTCAAGGGCATCTACCTGGCCATCGCCACCCTGGCCGCCCAACTCATCCTGGAATACCTGTTCCTGCACGCCACGGCCCTGACCGGGGGCTCCAACGGCCTGGCCTTGGATGCGCCCCAGATCCTGGGCTTTTCCTTCAACACGGACACGCGCATCTTCTACCTCATCCTGGCCGTGGCCGTGGCCGTGGTCCTGGGGGTCGCCAACATCATCCGCACCCGGCCGGGCCGGGCCTTCGTGGCCATCCGCGATCATCATCTCTCGGCCGAGATCGCCGGGGTGAACCTGTTCGCCGGAAAGCTCTCGGCCTTCGGGGTCAGCGCCTTTCTGGCCGGAGTGGCCGGGTGTCTGTGGGCGCATTACACCATGTTCATCAATCCCGAGCAGTTCGGCATCACGCTGTCCATCTCCTATCTGGCCATGATCGTCATCGGCGGCCTGGGCAGCGTGATCGGGGCCATCATGGGCGCGGTGTTCATCACCCTGTTGCCCGAACTGCTCAACCTGGCCTCGGGCGGTCTGGCCGGGCTGTTCCCGGATATGAGCGCGTCGCTCAACGCCCTGCGCGAGGGGGTCTTCGGCCTGACCCTCATCCTGTTCCTCATCTTCGAACCCGAGGGCCTGGCCCACCGCTGGCGGCTGATCAAGGCCTACTGGAAGCTCTATCCCTTCGCGCACTAGCCGGGGAGGGAATCGGTTTTTTTCAGGTTCGCGAACAACCAACCTGCAAGGGGGATGACATGAAAACCTGGACCAAAATGCTGTGCGCGGCCGCCCTGGCCCTGCTCCTGCCCACCCTGCCCACCCTGGTCGACACTGCCGCCCTGGCCGCCGAACTCAAGGTGGGCTCGACCATGGACCTCTCCGGCCCGACCTCCTCGGTGGGCCAGCCCTACGCCAAGGGCATCCGGGACTGCGTGGCCTGGCTGAACGCCAATGGCGGGGTGGCCGGAAACACGATCACTCTCGTCGAGGTGGACGACGCCTACAACGTGCAGCAGGGCATGGCCGCGTACAAACGCTTCGTGGCCCAGGAAAAGGTGGTGGCGGTCCAGGGTTTCGGCACGGCCATCGTGGAGGCCCTGGTCAAGTTCGCGGCCAAGGACCAGATTCCCTTTTTCTCGGCCTCCTATTCCGCCCATCTGGCCGACCCGGCGTCCGCGCCCTACAATTTCTTCATCGCGGCCGACTACTCCACCCAACTGCGGGCCGCCCTCAAGTATTTCAAGGACCAGTGGAAAGAGGCCCGGGCTCCCAAGCTGGCCTTCACCTACCCGGACGCGCCCTATGGCCTGGTGCCCATTGCCGCTGGCAAGCAGTTCGCCAAGGAGCTGGGTTTTGAGGTGGTCGGGGACGAGACCGTGGACTTGAAAGCCATCGACGCCACCACCCAGCTTCTGTCCCTGCAGAAAAAGGCCCCGGACTACACCTGGATCGGCGGCACCACGCCCTCTGCGGCCGTGATGATGAAGGACGCCCAGAAGGTGGGGGTCAAGACCACCTTTTTCACCAACATCTGGGGATCGGACGAGAACATCTTCAAGCTGGCCGGGCCAGCGGCCGAGGGCGGCTACTCCCTCCAGGCCGCGGCGGTCTACGGCCAGGACGTGCCGGGCATGAAGGTCATCCAGGAAGTGACCAAGGGCGAGCCCCAGATGACCCACTACGTGCGCGGGTTCACCTCCATGCTGGTCCTGGCCGAGGGCATCAAGAAGGCCGCGGCCAAGGGCAAGGTGGACGGCCAGTCCATCAAGGAGGCCCTGGAGACCCTGCGGGACTTCGACCCCATGGGCCTGACCCCGGCCATCAGCTATTTCCCGGACGACCACCGGCCGAGCATGGCCGTATTCCTGTACAAGATGACCGGGGGCAAGCTGGTCTTCGCGGCCAAGCAGGAACTGCCCCGGGACAAGGCCTGGCTGGGCAAGTAGCCCTTCCCCTTATTTGAGGTGACGATGGAACTCCTGCGCGTGGAAAACCTGGAAGTCGTTTACAACGACGTGGTCCTGGTCCTGAAAGGCCTGTCCCTTTCAGCGGCCAAGGGCCGGATCACGGCCCTCTTGGGGGCCAACGGCGCGGGCAAGACCACCACCTTGAAGGCCGTGTCCGGGCTATTGCACGGGGAGGACGGGGAGGTCACCGACGGCTGCGTGCTCTACGACGGCGCGCCCATCCACCGCCTGCCGCCCGAACGCATCGTGCGGGCCGGGGTGTTCCAGGTCATGGAGGGCCGCCGGGTCTTCGAGGACCTGGACGTGGAGGAGAACCTGCGCTGCGGGGCCTTCACCCGGCCCCGGTCCTCCTTTGCCCCCAACCTGGAGAAGGTGTACGCCTATTTCCCCAGGCTCAAGGAGCGGCGCAAGCAGTTGGCCGGGTACATGTCCGGGGGGGAGCAGCAGATGCTGGCCATCGGCCGGGCCATCATGGCCGAGCCCCGGCTGCTGCTCCTGGACGAGCCCTCCCTGGGCCTGGCCCCCTTGCTGGTGGAGGAGATCTTCGACATCATCCGGCGCTTCAACCAGAGCGAGGGCGTGACCGTGCTCCTGGTGGAGCAGAACGCCCGGGCCGCGCTGTCCGTGGCCGAGCACGGGTACATCATGGAGAACGGACGGGTGGTCATGGAAGGGCCGTCCAAGGACCTCCTGAACAACCCCGACGTGCAGGAATTCTACCTGGGTCTGTCCCAGGGCGGGGAAAAGAAGAACTACCGCTCGGTCAAGCACTACCGTCGCCGCAAGCGCTGGCTGGGGTAGGGCCGGGCGCAGGACGCGAGGCCAGGATCGAACCACAGCGAAAGACAGGAGGCGGGGCATGAAGAACGTGGAGCGGAGCGCGGGATATTACCACGGCCTGGAGACCGAATCCGGGAGCCAGCGGCTGGAGCGCAAATGGTTCGCGGTCAGGGACCTGTTGACCCGGGCCGCCCGGGACTCGGACGAATTCAAGGAGCGCCTGGCCCGGGCCGAGGTCAAGGCCGAGGACATCTGGAGCCCCGAGGACTACGCCCGCATCCCGGTCCTGCGCAAGAAAGAGCTCCTGGCCATCCAGGCCGAGCGCGGCCTGTCCCACTTCCTCACCCGGGAGATGGGCACCACCCGCCGGATCTATCTCTCGCCCGGCCCGCTGCTTGATCCCGAGGGCAAGCGGCCGGACTACTGGGGCTGGACCGAAGCCTTTTTCGCGGCCGGATTTCGGCCCGGGGACCTGGCCCAGATGACCTTCAGCTACCACCTGACCCCGGCCGGGCACATGCTGGAAGAGCCCCTGCGGGTCATCGGCTGCGCGGTGATCCCGGCCGGGCCGGGCAACACCGAGGTTCAAATTGACCTCATGACCAAGTTGCCGGTCACTGGGTTTGTCGGCATGGCCAGCTACCTCTCCTCCATCGGCCAGAAGGCCCGGGACATGGGCTTGAATCCGCGCAAGGATTTCTCCCTCAAGGTGGCCTTCGTGGCTGCCGAGCGCCTGGCCGAGAGCCTGCGCCGCCAGGTGGAGGAGGAGTTCGGCATGGTGGTGCGCCAGGGCTACGGCACGGCCGACGTGGGCTGCATCGCCTACGAGTGCCCGCATCTCGGGGGCATGCACCTGTCCTCCCGGTGCTGGGTGGAGATCTGCGACCCGGCCACCGGCGCGCCCCTGCCCGAGGGCCAGACCGGGGAGGTGGTGGTCACGCCCTTCACCGACCTCTACCCCATGATCCGCCTGGCCACCGGGGATCTGTCCCGGATCGAGGCCGGGGCCTGCGCCTGCGGCCGGACCTCGGCCAAGCTGGCGGGCATCCTGGGCCGGGTGGACGACACGGCCAAGGTCAAGGGGCAGTTCCTCTATCCCTCCCAGGTGGCCGAGGTGATGGCCAAATTTCCGGGAATCAAGGCCTGGCAGGCCGTGGTCACCAACCCCAGGGGCAAGGACCATCTGGTTCTGCACCTGGAGCTGGCCGGGAACCTGGACCTGGCCGCCTTTGAGCGGGTCTTTCAGGCCAAATGCAAGCTCAAGCCCCAGGTCGTGGCCGTGAAGCCCGGGGAGCTGGGCGACGGGGCCAAGACCCTGGTGGATCAGCGGACGTTCGATTAGGGACGGCCGCCGAGAGGCATCCGGCAGGACGGGTGTCGCGTCCGGGAAACACTGGAGAGGCAACGCGAGGGCTCAGCCTCCGCCAACGGCCGGAAAGAGCCCCACCCGGTCGCCATCCCGCAATGGCTGGTCCAGCCCGGCGTGCAGGCCGTTGACGAAGATCACCTTGACCTCGGCCGGGTCGATGCGCAGTTCGGCCAGCAGGTCGGCCACGGTGTGGCCCTCGGCGTGGGGGGTCTCGCCCTCGGGCGGGGAGTGCTCGGCCAGGGTGGCGTAGCATTTCACGGTCAGGGCCATGGCGGACTCCTTCAAGCCCCGGTTTCCGGCTGCGATCCAGCCAGGGTGAGCCGCAGGCTTTCCTCATCCGTCCAGAGGTCCCGGACCAGGTCCTGCCGGTGCAGAGTCGTCGGCCCGCCGTGCGATCCGGCGTCCGTCCCCATGGCCGTCTCCACGGTCGTCTCCACGGTCAGAGAGCGCAGGTTCTCCCAGAATTGCTCGGGCCGCGACCTCAAGAATTCCAGGAACTTCCCGGCCCGCACGTACACCCCCAGCCCCAGCATTCGGGCGGCCAAATCCTCGCCGATCCGGTTGAACAGCCGCACCTCGGCCAGGAATGGCCCGCTTTGGGGCGCGTCGTGCTCGGGCGCGTGGGTCACGCCCTGGCGCAGGCTGGCCAAGGGGCCGCTCCGGCGCATGGTGGCCCCCACCAGCCCGGGCAGGGCGGCGGACAGGGCTAGGCGCGACCCGGGCCGGACCTGGGCGGCCCCAAGGTCGTCCACGGCCAGGCCGTCCAGGAACACGGTCTGCACCCGGGTGCTGACGTAGTCCTCGCTTAAATTCATGGCCCGGCGCAGGAAGGCCTCCACGGTGCAGGTGTCGGGCACGGCCAGCCGGAACCCGGACTGGAGCAGTTCGGCAAAGCACACCGGCTCGGCATGGTCGATGCGGACAGTGGGCAGGGCGGACAGGCCAGGCATGTCAAACCCCGGGGGCGCGTCCCGAAGGCCGGGCTCCTCCGGGGTGTTGTGAACGCCGTTTTCAGCCATGGGGAGCCCTTTGCGGCCCTGGCGGGGAGACCGGGGCTCCCCGCCAGGGTTGGATCGTTCTAGAAGGCGAAGACGCTGTCCAGCTCCTTCTCGGGTACGTCGAAGACCACGTTGTGGGGCGGCAGGGACTCGCGGCTGAAGTAGCGGGGCAGGCGGTCCTGGGCCGGGCCGAATCCGGCCTTGGTGTTGAAGGCCCGCTCCTTGGTCAGGATGTCCTGGCCCAGGGCCACCACGTCGTCAGCGGTCATGCTCAGGTTGTACATGGCGTTTATCGTGTCCACCATGGCCTGGAAGGTGTCGGCCTGGTCCAGGATGGCAAAGGCCACGAACAGGCAGAAGCCCGTGGCGTCCAGGGCGGCCGTGGCCACCTGAAGGTTGCGGGACAGCTCGGCCTGGCCTCCGGGCTGGAGGGGATCGACAAAGCCGCCCACCTTGAGGATGTTGGTGGCCACCGCGTACCCGGCCGTGTGGTCCGCGCCCATGGGCGTGGTGGCGTAGGTCACGCCGATGCCCTTGACCGCCCGGGGGTCGTAGGCGGGCATGGCCTGGTTCTTCACCACCGGCGCGCGCTCCAGGCCGTAGCACTTGGCCGTGGCCGCCGCGCCCGCGCCCAGGATGCGGCCCAGGGGTGTGCCCTGGCCGGTCTCCTGCACCAGGCGGATGGCCCCGGCCGCGTCCCCAAAGGGAATCACCCCGGCCTCCATGGCCACCCCGATGGTCACGCCCATCTCGATGGTGTCCAGGCCGTAGGTGTCGTCCAGGAAATCCATCCTGGCAATGGCGTCCAGGTCACTGATCCCGCAGTTGCCGCCGTGGGCCCAGACCGTCTCGTACTCGGGCTGCTTGGTGACGAAGTTCCCGTCCTTGTCCACAAAGGTGCCCGAGCACTGGATGGCGCAGCCCCGGTGGCAGCCGTGGGTGGCCAGGCCCCCACGGGCGATCTCGATCTGGGCCTGGGTCTCCCCGGAGATCTTGTCCGCGTCCGGGAAGCGGCCTTCCTTGAAGTTGTAGGTGGGGTAGCCCCCGGCCTCGCATAGGATGTTGGTGAGCACGTTGGTGCCGTAGGCCGGCAGGCCCTGGCCGGTGACCCCGTGGCGCTTGAGGCCTTCCACAAAGGCCTTGTTGGCCGCCTTGAAGGCCTCGGGATTGGCCGGGTGGCGGATGGTGGTCCCTTCGGGGTCCACCACGATGCATTTGATGCCCTTGGAGCCCATGACCGCGCCCACGCCCCCGCGCCCGGCGTGGCGGGTGGGCCGCATCTCCACGTCCGTGACCGCGATGGTGGAGTTGGCCATGCGCATCTCCCCGGCCGTGCCGATGGAGATGACCGTGACCTGGTCCCCGTGCTCGGCCTTGATGCGCTCCACCAGGTCGTAGTTGGGCAGCATGCGCAGGCTGTTGTCCTTGACGATGGACACGCCGTCTTTGGAGATGACCACCTTGTACCAGTCGTCCCCCTTGGGGCGCTCGCCCTCCAGGATGACCGCGGCGTATCCCAGCCGACCCAGGGCCTGGGCTCCGGTGCCCCCGGAATTGGCCTCCTTGATCCCGCCGGTGAGCGGACTTTTGCAGCCCACGGACAGGCGGCCCGAGGTGGAGGCGGCCGAGCCGCTCATGAGGCCAGGGGCGATGACCAGCTTGTTCTCCGGTCCCAGGGGATGGCAGTCGGGCGGGACCTCGGTGCAGACCACGGTGCTGGTCATGGCCCGGCCGCCCAGCCCGGCGTATGGACCCACAGGCTGAGTCACGGCCTTGGGGCCGCCTTTGGCCCCCACGTCGATGCGCAGAATGGTGTCCATGGGCTCTCCTTTGTGGGGCCGCTGAAGGTTATACCTATACAAATTAACGGTAAGGCACGGTTTGTCCAATGGCAAGGGGGCCGGGAGGGGCTGGATATATGTCATTTTTGGCCAGGTTTGTTCTCTCCGGGGGTCTGGGCCCATTCCCTCCCTCCAGCGTTCTCTTTCCGGCCGTTCCAGGCCCTTTCCCCCTCCCGCCCCTTCCAGTTCGGATTTCCGTCGAAAGAATAACACGCTGATATTCCAGAATTTATCAAAAATAGCCCAGCACCGAACTGGGAATTGAATCCCAGTCCCGTACTGGGATTTTATTTTTTTTCTCTACAATATGCTGAAATAATAGAATATCTTTTTTCAACATTTCTCCTTGACGCAAATCCGCCCCCCGAACCGTATCACGAACTCAACAATTGGGAATTGAAACGGGAACATTCCCCGGGCCGGGTCGGCAGGGCCATGGCCGACGGCCCGGGCGCCGCGAGATCGCGGCCTGATGCGCACGATCACACCAAGAAGGGATGCGAACATGAAGCTCTCCGCTCCATCCTGCCATGCTGTCCAGGTCCTCCTGGAACTGGCCCGTGGCCGACAGCGGCCCCCTCTTCAGGCCTCCTGGCTTTCCGGGCGGCTGGGCGTGTCCGTGCGCTTCATCGAGAAGATCATCCGGCCTCTGAAAGAGGCCCGGCTGGTGGCCAGCGTGCGCGGGGCGGCCGGGGGCTACACCCTGTGCCGGTCCCCGGAGGACATCCGCCTGGCCGAGATCGTGTCGGTCATGGACGGGGGCTTTTTCCGGGCCCAGTGCTGCGAGGGGGACGAGCGTTGCGGGCAGGCCGAGGTCTGCCGGGTCGGACGGCTCTGGAGCGACATGGCCCGGCTCCTGGAGCGGGAGATGACCCGGGTGAGCCTGGCCGACCTTTTGGCCGAGCCAGTACCGGACTGCCCGCTCACGCGGGCCAAGGCCGGACTGGCCCGGGTCTAGTTCCGGCGCTGGCCGCGCCGGATTTCAAGGCAGGGACGATTTTTGGCCCCATGCAGGGGCAGGCCCCTTGGGGGCCGCAGGAACAACACCACCTTTGAAAGGAGTATCGGCATGAAAAAGTTGCTCATTCTCGGCGGCGGCCCGGGCGGCACCATTGTGGCCACCAAAATGCGCAAAGCCCTTGGCGACGACTGGCAGATCACGGTCATCGACCGGGACTGGCGGCACCATTACCAGGCCGGGTGGCTCTTCGTGCCTTTCGGGGTCTATAACATGGAGGACTGCGTCAAGCCTCGGGCCGACTTCATTCCCACGGGCGTGGACCTGGTCCAGGACACCATCCTGAACCTGGACCCGGCCAAGAAGGTGGTCACCTGCGAAAAGGGAACCTACTCCTACGACTGGCTGGTCATCGGCACCGGCTGCCGCATCGCCCCGGACGAGATCGAGGGCATGATGGACGACTGGGGCGGGAACATCCACAATTTCTACACCCCGGACGGCGCGCTCAATCTCTTCAAGAAATTCAAGTACTACAAGAAGGGCAAGGTGGTCTTAAACATCGCGGAGATGCCCATCAAGTGCCCGGTGGCTCCGCTGGAGTTCGTGTACCTGGCCGACTGGTTCTTCACCATCAACGGGGTGCGCGACAACATCGAGATCGAGCTGGTCACCCCGCTCACCGGGGCCTTCACCAAGCCCGTGGCCGCCTCGGTCCTGGGCAAGATCTGCGAGCAGAAGAACATCAAGATCGTGCCCAATTTCGAGATCAGCAACGTGAACGTGGGCGAGAAGACCATCGAGTCCGCCACCGGGGCCAAGGTGGATTACGACCTGCTGGTGAGCATCCCGCCCAACCTGGGCGCCCAGGTGCTCATCGATTCCGGGGTCACCGACGCCATGGGCTATGTGGACACCCACCCCAACACCTTGAAGGCCAAGAGCATCCCCAACTGCTACGTGATCGGCGACGCCACCAACTGCCCCACCTCCAAGGCCGGGTCCGTGGCCCACTACGAGGCGGACATCGTGGTGGACAACCTGCTGCGCGAGATCGACGGCGAGGAGCCCCGGCCCGAGTTCGACGGCCATTCCACCTGCTTCATCGTCTCGGGTTACGAGCAGGCCTTTCTCATCGACTTCAACTACAAGGTCGAGCCGCTTGTGGGCAAATATCCCTTCCCGGGACTGGGACCCTTCTCTCTGCTCGGCGAGAGCCACTTCAACTACTGGGGCAAGATGATGTTCAAGTGGGTGTATTTCAACCTCATGCTCAAGGGGCACGAGCTTCCGCTTGAACCGCAGATGTTCATGGCCGGAAAGCTGCGCCATCATCTGGGCACCGTCTAGCCGACAGGGGGATGCACATGAATGACGAAATGGTCCTCAAACGGCTGGAGGGGCTTGAGCGGCAGGTCGGCTTTCTGGTGGAGTCCACCAAGGGCTGGCAGGAACTCAAGCACGATTTGACCCCCATCTTCAACGACGCCTTCAAGCTGGTCATGAAGGAACTGGGCCAGGTCGAGGCCGGATTCCAGCTCGAAGACGTCTTCGCCCTGGTCAAACGGGGCCTGCGCAGCATCCGCAACCTGACCTACACGCTGGAGCAGATGGAGAACATCATCGACCTCTGGCAGACCGTGGAGCCCCTGCTCCATGCGGCCGTGCCCAAGGTCATCAACCATCTGGACGAGCTGGAGCAGAAGGGCGTGTTCCGCATCTACAAGGCCATGGTCGAGGTCCGCTCCAAGGTGGCCCAGGCCTATCCGCCCGAGGCCATCGAGGAGATGGGCGACAGCTTCGTGACCCTGCTCTCCCTGCTCAAGAAGATGGGCGACCCGAACATCCGGGAGGTCATGGAGAAGCTCATCGACGTCATGGCCGAACTGAACTTGAAGGAATGCAAGGACTGCGGCCCGTTCGGCCTCGTGGCCGCCATGGGCAGCAAGGAGGCCAAGCAGGGGCTCGGGGTCATGCTGGAGCTGACCAAGGGTCTGGGCAAGCTCAAGAATTGATCCCCATCCATCCACTTTCAGCACAAGGGAGGCAACCATGGCCAAGAAGATTCTCATCGTGGACGACGATCCGGCCGTCGTGCAGTTTCTGGACGACCTGTTCAAGGACAACGGGTACGAGACGGTCATCGCCTACAACGGGGTCGAGGGCCTGGCCCAGGTCAAGGCCGTGAAGCCCGATTTCATCACCCTGGACATGGACATGCCGGAGAAGGGCGGCACCATGTTCTACGCCGGGCTGCGCAAGGAGGAGGCCTTAAAGGACATCCCGCTGGTGGTCATCAGCGGCGTGGGTCCCCGGCCCCCGGTGCTCAAAAAGGAAATCCCCACCTTGTCCAAGCCCGTGGACCCCAAGGCCCTCATGGACCTGGTCGCGGCCCGTTTGGGCTAGGGCCTTAGCGGCGCGAGGGGGCCTCAAGAAGCGGCTTGCGGACCCAAGTCCATTTGTATACTGCAAAAGTATGATTTGGGGCGGCCATTCCCCTTGCCCGGGTCCTCCGGGCAAGGGACCGTTCCGCACAGGGAGGCCCGGGCGCGCCATGATCGACACCATCCCTGAAACCGGCCAGGTCTGGCCCGTGCTCGTGGTGGACGACGAGGACGACATCCGGGACCTGCTCGGCCTGCTCCTGGCCGACCTGGGATTTTTGGCCATCCCGGCCGAGAACGGCAACGCGGCCCTGGCCATTTTCCGGGAGAGGCGGCCGCCCCTGGTGCTCACGGACATCAAGATGCCGGGCCTGGACGGCATCGGGCTGCTCAAGGCCATCAAGGAGATCGACCCGGAGACCGAGGTGGTCATGATTTCCGGGCACGGGGACATGGACCTGGCCATTCAGAGCCTGAAATTCGCGGCTGCGGACTTCATCCCCAAGCCCATTGACGACGCGGTGCTGGCCCATGCCTTAAACAAGGCCCGGGAGCGCATGGTCATGCGCCAGCAGATCAGGGAGCACACCCTGAACTTGAGCCGCCTGGTGGAGGAGAAATCCCGGCGGGTGGTGGACCTGGAGCGCGGCCTGGCCGCACGCCAGGTGGCCGAGGGCCTGGCCAGCTCCCTGGCCTCCATCGCGGGCAAGATGGACGAGCCCGGAATTTTGACCGACCTGCCCTGCTTCGTGTCCCTGCATTCCCGGGACCTGCGCATCCTCTCGGCCAACGAGTCCTTTCGCGGCCGCTTTCCCGAGCCCGAGGGCAAGCCGAGCTGGTTCTTCCACCAGGCGGGCGCGCCCGGCGGCCAGGACTGCCCCGTGGCCCTGACCGTGGCCAGGGGCCGGGGCGAGGCCCGGAAGTCCGTGTTGAAAGACCGGGATGGGAACCTGGTCCCGGTGGCCGTGTTCACCACCCCGGTGGCCGACGGGCAGGGCCGGGTGGAGCTGGTCCTGGAAGTGGCCGTGGACTTAAGCCACATGCAGAGCCTGAAAGAGGAGCTGCGCCGCACCCGACAGCGCTACGAGGACCTGTTCAACGCCGTGCCCAGCTTCATCACGGTCCAGGACCGGGACCTGGGCATTCTGGAGGCCAACAGGGCCTTCCTGCGCGATTTCGGCCCCCTGGAGCCCGGGACCCGCTGCCACCAGGCCTACATGAAAAGCCCCGAGCCCTGCCTGGAATGCCCGGTGCAGGCCGTGTTCGCCGATGGCCAGATGCACCGCATGGAGACCGTGGTCACGGCCCGGGACGGCCGGAGCCTGAATCTCTGGGTGCGGGCCGTGCCCCTTTTGGACCAGGCCGGGAACGTGGCCCAGGTCATGGAGGTGGCCACGGACATCACGGCCATCCGTGAGCTTCAGGACCACCTCTCCTCCCTGGGCATGATGCTGGGGTCCATGTCCCACGGGGTCAAGGGCCTGCTCATGGGCCTGGACGGGGGCATCTACCGGGTGGATTCCGGCCTGGCCAAGGGGGATCTGGACCGGCTGCGCAGTGGGTGGGACACCGTGCGCCACCGCATCGGGCGCATCCGCAAGATGGTCATGGACATCCTGTACTACGCCAAATCCCGGGACCTGGAGATCACCGACCTGGACCTGCCCGTCTTGGTGCGGGACATGGCCGAGGCCGTGGGGGAAAAAGCCAGGTGCGCGGGCATCGCCTTTGAAAGCGACCTGGCCTCGGCCCCGGCCCGGCTTCAGGCCGACGGCGCGGCCCTGGCCCCGGCCCTGCTCAATTTTCTGGAGAACGCCGTGGACGCCTGCCTCTGCGACATGAGCGGCAAGCCCCGGCAGGTGCGCTTTTCCGTGTATGGCCAGGGTGGGCAGGGGCCCGAGGTCGTGTTCGAGATCGCGGACAACGGGGTGGGCATGGACCAGGAGACCCGGGAGAAGATGTTCACCCTGTTCTTCTCCTCCAAGGGCTCCAAGGGCACGGGCATCGGGCTCTTCGTCTCCAGCCGGGTGGTGGCCCAGCACCACGGCCGCATCGAGGTTACGTCCTCGCCAGGGACCGGGACCCTGTTCCTGATCACCTTGCCGCTGGTCCAACCCGTGGCCCAGCCATTGGCTCAGCACTTGGCCGGAACCGGGCCAGGACCGGTCCGCTCGTCATGAGGCGCGTGCAGCCGCGCATCTCGCTCACGGCCAAGATCATGATCAGCCTGGGCACGCTGATCCTGGTCCTGGTCACCCTGCTCATCGTCATCAACATGAAGAGTTTCAGCGCCCTGGCCATGGAGAACGAGGAGCTGGAGGCCGACCGGCTCTGCGACGCCATCAAGTACGGGGCCAGCCACGCCATGATGATCAACTCCCGGGAGGGATTGCAGGACATCGTGAACAAGGCTGGCCGGGTGGCCGAGGTGGACTCCATCCGCATCCTGAACAAGAGCGGGGAGATCATGTTCTCGGGCGACCGGGGGGAGGTTGGCCAGACCATGGGCATCGACGGGTTCGAATGCTCCATCTGCCACGCCTCTTCCCCCATCCCCGCCACCCTGCCCCTGGACCAGCGGGTCCGGGTCCAGGACCGGGAGGACGAGGACACCCCCCGTCGGCTGCACATCGTCAGTCCCATCCAGAACGAGCTCGGGTGCTCCACCGCGAGCTGCCACGTCCATCCGCCGGACAAGAGCGTGCTCGGGCTGCTCACCCTGTCCATGTCCCTGCGCAAGCAGGAGGACAGCGTCGCCAGCCAGCTGGTGGGCAATTCCGTGTACATCGTCTTTGCCCTGGGCGGCATCTTCACCGTGCTGGCCCTGGTCATCTTCAAGCTCATCCACCAGCCCATCCGGCTCATGACCGCGGCCACCCGGCGCATCGCCTCGGGGGACATGACCTGCAACCTGGCCGTGTACCAGAACGACGAACTGGGCGAACTGGCCGAGGCCATCACCACCATGTGCCAGGAGATCGCGGCCAAGCACATTCAAATCACCAAACAAAGGGAGTTGTACCAGAACCTTTTCGAAGGCGTGCCCTGCATCGTCACCGTGCAGGACCGCAATTTCCGGCTCCTGGGCTACAACCGCATGTTCTCGGACAATTTCCAGGTGAGCAAGGGCGCGCACTGCTACGAGGCCTACAAGGGCCGCGTGGAGAAATGCCCGCGCTGCCCGGTGGAGCAGACCTTTTCCACGGGCCAGCCGGCCATGACCGAGGAGGCCGGGGTGTACAAGGACGGGTCCCCGGCCCACTGGCTGGTGACCACCTCGCCCATCCACGACGAGAACGGGAATATCGTGGCGGCCATGGAGATGTGCCTGGACATCACCTCGCGCAAGCAGCTCGAGGAGGAGCTGCGCAAGTCCGAGCGCAAGTACCACGAGATCTTCAACTCCATCCCCAATCCGGTCTTTGTCCTGGACGCCGGGACCCTGGAGATCCTGGACTGCAACAAGAGCCTGACCTCGGTCTACGAGTACCGCAAGGGCGAAGTCATCGGCCGGGGCGCGGCCATGCTCTTTCCCGAAGAGGAGGGGGAGGCCCATCTGGCCGATCTGCGCGAGGCCCGGGACCTGACCCGGGTGGCCAACCTGGCCCGGGACGGCCGCATCCTGCACGTGAACATGAACGTGGCCCGCTCGGAGTTCCACGACCGCAAGATTCTTTTGGTCACGGTCATGGACCTGACCGAGCGCATCCAGGCCGAGCAGCAGCTCATCCAGGCCTCCAAGATGGCCACTCTGGGCGAGATGGCCACGGGCGTGGCCCACGAGCTGAACCAGCCCCTGGCCGTGCTCCAGATGGTGGCCAACTTCTTTCTGCGCCGGATCGACGACCCCCGGGGCCTGGACGAGGAGGCCGTGCGGTCCATGGCCGAGAAGCTCAAAAACAACGTGGAGCGCTCCACCAAGATCATCAACCACATGCGCGAATTCGGCCGCAAGCCCAGCCTGGAGACCCAGGAGGTGGACTTGAATCAGGTCTTGCGCAAGGCCTTCGACTTCTTCAGCCAGCAGCTCAAGCGCCGGGACATCACCGTGGACTTCGACCTGGACGAGGACCTGCCCCCCATCCTGGCCGAGCCCAACCGGCTGGAGCAGGTGTTCATCAACCTGCTCATCAACGCCCGGGACGCCATCGAGGAGAAGTGCCGGGGGGACGACTGCGGCCCCACGGATCGGGTCATCCGGCTGCACACCAAGGCCCGCCGCCACAACATCGTGGCCGAGGTGGCGGACACCGGCGTGGGCATTCCCACGGCCCTGCAGGAGCGCCTGTTCGAGCCCTTTTTCACCACCAAGGAGGTGGGCAAGGGCACGGGCCTGGGCCTGTCCATCAGCTACGGCATCGTGCAGGACTACGGCGGGACCATCGTGATCCGCTCCCAGCCCGGCCAGGGCGCGCGCTTCATCCTCAACTTCCCCCGGGCGGGGCAGGCTTAAGCGGGACAGGATCAACCAAGAAAAAGAATAAGAATAATTATTTCTTATTCTTGCGCGCCAGCCAAAGACGGGTCAATCCGGAGAACGCGGTCCTAGCGGGGCAGGGTGGACAGGAGCAGGCTCTCGATGGTGATGGCTTCCAGACGGTCGAGCATGGCCCGGGAGGCCTCGGTCCAGATTCCCTGGGTCATGCAGTGGCCCGCGCGGTTGCAGATTCCGCACTCGCTGCACAGCACCAGGTCCTCGGGCAGCTCCAAGGCGCAGACGATCTGGCCCACGGTGATCTCCCGGGGGGGCCGGGCCAGGGTGAGCCCGCCCTTGGCCCCGCGCTTGGTGGCCAGGATGCCCGCTTTTTTCAGCTCGATGATGAGCTGCTCCAGGTATTTCTTGGAGATGCCCTGGCGGGCGGACACATCGCTCAAAGGCACCGGGCCGTCCTGGCCGTTGATGGCCACGTCCAGGACCAGGCGGGTTCCGTAACGGCCTTTGGTGGTGATGCGCATGGGGGTTAGCCGATGAGCTGGCGCACGGCCGTGAGCAGGGCGTCCGCGTCCGCGGGTTTGGACAGCCAGGCCGAGGCGTTGGGGATGATCTGCCGGGAGGCGGGCAGGCCGCTTATGACCACCACCGGGACGCCCGCCAGGTCCGGGTCTTTCAGCAGGGCCTGGCGGAAACGCGGCCCCCAGGACTCGGGCATGACGATGTCCAGGGTGATCAGGTCCGGCCGCGTCCGGCGCGCGGTGTCCACGGCCTGGGCCCCGTTGGCCGCGATGACCACCTCGTAGCCCGCGTCGGTGAACAGGTCCTTCAGGAACACCACCACGTGCGGGTCGTCGTCCACCACCATGATCTTCTTCTGCTTCTTCTTGGCCATGGTTTTCTCTGTACCCCTCGTCCAGGCATAAAGCCCTGACAGGCCACTGCTTATCCTCTCGTCCCAGGTCTGTCCAGGCCGCCGGGTCAGCCTCCAGGCCTCGGGCGATGCGTTGGCCGCTCCCCCGGACGAAGGCGCGGCCCAGGTCGATCCTGCGGGTCGAAATACCAATTGACGACCGCGCCAAATTGCACGAGGATATGGGAAGCCAAAGAAGGAGGCCCGTTCCATGGATGAGAAAAAGACCAAGCGCGTGTGCGAGAAATGCGGGTACGAGTTCGAGGACGAAGCCGACAAGCCCGGCCAGCCCTGCCAATGCGGCCAATCCGGCCAATCCGGCAAGCCCGAGAACGTGGTCTGTCCCGGGTGCGGCGACATCGTGGACGAGGACATGTTCATCGACGACAAGGCCGACCACTGAGCAGCCGGCGGATCGACCGCAGGCCGCTTTCCCTCAGGGGACGCCTTCGAGCGCCCTCTTTAAAGTCCGCCGCAGGGCCTCACGACCCAGCACCCTTTTTCCCTGCCCGGGTTCCTCGGGGAGAGAGTGGGGTTCGGGTCCTTCACTCCGATGAATTCCCAAACATATCCATAGGTGAAGAAGTGTCCACTCCTCTTGACCGGGTCCTGAAAAGCGTGCCAAGAGGGTAAAGAGGACCAGACGATTCAGGGCAGGCCCGCAGGGTCGGCCCTCATGCGGCGTCAAAATGCGTTTTGATCCCCAACCATGTGCAGCACCGAGGAGAAAGGGGTATGCAGGAGAAGGAACAAACCTATTATCGTGCGCTTTATGAGGCGGCTCGGGTCATCAACTCCAGCCTGGAACCGTCCAAGGTTCTGAACACCATCGCCAAACAGACGGCCTCGGCCATGGGGGTCAAGGCCTGCACGTTGCGGCTTCTGGACCGCCAGGGCGAATATCTCCTGCCCGGGGCCTCCCACGGCCTGTCCCAGGCCTATCTGCGCAAGGGCAAGGTGGCCCTCTCCGGCAGCAAGCTGGACAAGGTGGCCCTGAGCGGGGAGCCGGTGTACATCCAGTGCGCGGCCACGGACCCCCGTTTCCAGTACCCCGAGGCGGCCAAGGCCGAGGGCATCGTCTCCCTGCTGGTGGTCCCCCTCATGCTGGAGGAGAAAAAGGCCATCGGGGTCATGCGGGTCTATTCCGACGTGGAGCGGGTGTTCAGCGCGGACGAGACCGAGTTTTTGACCATCATGGCCAATCTCTCGGCCATCGCCCTGGAGAACGCCCGCCTGCACCAGACGCTCAAGTCGGACTGCGAGCTTTCGGCCGCCTACCAGTTCCAAACCTTCGAGGACTAGGGGGGACCCATGAGCAAAATAAAGATCGGCATCAACGGGTTCGGCCGCATCGGCCGCCAGGTCCTCAAGGCCGTGTACGAGAAATACCTGGGCACGGCCGAGGTGGTGGCCGTGAACGACCTCTTCGACACCCATACCAACGCCCACCTCCTGGCCCACGACACCAACTACGGCCATTTCCCCATTCCCTTGCACACCGAAGGCGACGACATGGTGGTGGGCGAGTGGCGGGTGAAGAACTTCAAGGAGCGCGATCCCAAGAACATCCCCTGGGGCAGGGAAGGGGTGGACGTGGTGGTGGAGTCCACGGGCATCTTCCGGGCCGGACCCCAGGCCATGATGCACGTGGAGGCCGGGTGCAAGAAGGTGATCATCACTGCCCCGGCCAAGGACGAGGACCTGACCATCGTGCTCGGGGTCAACGACAAGGATTACGACCCGGCCAAGCACCGCATCCTGTCCAACGCCTCCTGCACCACCAACTGCCTGGCCCCCATCGCCCTGGTCCTGCACAGGGCCTTTGGCATCAAGTCCGGGACCATGTGCACCATCCACTCCTACACCAACGACCAGCGCATCCTGGACCTGCCGCACAGCGATTTGCGCCGGGCCAGGGCCGCAGCCTGCAACATCATCCCCACCTCCACGGGCGCGGCCAAGGCCGTGGCCCTGGTCATCCCGGAGCTCAAGGGCCGCTTCAGCGGCTACTCCCTGCGCGTGCCCACCCCGGCCGTGTCCGTGGTGGATTTCGCGGCCATCCTGGAGAAGCCCACGGACACCGCCACCCTGCGGGCCACGCTCAAGGCCGCGGCCGAGGGCGAGCTCAAGGGCATCATGGGCTACAGCGAGGAGCCCCTGGTCTCCTCGGACTACAAGGGCGACCCCCGTTCGGGCATCGTGGAGAGCGAGTTCAGCATGGTCCAGGACGGGGTCCTGGCCAAGGTCGTGGCCTGGTACGACAACGAGTGGGGCTATTCCTGCCGGGTGGCCGATCTGATCGACCTGCTGGGCCGCAAGGGGATGTAAAGGGACAGGGTATTTGGAAAATCTCGACGCAAGCGGGGGCCTCGGCTCCCGCTTTTTTTTCTAATCCAGCAGCCGTCCGGCCAGGGCGCGGACCAGGAGGCGGCGGGTCACTTCGCCCACCAGCAGGCCGTTTTTGTCCACCACCGGGATGGCCGTGACCTCCCGGGCCTGGAACAGGGCGCAGGCGTGCAGGATGCTGTCCGTGGGGGCCAGGGTCGGGAACTCCCGGGCCATGAGGTGCTCGACCGGGGTCCGGCGGATGTTCTGGTAGTGCAGCAGCAGGTGGCGCTGGGCCTCAAAGGGCTGATCCAGGCCCTCGAACTGGGTGACGAGCTCCTCGGGGATCAATTTCTTGAGCAGGTCGTGGAAGGTGATCACCCCGAGCAGGGTGGTGTCGTAGTGGATGACGTAGGTCAGCCGCGATTCGTAGTGGTGCTCCCCGTGCAGCTTGAGCGCGGTCTCCAGGGGGGCGCTGGGGCTCAAGGTGATGAGGTTGACGCGCATGATCTGGTCGATGTTCACGATCGGCCCTCCCCGTAGATTTGGACCGGAACTTCTCCGCTTAAGGCCAGGGCCGCGCCCTCGGCCAGGACCTCCATCTCCTCCAGTCCGGTGACGGCCAGGACCGGGGCGCCAAAGGCCAGGCTGGCCCGCACGCACTCCACCAGACGGCTGCTCCGGGCCATGCCCCCGGTGAGCACCACGGCGTCCAGGGCCAGGCCCCCGGCTCCGGTGGCAAAGACCGGCAGGAGCGAGGAGATCTCCTTGGCGATGTTGTAGACCAGGGCCTTATACACCAGGGCGGCCTGGCGGTCGCCGGAGAGCATGCGCTCCTCGGCCTGGCGCAGGTCGTTGCTGCCCAGGTGGGCGTACAACCCGCTACGGGTCAGGACCCGCTCGCGCAGGGCGGGCAGGTCGCAGTTGTGTTCCTGGATGAAGTCCAGGACCCGCAGGAGCGGAAGGCGGCCGGAGCGCTCCGGGCTGAAGGGGCCTTCGCCGTCCAGGGCGTTGATCACGTCCACCACCCGGCCCTGGCGATGCGCCCCGATGGAGATGCCCCCGCCTAGGTGGGCCACGATGAAGGAGGCCCGGGCATAGGCCAGGCCCAGGGATCGGGCCGCCTTGCGGGCCGCCCCGCGCTGGGACAGGGCGTGGAACACGCTGCGCCGCTTAATTTCCGGGAATCCGGTGATCCGGGCCACCTCGTCCATCTCGTCCGTGACCGGCGGGTCCACGATAAAGGCCGGGCATCCGGCCTCCAGGGCGAACTCCCGGGCCAGGGGCGCGCCCAGGTTGCAGGCGTGCTCCCCGTAGCGGGCCTGGCGCAGGTCTTCGAGCAGGGGCTCGGTGATGGCGTAGACCCCGCCGGGCAGGGGGGCCAGGAGCCCGCCCCGGCCCACCACGGCGGAAAGGCCGGAAAGATCGGCCTGAGCCCGGGTAAGGGCCGCGCGTATGGTCTGGCTCCGGAAGGCCATCTGGTCCATGGCCCGGGGATAGGCCGAAAGCTCCTCCTTGGGATGGGGCAGCTCCAGGCTCACCAGGGCGACCCCCTCATGGAACAGGGCGGCCTTGGTGCTGGTGGACCCGGGGTTGATGGCCAGGATTTTCATGTCTGTTCTTTTGCCTTGCGCTGGGCCAGGTAGGAGGCCAGGGCCAGGGAGGAGAGTTTGGAGCGCTCCGAATCCCCCCGGGAGGGGACCACGATGGGCGCGTCGCATCCGACCACGATCCCGGCCATTTCCGCGCCGCTGAAGGTATTCAAGGACTTGTACAGCACGTTCCCGGACTCGATGTCCGGCACGCACAAAATGTCCGCCCGCCCGGCCACCGGATGATCCACGCCCTTGATCCGGGCCGCGCGGATGGACACGGCCACGTCCAGGGCCATGGGACCGGCCACCAGGGCCGCCCCGAACTCCCCGGCCGCGCCCATCTTGGCCACCAGGTCCGCGTCCAGGGTGGCGGGCATGGCCGGGAAATTCACCTTTTCCGTGGCCGCCAGCATGGCCACCCGGGGGATTTTCACCCCCAGGGCGCGCAGGGTGTTCACGGCGTTGCGCACGATCTCGGCCTTGCGCTGGAGATTCGGCTTGATGTTCACCCCGGCGTCGGTGAGGATCATCAGCCGCTTGTGCCCGGGCCGCCGGAACAGGGCCACGTGGCTTAAGATGCCCTGGGTGGGCAGGCCGCGCTCCTTGTCCAGCACGGCTTTTAACAGGCTGGCCGTGGAGATGAGCCCCTTCATGAGCAGGGAGACCTGCCCGGCCTTGTACAGGCCCAGGGCCGCGAACAGGGCCTCCTGGTCGTCCTGGGCGTCAATGGCCTCGAACGGGGAGAGGTTGAGGCCCAGCTCCCGGGCCTTGGCCCGGGCCGCGCCCAGGTCCCCGACCAGCACCGGCTCGGCCACCCCGTGCTCAAAGGCGGCCACGGCCGCGCGCAGCACGAACCCGTCCGAGGGCCGGACCACGGCCACCCGGGGCAGTCCGCCCATCTCCTTGCAGGCCCGGACCAGCTCACGCAGGGAGCGGGGCCGGGGGAGGGTGGTCTTGGGAGCTGTTTTCGGGCGAATCATGGCCGGGCTGTCCCTCTTTGTAGTGTTGGGCCAATGAACCCAAACGAGAGCTACTCGTCCCCGCGCTTGAGCGCGATGAGCCCAGTGCGGCACATACTTTTTATGCCAAAGGGGGTGAGCAACTTGATGAGGCCCTCGACCTTTTCCTGGTCCCCGGCCATCTCCACGGTGATGGTCTCCTGGCCCATGCCCACCACTGCGGCCCGGAAGACCTCAAATACCTGCATGAGCTGGGTCAGGCTCTCCCGGTCGAAGCGCACCTTGATGAGCAGAAGCTCCCGGTCCACGAACTCCTTGCGGGCCAGGTCGTCCACCTGGATGATGAAGTCCATGGCCGCCAGATGGGCCGTGACCTGGTCCATCTGGTCGTTCTCGGCCTCCAGGCAGATGACCATGCGGGACACCTCCGGGTTCTCGGTCTCCCCGCAGGCGATGCTTTTGATGTTCAGGTTGCTCTGCTTGAACTCCAGGGCCAGATCGGCCAAAACCCCGGGTCGGTTGCGCAGCAGGGCGGAAATGGTGTGTTTCATGGCGTCTCCAGGGCGGGTGCGAAATGAACGATGGCCAATATGGGGGCCAATACGGCGGCCGATACGGGTCCGACCTCCCATTTTTTCGGCCATGGCCCGGGAACTGTCAAGCCCGGAAGCGAAGGGGGCGGAAATGACGAAAAGTGGATGGACCGGAAGGCCGGGTCGGTGACGATTGGGAAACCCCGCAAAACGCAGTGGCCATTTGCTTTCTGTTCATGTACTTTTTGCGTCCAGGCGGCCTGGGACCCTTGCCCCGGAAACCGGGATAGTGTAGAGAACTTCTAGAAAATCCTCGGGACAGGCCTTTTCTGGGAGGCGCAACCAACCGGCTGGACGAAGATCGGCTTGGCGACCCACTATGCTTGAAGACATACTCTCCTACTTCGGCATGTCCCACAATCCCTTTCCAGTGGCCCTGGACCCGAAGAACTATTACCAGACCGAGTCCACCAAGATCTTTCTGGAAGAGCTTTTGCACGGCATCGAGTCGCGCAAGGGGTTTCTGGTCCTGGTCGGGGAAGTGGGGGTGGGCAAGACCTCCCTGTCTCTGCAACTGCTGAAACTTCTTGAAGAAAAAAAAGTCCCCACCTCCTGGGTGTTCAACACCGTGTTCACCAAGGAGGAGCTTTTGTTCTCCGTGGCCCGGGACTGGGGGATGGAGCCGCCCGACGACATCCCCTTTCCCCGCCTGGTGGAGGCCATCCACCACTACCTCCTGGACCAGAACAAGGCCGGCCACAACTGCGTGATCATCGTGGACGAGGCCCACAACCTCGACGCCACCTCCTTAGAAGCCCTGCGCATGCTCTCCAACCTGGAGTTCGACGGCCGCAAGCTGGTTCAAATTCTGCTCATTGGCCAGCAGGAGCTGCACCTGTTCCTGGAAGAGCCGCGCATGCGCCAGCTTTTGAGCCGGGTGGCCATATTCCTGGAACACCCCACCCTGACCAAGCCCGAGGTCAAGAGCTACGTGGATTTCAAGCTGGCCAAGGCCGACTCCCAGCTCCGCCTGGACGGCCGGGCCCTGGACCGTTTGTGGGAGTCCAGCCAGGGGAACCTGCGCCAGATGAATTTGATCATGGAGCGGGCGCTCTACGCCTGCATCGCCTTGCGGGAGAGCAGCCTGTCCTCCCGGGTCCTGGACCTGGCCGTGCGCGACGTGGCCTCCTGCAACCGGCTGGTGCGCAAGCGGGTGCAGGAGGGCCGGATCAAGCGGCTGGCCCTGTGGTACGGCCTGCCCGCGATTCTCACCCTGATCCTGGCCCTGGCCTTTTTCCTGTCCCGGGGCGGGAGCAAGGCCCCGGCCGCGGCCGAGACCGCCCCGGCCGAAGCGGCCCCTGCGGCCGCTCCGGCCACTCCGGCCCCTGGAACGGCCCAGCCCGCAGCCCTGGCCCCGGAGAAGAACGGGAAAAAGCCGGAGACCGATCCCAAGCGCCAGGAGGCCGAGGCCCTGCTGTCCCCTTTGGGTCTGGAGTCCCTGGCCGAGACCCTGGCCGCTGCCCTGCGGGAGAAAAGCCTGGCCCGGTTCACCTCGGCCCTGCCCCAGGGCCTGGTCTGGATGGAGATGGCCCGGGGGCCGGTCGAGAATGCCCCTGACCGTCTGGTCCTGCCCTGGGGGACCCTGACCGGGGGCCAGGGTGTGCTGGTGCTCATGCGCGTGCCCGGGGCCTTTGACCGGGTGATCCCCGGGTACGCTGGCCCGGAGGCGGTCTATGTCCAGCGCCTGCTCAAAGGGGTGCGCAAGTTCGAGGACAAGCCGGACGGGGTGTACGGCAAGAAGAGCTGGTACGCCCTGGCCGAGTTCCAGAAAGAAAACGGGCTCAAGGCCTCGGGTCTGCCCGACCAGGAGACCCTGGCCCGGCTGTCCGCCCAAGCCGCCCCATCCCGGGAGGAGCGTCCGTGACCCAGCCCATCCGCATCGGCGACCTGCTCATCACCAGGGGCATCATCCAGAAAAAGCACCTGGATTTTGCCCTCCAGGTGCAGCGGGTCAGCGGCGAGAAACTCGGCCAGGTGCTCACCCGCGTGGGTCTGGTCAGCGAGTACGACCTGGTCAACGCCGTGGCCGAGCAGCTCAAGCTGGAATACCTGGACCTGACCCGGGAGGCCCCGGACCTGGAGGTGCTCAAGCGCTTCAACCGCAACACCTGCCTCTCGCTCCAGATGTTCCCCTTGCGGGTCATCGGGGACGAGGTGCACGTGGTCACCCCGGACCTGCCCAACCAGGCCATGGAGCAGGCCTGCCTGCGCTTCATGGGCATGCGCCCGGTCTTTTCGCTTTCGGCCGAATCGCAAGTGGTTTCGGCCATCTACAACTACTTCTTCTTCCTCACCAACCCGGTGGAGTCCAGCCTGCAGCGCGAGGCGGACATCCTGGCCGCAGACACCACCCGCACCGTGAGCCCGGACAATTTCCTGAACTTCATGCTGCTCATGGCCATCAAGCGCCGGGCCACGGACGTGCACATCCGGCCCATGGCCTACGGCATCAGCCTGGCCTTCCGGGTGGACGGGGTGCTCACCAGCGAGCGCTTCTTCCCCAAGCAGCTCATGCGCATCATCACCTCCATCAAGCTCCAGTCCGGCATGGACATCTCCGAACAGCGCCTGCCCCAGGACGGCCGCTGGAGCGTGACGCTTTTGCAGCGCAACTACGATATCCGCATCTCCACCGTGGTCACCCCCTACGGGGAGAACGTGGTCATGCGCCTGCTCTCCCAGGAGCGGGCCAGCTTCAGCATGGAGAACCTGGGGTTTTTGAAAGAGGATTTGCGGCCCATCATGCGCAGTTTCGAGGAGCCCTTCGGCATCGTGCTCCTCACCGGCCCCACGGGCTCGGGCAAGTCCACCACCCTGGTGGCCGGGCTCTCGGCCCTGGACCTTTTGGGCAAGAACGTGCTGACCATCGAGAACCCCATCGAATACATCGTGCCCCTGGCCCGCCAGACCCAGGTCAACGAACCGGCCGGGTACGATTTCGCCAACGCCATGCGCTATTTTCTGCGCCACGACCCGGACGTGATCCTCATCGGCGAGATGCGCGACGAGCTTACCGCCCGCACGGCCCTGGACGCGGCCACCACCGGCCACCTGGTGCTCTCCACCCTGCACAGCAACACGGCCCTGGGGGCCATCCCCCGGCTGCGCACCCTGGGCATGGACCACCAGACCATGGCCGAGGCCCTGGTCAGCGTCATCAGCCAGCGCCTGGTGCGCACCACCTGCAAGCAGTGCAAGGAGGCTTACGAGCCCACCGAGGCCGAGCTGAAATACCTGGGGGTGCGGGCCGAGAAGCTCTATCGGGGGCGGGGGTGCGACGCCTGCGGGCACACCGGGTACCTGGGCCGGACCCTGGTCTACGAGGTCTTCGTCCTGGACCGGGAGGTGCGCAGCCTGCTGGAAAAAGACGCGCCCATGTTCCAGTTGGAACAGATGATGGTGGGCAAGGGCTTTCAGAACATGTTCAGCGTGGGGGTCAAGAAGACCCTGTCCGGCCTGACCACGGTCGAAGAACTGCACCGCGTCCTGGGCGCGACCCGGTACTAGGAGCGCATGGCCATCTTCCGCTTCAAGATTCTCACGGCCCAGGGGGCCTTGGAGAAGGGCATCATCGAGCTGCCCTTCACCGATTCCCTGGCGGCCATGCGTTATCTGGAGCGCCGGGGCGGGGTGGCCCTGGAGGTCACGCCGCTTCCGCCTTTTCTGGAAGGGGTGGTGCTCTGGGCCCGGACCAAGTTCGGGGGCATCGAGCGGCCGGACATCGCCGAGTTCTTCAACAACATGGCCATGCTCACCCAGGCCGGGGTGCCCGTGCTCTCGGCCCTGGAGGAGATCGGGGACGAGATCAAGAAACCGGCCCTGAAAATGGTGGTCAAGTTCATGTGCACGGACATCGAGGCCGGGCAGACCTTTTCCGAGGCCATCGACAAGCACGACCGCATCTTCGCCCCGGTGCTCCTGCAGATGCTCCGAATTGGGGAAGAAACCGGCAAGCTTGACGAAATGCTCAAAAAATGTTCCGAACACGTGCTGCATATTCATGAAATTATTTCGGCCACCAAAAAGGCCATGATGTACCCGGGATTCCTGTCCGCCGTTGTCCTGGGGGCCATCTGCTTCTGGTTCGGCTATGTCGTCCCGCAGATGATCGGCCTGTTCAAGGACCTGGGCGTCGATCTGCCCCCCCCGACGCGCATGATCATGGCCGTTTCCGACTGGTTCACGACCTCGGCGTCCTCGGTGGGCTTAGGGATCGTGGCCGCAGTGGTGGCCAGCAAGTTCCTGCGGCGCCATTGGGCGGCCTACCGCTACATGACCGACGCCCTGATCCTGAAGACGCCCATCGTGGGCATGATCGTGGAAGCCTCCATCGTGGCCCGGATCTGCGAATTCTTGGGCATTCTCATCGCGGCTGGCATTGGGGTGCTTCGGACCCTGGAGATCATCACCGAGTCCACCACGAACCTGGTGTACGTCCGGCGCATGCAGGGGGTCCAGGAGGCCATCAAGACCGGCAACACCCTGACCACCTCCCTGCGCATGCACCAGGCCCTGCATCCCTTTGCCCTGCGCATGATCCTGGTGGGGGAGCAGACCGGACGCCTGGAGGAGCAGACCGCCTACGTGGCCGAGGTCTACCGCTCCAAGCTCAAGGGGCTGGTGGACACCCTGGCCAAGAGCCTGGAGCCCATCCTGCTGGTGGTGGTGGGCCTGGTCTTCGCGGTTATCATGGCCGGGCTGCTGCTGCCCATTTATGACCTCATCGGAAAGGTTGGAAAATGAGGCTGAGCCACACGATGAAATGGATTCTGGCCATCGGCCTGGCCCTGATCGCCGGGGCCGGAATGGTGGGCATGTCCATGGCCTGGCGCGAGGTGCGGGCCACGGCCGAGAACGTGCGCTTTCTCCAGCAGGAAGGCACGGCCCTGGCCGAGGCCCTGGCCAAGGCCCAGGCCGCCCGGAAGGACATGGCCGAGTGGACCCGTTTGCGCACGGCGGCCCGCCAGGCCGGGCTCATTCCCGAGCAATGGCTCCTGTACCCGGTCAGCCTGACCCAGGACCTGACCATGGACGGCTTGAACCAGATGATGGCCCTGGCCTCCCAGGGGCGTCCCCGGGGCGGGACCTACTGGTTCCTGCCCCAGAGTTTTTCCTTCTCCCGCAGTCAGGCCCCGGCCTCGGATGCGGCTGTGGAGACCGGCAAGGCCAAGCTCTATCACGGACAGATGCAGGGCATGTTCATGACCCGCAAGCCTGATCCCAAAACCCTTTCCACTCCCTAGGGCTTAAAGGCATGGCTGAAGAGCACAAGAAACCCCCTGAAATCCTGCCGGAAGTCCTCCCGGAGGTCCTGCCCGAGATCCTGCCCGAGATGATCCTGGCGGACGATCCGGCTTTGTCTGCTCCGGCCGCGCCAGCCCCCGCAGGCCCGGAGGAGATTCCAGAGATCCCGGAAATGGAGTTTTCCCCCCAGGACCTGGCCGCCCCGGCCGGGGTGGCCAGCGGGCTTCTGGACATGGGCGACACGCCTCTGGACCTCCCCCAGGACCCCGCCCAGGCCCTCTCCCAGATTGAGCCAGCCGACTTGCCCTTGACCGGTCAGGAGCCTCCGGAGTTGGAGTTCTCGCCCGAATTTTTCCAGCCAACGGTCGATTCCGAGATTGATTTCGGGGCCGTCCCCCAGGACGCGCCGCCCCGCCCCTCGGCCAAGTCCGACCCGTCCGGACCTGTGGTCCCGGGCCTGGTCCTGCCCGAGGTCTTCGAGCTGGAGCAGGAGACCGGCGGCCCCGGACCAGCGGTCCTGGATACCCTGCACCGGGCCGATCTGGAGGCAGCGCCCCAGCCCGAGCCCCTTCCTGGCCCGGCAGCGCCCCCCCCCGCGTCCCAGCCCGAGCCCCAGTTCTCGCCCCGGCCCGCGCCCCAGCCCGAGCCCCAGTTTTCGCCTCGGCCCGCCCCGGCACGGGAAGACCCGCCCCTGAGGCCGAGCCCGGAGCCCGAGGACCTGGACCCGGCCCTTTCGCGCCCGGCCATTGACGCCGCTGCCCCGGGGTTCGGCTTCTCCCCGCCGTCCCCTCCGCCTCCCCCGTCTCCTGCGACTCCTGCGACTCCTGCGGCTCCTCCGGCCAGTCCCGGGCCGGCCCAGATGCGCCCCGAGCCGCCGACCCCTGCTCCGCCCGGCCCGGCCCCGCCCCAGGTTCCGTCAGAAGCCGCCCCGGCCCCAGGCCTGGGCCTGCCCGATTTCCCGGACCAGGAGCCCGCGCCGGTCGAGGAAAAACCGGCTGTCCCGGCCCTGCCCGAGGGCTGGACCGCCGCTCCGGTGCCCGACTACCCGGATTTCGTCCTGGAATGGGGACTGGGGACCTTTCTGTTCACTGGCGCCAGCGTGCGCAAGGTCACGGACATCACCACCCATCCCCGGCATCTTTTGTACCTGGTGGACTACTACCATTCCCCGGGTCCTGGGGTGTTGACCATTGACGGGCCGCCCAAGTACGCGCCGGTGCTGGGCCGCAAGAAGCTCCAGGAGCAGGGGGAGCTGACCGAGGAATTCTCCCTGCACATCATGGAGTCCCACAAGGTTTCCGACAGCCAGACCAGCCTGGCCTACCAGCTTCTGCCCACCACGGCCCATCAGGCCCTGATGAACTTGAGCGACCGGACCAGCCAGGGCTACCTGCTCTACGACTCCACCGCCGCAGCCTACGGCTTCGCCATGAACATGAAGTCAGCGGGCGGGGACATGGTGGCCCTGCACCTGCCGAGCTGCGTGGTGGCCGTGGCGGTCAAGGGCGAGAAGATCGTCTTTGCCCACCGCTACATCCTGTCCGGGGACGACGAGGCCGCCCTGCGTTTCGGGCTCTCCTCCCTGCACCAGGACGCCCAGGGGCTCAAGCGCCAGGGCCTGGCCGACTTGAAACAGATTCACTGGATCGAGGCCTTGACCGCGACCCCCACCTGGCCCAAGGCGGATTACGACATCCCCTTCGAGCGCCTGCCCCTGATCGCCCTGGACGTGGACGGGGAGACGCAGTGGTCGGCCCTGCCCGAGCTCATGGGCCGCCTGGACCCCCGGGCCTGCCTGGGACCCAGGGACGAGATCCGGCTCCTGCCCCTGGAGGGCCTGGAGAAATGGATCTGGGCCAGCCTGGCCGTGGTGGCCCCGGCCCTGGTGGCCGGGACCCTGCTCCTGTACTCCCGCTCCGGGGAGCTTACCCAGCGGACCGCAGACTTGCAGCGGGACAACGTCGTGCTGCGCCAGACCCTGGCGGCCGAGACGGCCAAGATCGCGGACCAGGGCCAGAACAGCCTGGACCCGGCCGCAGCCAAGCAGGTGGCCGAACGCATCCGCACGGCCGGGGCCGCCCCGACCATGGCCCGCCTCTGGAACGACCTGGCCCGGGCCAAGCCCTCGGGCTTAAGCATCGCCTCCCTGAACGTGAACTACGCCCCGGGGGCCGTGAACCTGCGGCTTCTGGGCAATATGGACCAGGGCGTGGCCGAGTCCCAGGCCGTGTTCTCGGATTTCCTGACCCGCCTGAACAAGGCGGGCTTCACCGTGAGTCAGCAGACCCTGGCCCTGGACGGCCAGGCCAACTCCTTTGCCATCGAACTGACCCGGCCGGTGGGGGAATAGCCCATGCACGCCCTGCGCAAGAATCTGTTGGCCCGAGCCCTGGTCTGCACGTCCCTGGTCATCGTGGCCATGGCCTGGGCAGGCCTGGTCTGGCAGGAGGAATCCGAGCCCCAGGCTCCCCGTCCTCTCCCGGTCCTGGGCTACACCCTGCCCCCGTCCGCCCAGGACCAGGCCCTCATCGCCCAGTCGGTCAAGCTGCTCACGGCCCCGGCCCAAGGCGTCGGCCTCTTGCAGGGCGTGGACCCCGCTCTTTTGGCCGAACGCACCAAGAGCGCCGAGGAACCCTCGGTGGCCCTGGTGTTCATGGGCAATGGCCGGCACTACGCCTCCATCGACGGGGAGATGTACACCATCGGGGACCATCTGCCCGACGGCCGGGAAGTGGTGGGCATCAACCGCACTGGGGTGGGCCTGGACTCCATGGGCCAGCCCAGCATGTTGTCCTGGACCAAACCCAAGGACACGCAACTGTTGAAACAGAAATTCGCCGCCAGCAAGGCCGTCGCTCCCCAGAATCAGACCGCCGCCGGGCCAGGAGCGCCGGGCCAGGCCGGCCCGGGCGGGGCCGGCTCCTTGAGCACGGATCAGGCCATGCAACTGGTCAAACAACTCAACGAACAGCAACAGGCCGGGAAAAAACCATGATCCAGCGCACGGCACGACAATACGGCGGTTTGACCCTGACCCTGGGCCTGATGCTTGCGGCCTGCTTGGCCCTTTCCTGCGCCCCCCGGGAGTCGAGCAAGAATTTCGAGATCCTCCATGGGGCGATCAAAAAGGAAAAGGAGAGCGTGGACGCCCTGCGCCAGAAGGAGATGGACCTGGAGCAGCGCGGCCCTGAGCCGGTTCCGGTGGTGGAGCCCATCCTGCCCTCTTTTAATCCCCTGGAGGAGACCAAGATCAGCGTGCAGGCCCGCAACGAGCCCTTGCAGGACATCCTGTACACCGTGGCCGGAAACGCCGGGCTCAACCTGGTGGTGGAGCCCGAACTCAGCCTGGACAACCGGGTCACCGTGAGCTTCGAGTCCGCCCCGGCCTCGGTGGTGGTGGACCGCCTGCTCAAGGCCTATGACTACGCCTGGGAGATTTCCGACAACGTGCTCTACGTCAAGCGGTTCGAGGAGAAGCTCTTCCGCCTGGACTTCATGAACGCCAAGATCACCACCACCATATCCAGCGGCGGGGACATCTTCGGCAGTTCCCTCACCTCGGGCACGGGCTCGGGCTCCCAGACCGGCCGGTTCCAGATGGACGCCAGCCTGGGCAAGGGCAATGAGGAAGGCTCGCTGTACGGTCTTTTGATCAAGACCATCGAGCCCATTCTCGGGCTGACCTCGGGCGGCACGGGCAACGACGACAAGCTGGTCCTGGACTCCACGGCCGGGACCATCTACGTGCGCACCACGCCCAGGAAGATGAAGTCCGTGGAAATGGTGGTCCTGAACCTGAAAAAGAACCTGTCCCGCCAGGTGATCATCGACGCCCGTTTCCTGGAAGTCGAACTGAAAGACAACTACAACCTGGGCATCAACTGGAACGTGGTGAGCACCAAGATCTTCAACAACGCCAACCTGGCCGCCAACCTGGCCCTGAACCCCATAGCCGGGGTGGCCGGTTCGATCCCCAGCGCCGCCAACGGGAACTCCTGGAACCCCATGCTCCTGACCAACCGGGGCGACGCCTACGGGCTGGGCACCCAGAGCATCGACGCAGTGGTCAGCGCCCTGGAGACCTTCGGCAAGGTGCGCACGGTGTCCAACCCGCACGTGCGGGCCAGGCACGGCCAGCCCGCGCTCTTCACCACCGGCAAGTCCGAGGCCTACATCAAGAAGATCACCACCACGGTCTCCGGAACCTCCTCAGCCAGCTCCACCTCGTCCGAGGACGCCCAGGCCTTCACCGGGGTCATGCTCGGCGTGGTCCCCTTCATCAACGAGGACAGCACGGTCGAGTTGCAAATCTTTCCCATCGTGAGCGCGGCCGACTTGACCAAGACCTCCAGCGTGGGCGGGTCCACCGTGACCCTGCCGGTGGTGAACGTGAAGAACGTGTCCACCACGGCCAAGGCCCGCAGCGGGGACGTGGTCATCCTGGGCGGGCTCATCGACAAGGACCAGGGCAACCAGGACAACGCCGTGCCCGGTATCTCCCAGCTCCCCCTGTTCGGGGACCTGTTCAAGTCCACGGTGAACTCCAAGCGGGTGCGCGAACTGGTGGTGCTTTTGAGCGTCAAGGTCATTCAATCACTGCGGGTTGATTCCTCGAAGCTCGCTTCGTTTACTCTTGGTTTGAGGAGTCTGTTCTGGGCCTTATGCCTTTGATGCTCCGCAGCTTGCTGCGGGGTAGTTCACTGAGCCTGATCTACCGGAGCCTGAAGGAAATCCAGGGGGCCAAGGCCCCGGCCGCCACGGGGGCCAAGCCCGCGTTGCCCAGCGGCGACGTGCTGCGGGTGGTCCTGCACACGGTCATCGGCCTGGTGGTCTGCGCCATCGTGGCCGTGCTGGTCTGGCTGGCCGTGGGCAGCCAGGTGGATGACCTGGCCCCGCCGCCCCAGGCCGCGCGGGTGGTCCCTGCCCCTGCCCCTGTCCCGGCGCAAGTTCCGGCCCCGGCGGCCGAGCCCCAGGCCCCGGCCGCCGCTTCCCAGCCCGCAGCCCAGCCCGTGCCCCAGGCGGTCCAGGACCTGGCCCTGGCCATCACCGCCAGCCTGCCCACCACGCCTCCCCTGGACCTGCCCAAGCTCCCCAAGGACCCGGACAAGGCCCAGGCCGAGTATTTCCAGTCCCAGGCCCGGCGCAATCAGAAGATTTTGGAGATCGAGCGGCGGCTGTCAGTTTCCTGGCGCTGGGAGGACCTGGGCATGTTCCGCCAGGATCTGTCCGCCCTGCGGCTGATCCTGGGGGCCAACAGCGAGCTGACCTCCAAATGGGAGGGCATCGAGGCCCTGGCGGACAAGCAATACGGGGCGGCCGAGTTCATGTTCCAGCGGACCCTCTCCCGCAACCCGGGTGATCTGTCCGCGCGCATGAATCTGGTCATGGCCCTCATCGGGTCCGGCAAGCTTGAAGAGGCCCGGCGGGAGTACGTGCGCCTGGAGCGCATGGCCCCTCTGGACCCCCGGGTGCGCGGGCTGGAAGTCGCCCTGACCCGGGCCGAGGCCGCCCAGGCCGAGAGCAGCCGGGCCGCCAGCCAGGCAGCCAGTCAGGCCGCCAGGCAGGCGAATCAGGCCCCTGTCCAGACCTTGACTCCGGCCCCGGTCGCCGAGGCGGCCGGGGAGCCGGTCCAGGTAGACGGAAAATAACCCGGGAAGGCAGGGCGGCCGTGTGCTCATGCGAGTTGACAGGCGCAGGGGACGTCATTACTCTCTTTTCAACCGCGCTTGGAGTTGTACGCACCTGCCAGCACAAGAATTGCATGTCACAGACCACCCACCCAAGGGAAGAATGCGCCACCTTGGGGGCTCACCCAAAGCGGCTGGGCCTGCGGAAATAGGGTTTTAAGGCAGCGCGGATGCGCATGTGGGGAACTGGAAGCAAGGACGGCCCTGTTGGGGGCCTAACGAACAAGCGGCAACAACCGGAAGTGGAGGACATATGCAGTCTTTTGAGAGAAAAAAGGGGTCAGCGGGTTTCACCCTCATCGAAATGGCCATCGTGCTCGTGGTCATCGGCCTCATCATCGGCGCGGTGCTCAAAGGCCAGGATTTGATCGCCAACGCGCGGGCCAAGAAATATGCGAATTTTGCCCGCCAGGCTGAAGTTAGCCAGTGGGCCTATTTTGACCGGAATGGCCGGTTCGCCAACTCGACCCCGTACTTAAGTGAGATCACAACCTTTACGAACCAGACCGTGCTCGGTTCGGCAACGTACTTTATTCGTCCGAACAAAAGGTTAAAACCCCCGGCTTTAGCCGGGTAGCTTTCAGCTAGTCGTTGGATTAAGGTCCCTGGTATGGAATACCGTCGAGGCAGTCATACCAAGTATAAAAT
>CAILNX010000033.1 GCA_903835685.1 uncultured delta proteobacterium
ACTGTTTAACCTTTCCACGCCCCCCCACTCCTAGGACCAATTATCCTATCGCCTCAGAAAAATCCATGCCCGAACCACAAATGAAATATGAGGAATCTGTAGCTAATCGCGCGCCAAAAAAGATAAAAGGCCCTCCGGATCACTCCGAAGGGCCAATCTGTTTCGCTCAATCTGCCGCCACCGCTCTAGTCCCACGGTGGGAATCTGGTGGGAACTTTCCGTGGAAAATCCCACTTGATTTGGAAAATCTACCCGTTTCTTGGAACGGCAACTCCCCAAGTCTTTAGAACTTCAAGTAATTCTGAAACGGGTAGTCCGACCACATTGGTGTAGGACCCGCGAATCTCCCGGATGAGGAAGGCCCCCTGGCCCTGGATGGCGTAGCCCCCGGCCTTGTCGTAGGGCTCGGGCAGGGCCGTGTAGGCCTCGATCTCCTCGGGGCTTAGGTCCGCAAAGCGCACGGCCGTGCTCACGAAGAAGTCCTGGGACTCCTCCCCGCTGACCACGGCGCAGCCGGTGACCACCTGGTGCTCCCGGCCGGAGAGAAGGCCCAGCATGCGCCGGGCCTGGTCCCGGTCCCGGGGCTTGCCCAGGATGTCCCGGCCCACGGCCACCACGGTGTCCGCGCCGATGACCACGGCTTTCGGCCTGCGGGAGGCCACTTCCCGGGCTTTGAGCCAGGCCATGCGGCAGGCGTAGGCCCCGGGGGTCTCGTCCGGCCCGGGCCGGGGCTCCTCGGCCTCGGAGGGCAGGATTTCGAAGGCCAGGCCCGTGCCGGAAAGAAGCTCCTCCCGCCTGGGCGAGGCCGAGGCCAGCACGATGGGGGTCAAGGCCCGGAAGGGTCCGGTGTTCTCGCTCACGAACTCTCCATGAAATATTTTGAAGGGCTTACATCAGCCTCGGCTCGTCAAAGGCCGCCCGCACCCGCTCGGACAGCCAGGAAAACCGCTTGCCCGCGCCCGTGGCCCGCAGCCCGATGTTCATGGCCTTGGGGCTGCCGATGATCACCGCCAGGCGGCGCGCCCGGGTCAGGGCCGTGTAGATCAGGTTGCGCTGGAGCATGATGAAGTGCTGGGTGACCAGGGGGAGGACCACGGCCGGGTATTCGCTGCCCTGGGACTTGTGCACGCTGATGGCGTAGGCCGGGGACAGGTCGTCCAACTCCGTGGCCTCGAACACCACCAGGTTGCCGTCGAACTCCACGGACAGGGCGTTGTCCTCCACGCTCATCTCCATGATCCAGCCCAGGTCGCCGTTGAACACTTCCTTCTCGTAGTTGTTGCGCAGCATGAGCACCCGGTCCCCGACCCGGAACCGGGCATGGCCGCGCACCATCTCCGGCCCGCTCCTGGGGTTTAAGCGGTCCTGGATGAGCCCGCCCAGGCGCTGGGTGCCCACCTCGCCCTTGTGCATGGGCGCGAGCACCTGCACGTCGCGCATGGGGTTTAAGCCGTAGCGCTGGGGGATGCGCTCGCACACGGTCTCCAGGACCAGGTCCCGGACCTTTTCCGGGTCGTCCTGGGCGATGAAGAAGAAGTCCGCCTTGGGCGGCTCGTAGGGTGAGGCGATGGGGAACTGGCCCTGGTTGATGCGGTGGGCGTTGACCACGATGGAGGACTCCTGGGCCTGGCGGAAGATGTGGGTGAGCACGGCGCAGGGCAGGGACCCGCTGGTGATCAGGTCGCCCAGGACATTGCCCGGACCCACGCTCGGGAGCTGGTTCACGTCCCCCACCAGGATCAGGCGGCAGGTCAGGGGCAGGGCGCGCAGCACGGCGGTGAAGAGCTGGAGGTCCAGCATGCTGGCCTCGTCGATGAGCAGGGCGTCGGCCTTGAGCTTCTTTCCCTCGTTGTGGTCGAACCCGTCGTCCGGGGAAAATCCGAGCAGGCGGTGGATGGTGAGGGCGGTGAATCCCGTGGCCTCGGCCAGGCGTTTGGCCGCCCGGCCCGTGGGCGCGGCCAGCCGGGGCTTTAAGCCCAGTTGGCTCAAGGTGCGCACCACGGCCTTGGTGATGGTGGTCTTGCCGGTCCCGGGTCCGCCGGTGATGATGAAGACCTTGTTCTGGCAGGCCCCGGCCACGGCCTCCCGCTGCTCCTGGGACAGGCCCAGGCCCAGGGTGCGCTCCACCTCGGGCAGGGCCTTGGCCATTTTCTCGGCGCTCACGGGCGAGGGGTGGGCGGCCAGGGCCAGGAGGCGCTGGGCCGCCTCGCGCTCCCATTTGTAGAAATGCATGAGGTACACGGCCTGGATTTTCTCGCCCGGGATCGATTCAGCATCCGGGCCATCGCCCGAAACCGTGTCCGGCAGGCGGACCTGGGCCAGGCGCACCCGTTTCTTCTCGTCCAGCAGGGCCAGGGCGTCGTCAAGCCGTCCGGCCGTTTCGGGACCGAGGATGGCTGCGGCCTTGTCCAGGAGCACGCCCCGGGGCACGAACACGTGTCCGGCCCGTTCGCTCTCGGTGAACAGGCTGAACAGCAGCCCGGCCTCCAGGCGCTCCAGGGAGTCCGGGGCGAACCCGAGTTTCAGGGCCATGTCGTCGGCCCTTTTAAAGCCCACCCCGCGTATTTCGTAGGCCAGGTCGTAGGGGTTGGCCGAGATGCGGGCGATGGCCTCGGCCCCGTAGAGCCTAAAGATGCGCGTGGCGTAGGTGGTGGGCACGGCGTGCTCGTGCAGGAACACGATCAGGTTCTTGATCTCCCGCTGCCCGGCCCAGGACTGAACCATCTCCTTGAGCTTCTTCTTGGACACGCCTTTGACCGCCAGAAGCTTCTCGGGCTCGTTGTCCAGGTGCTCCAGGACCTCGATCCCGAAGCGGTCCACCAGTTTTTCGGCCATTTTGGGGCCGACCCCTTTCAGGGCCGAGGCCAGGAAGCGGATGACCCCGTTCTCCGTGGCCGGGTACGAGCGGGCGAACCCCGTGACCGCGAACTGGCGGCCGTATTTGGGGTGGTTGGCGAAGGTTCCGGTCAGGGTCAGGGCCTCGCCGGGCACCAGTTCGCCCAGGCAGCCCACGATGGTCAGGTAGCCGGGCTCGCTGGGCGACTTGACCCGGGCGATGACGTATCCGTTCTCGGGGTTGTGAAAGACGAGGGAGTGGACCTCGGCGGCAAGGGTTTCGGGCATGGGCGGAGCTTTAAGCCGGGCCTGGCCGGGGCGTCAAGCCGGGCCCCGGGCAGCCCCCGGGCTTCCCGGAATTCGGGGTCTGGCCGGAAAAATGGGATTGTAACCCATATCATCATCCGTCTGCTTGTTTTCACGTTTGGGCCATGGTAGGGTGAGAGAACAGACCCCCTCGTGCCTCAACTTCTACCTGGGGAAAGGACCATGAGCATTGACGACGATCTTCGTCAGACCTGTCTGGAAGAGGCCCAGGAACTCCTGACCGAGCTGGAGACCTCCCTCCTGGAGTTGGAGAGCGCCCCAGGGGACATGGAGACCGTGAACAAGGTCTTCCGCGCCCTGCACACCATCAAGGGTTCCGGCTCCATGTTCGGGTTCGAGGACGTGGCCACCTTCACCCACGCGGTGGAGACCACCTTCGACCTGGCCCGTTCGGGCAAGATTCCGGTGACCCGGCCGCTGCTGGACATGACCCTGGAGGCCAAGGACCTGATCCATTCCATGTTCGCGGACCCGGACAAGGCCGAGATGGAGGCCGGGCGGCGCGAGGCCCTGACCCTGTCCCTCAAGGACCTGGCCGGCCAGGGCGCACCGGCCTCCGCCCCGGCCCCGGCCCAGACGCCCCCGCTGTCCCTGTCGGCCCCGTTGGCCCAGGCGCCACAACCGATGAAGGCCCTGCCCGAGGTCTTCCGGGTGCGCTTCAAACCCTCGCCCAATATTTCCGAGCCCGAGGCCATGATCACCGAGCTGTGCAAGCTCGGCCGTTGCGAGGTCTTCCGCCACGACGAGACCAGCCCGGAAGGGGAGCCGTTCTCCCGCTGGGACCTGGTGGTCATCACCCAGGCCGGCATCGACGCGGTCAAGGACGTGTTCGCCTTTGTGGAGGAGGGCGGCGAGGCCCGGGTGGAGCGCCTGGACGACGGGGCCGAGCCCGAGAACACCTACAAGCGGCTGGGCGACATCCTGGTGGAAAAGGGGGACATCTCGGCCCCGGCCCTGGAGCGGGTCATCGACGAGCGTCCGCGCCTGGGCGAGGTGCTCACCCAGTCCGGCCTGGTCAGCACCCAGGCCGTGGCCGCGGCCCTGGCCGAGCAGCAGGCGGCCAAGAGCGTGCGGGCCGACAAGGGCCATGTGGAGGCCACGGGCAGCATCCGGGTCTCCGAGGACAAGCTGGACAAGCTGGTGGACCTGGTGGGCGAACTGGTCATCCTGCAGGCCCGCTTGAGCCAGACCGCCCGGTCCCGGGGCAAGAAGGACCGCTCCTTCAACACCTTTGCCGAGGAGCTGGAGCGGCTCTCGGACGACATGCGCTACTACATCCTGAAGATGCGCATGCTTCCCTTTGGCACCATGCTGAACAAATTCCGCCGCCTGACCCGGGACCTCTCGGCCGATCTGGGCAAGCAGGTGGACCTGGTGGTCCGGGGCGAGGACACGGAACTGGACAAGACCCTCATCGACAAGCTTTTCGACCCCATGCTGCACATCCTGCGCAACAGCCTGGACCACGGGGTGGAAAGCCCGGAGGTGCGCGAGGGCAAGGGCAAGCCCGGCCGGGGGACCATCATCATTTCCGCCGAGCATGCGGGCGGGGACGTGCTCATCAAGGTCATTGACGACGGCGCGGGCCTGGACGAGCAGCGGGTCCTGGCCAAGGCCATGGAAAAGGGCCTGGTGCCTGCCGACGCCCAGCTCACCCGGGAGCAGATCCGGGAGCTCATCTTCCTGCCCGGGTTCTCCACGGCCGAGAAGATCACCGGGGTCTCGGGCCGGGGCGTGGGCATGGACGTGGTGAAAAAGGCCATCGAGAGCCTTTCGGGCATGGTCTGGATGGAGTCCGAGCGGGGCAAGGGAACCACCCTGACCATCAAGCTCCCCCTGACCCTGGCCATCATCGACGGCCTGCACGTGACCGTGGGTCGGGAGGCCTTCATCATCCCCCTGCAAATGGTCAGCGAGTGCGTGGACCTGGTCCAGACCCCGGAGTCCGGGGGCGGGAGCCGCAAGCTCTTCAACCACCGGGGCGAGGCCATGCCCTACGTGTCCTTACGGGACTATTTCGGCATCAACGGCGAGATTCCGCGCATGGTCAAGATCGTGGTGGCCACGGTGGAGGGCCGCAAGGTGGGCGTGGTGGTGGACCAGGTGGTGGGCCAGTGCCAGACGGTCATAAAAAGCATCGGCGGGGTGTACAAGAACGTGCGTAGCGTCTCGGGCGCGAGCATCAGCGGGGACGGTTCGGTGATCCTCATCCTGGACATCCCGGCCATCGTGCAGCGGGCGGTTCGGGCCCACGAAGGAGGGACCCATGGCGAGTCATGATCCGGCGGCGGCCGGGAGGGCCGCGACCCCGGCGGGCATGCTGCCCCTGGACCGGGAGAACGAGTTCCTGCTTTTTCGCCTGCACGGGGAGCTGTTCGCCTTTTCCGTGGCCAGCGTGCGAGAGATCGTGGATTTCAAGTCCATCACCCGGGTGCCCGAGGCCCCGCACGCCCTGATCGGGGTCATCAACCTGCGCGGCCGGGTGGTGCCGGTGGTGGACCTGCGCCTGAAATTTGGACTCACGGCCGGGGAGAAGACCATCGACACCCGGGTCATCATCGTGGAGGTGGACCACCCCGGGGAGACGGCCATCCTGGGGGTCCTGGTGGACGCGGTCTCGGCCGTGCGCGACCTGCCTCCGGCCGAGGTCGGCCCGCCCCCGGAACTGGGCGCGGGCGTGCCGGACGCCTTCATTCTGGGCGTGGCCAAGTACAAGTCGGACTTCGTGCTCATCCTGACCATGGACAAGGTCCTGGCCTACGAGGAGCTGGTGAAGCAGTAGCAGGCCAGGGACCGACGCCCCGCTCGGGGCGGCGCCCTCAATTCCAACAGGGAAGATGGCCGGGATGATCTGAATCAGGCCGCCCGAGGCAGGCGGCCGTTTCCCGGGTCACGCAGACAGGAGGTTTCGACATGGGTTTCATCAAGGACATGAAGGTCGGATCGAAGATCGCCCTCCTGGTGGCCGTGCTGCTGCTCGGCTGCGTGGTGATCGGATGGAACGGGGTCCAGAAGGCCAACTTCATGGGCGAGGCGGCCGAGAACATCTACAAACGGGAACTCCTGGCCCTGGCCCATCTCAAGGACGCTGACGCCGAGCTGCTGAAGGTGGCCCGGACCGAGAAGAACTACCTGCTGGCCAATACGGCCGAGAAGCGGGCGCAATATGTCAAGAATATAGAAAAATATCTGGGCGAGGCCAAGGACAGCCTGAAAAAGGCCCAGGAATTGACCCACTCCGAAAAGGGTCGGGAGCTCTTCGTCAAGCTGAACAAGGCCATGGAGGAATGGCAGCCCCTGCAGGCCAAGGTCATCGAACTGGGGTCCAAGGAGGACCTGTCCCAGGAGCGGCCCGCGGTGGAATTGTCCAACGGCCTGGCCCGGCAGAAGCTCAACGCCGTGGAGGACGTCCTGAATGAATTGGACACCTTCAAGGAGGCCCAGGCCAAGGAATACGTGGAGGAGACCCTGCAGGCGGGCATTTCCGGCCGCAACCTCTCCCTGGCCATCATCCTGCTCTGCCTGGCCGTGGGGGCCACCCTGGGGATCATGATAACCCGGGCCATCGCCCTGCCCTTGAAGAAGGGCGTGCTGGCGGCCAACGCCATGGCCCTGGGCGACTTAAGCGTGCGGTTCGACATCGATCAGAAGGACGAGATCGGGCAGATGGCCGAGGCCTTCCAGCGGGTCCTGGCGGCCGAGACCCAGGCCGCGGACCTGACCGCGCGCATGGCCCTGGGCGATCTCGGGGTGACCATCCGGGAGCGTTCCCCCCAGGACACGCTCATGCAGTCCTTAAGCGCCCTGGTGGATGCCGACCGCAAGGTGGCCGAGCTGGCCAAGCGGCTGTCCCAGGGCGATCTGACCGTGGAGATCAAGGAGCGTTCGGACAAGGACGAGCTGCTCCTCAGCCTGCAGAAGATGGTGGTGGCCGTGAGCGAGGTGGTGGAGGCCATCCAGGGCGGGGCCGAGAACGTGGCGGCCGGGAGCGAGGAGCTCTCGGCCACCTCCGAGTCCCTGTCCCAGGGGGCCACGGAGCAGGCCGCGGCCATCGAGGAGGTCTCCTCCTCCATGGAGCAGATGGCCTCCAACATCGCCCAGAACACGGACAACGCCCGCCAGACCGAATCCATCGCGGTCAAGGCGGCCGAGGACGCCCAGGTCTCCGGCGAGGCCGTGGACAAGACCGTGAGCGCCATGCGCCAGATTTCCGAGAAGATCTCCATCATCGAGGAGATCGCCCGGCAGACCAATCTCCTGGCCTTGAACGCGGCCATCGAGGCCGCCCGGGCCGGAGAACACGGCCGGGGTTTCGCCGTGGTGGCCGCCGAGGTGCGCAAGCTGGCCGAACAGAGCCAGGAGGCGGCCCAGGAGATCACCGAACTGTCCTCCTCCAGCGTGCAGGCGGCCGAGAACGCCGGAAAGATGCTCACCAAGCTGGTGCCGGACATCAAGAGGACCTCGGACCTGGTCCAGGAGATCGCGGCCGCCAGCCGGGAGCAGAACGCTGGCGCGGTGCAGATCAACAAGGCCATTCAACAGCTCGATCAGGTCATCCAGCAGAACGCCTCCTCCTCCGAAGAGACCTCCTCCACGGCCGAGGAGCTGTCCAGCCAGGCCGAGGAGTTGCAGAGCACCGTGAGTTTCTTCAAGACCGGGTCTACCCGCCGGACCACGGCCAAGGTGGCCATCCCGGCCCGGGGCAAGGCCAAGGCGGCCACCGGCTTCCGCCCGGCCATAAAGGGCAAGAAGCCCCTGGTCCTGGACATGGGCGTCAGGGACCAGGAGGACGAGGAGTTCGAGCGCATGTAAGGCCCCGTAAAGGAGGAGCGCCATGACCCCCCTCAAGGTGTACGTGACCCGGATGATCCCGGACGAGGGCCTGGCCCGGTTGCGCGAGCGTTGCGAGGTGTCCGTGAACCCCGAGGACCGGCCCCTGACCCGGGCCGAGCTGCTGACGCGCTCGGCCGGGATGGACGGGGTCCTGGGCCTGCTCACGGACCGGATCGACGCCGGGTTCTTTGACGCGGTCCCGGGGCTGAAAGGCTACGCCAACTACGCCGTGGGCTACGACAACATCGACCTGCCCGAGGCCACCAGAAGGGGCATCCCGGTGTCCAACACCCCGGACGTGCTCACCCAGGCCACGGCCGAACTGGCCTGGACCCTGCTGCTGGCCGTGGCCCGGCGGGTGGTGGAGTCTGACAGGGTCATGCGCTCCGGGACCTGGCCGGGCTGGGGACCCCTGCAATTCATCGGCGCGGACGTGAGCGGCAAGACGCTCGGGATCGTTGGCCCAGGGCGCATCGGCCAGGCCATGGCCCGCATGTCCAAGGGGTTCGGCATGCGGGTGGTCTACTGGGGCGGACGCCAGCCCAGCCGGGTCCTGGAGGACGAAATGGGGGCCGAGCGCCTGTCCTTCGCGGAACTCTTGTCCCAGAGCGACTTCATTTCCGTGCACCTGCCGCTCAACCCGGAGACCCGGCACCTGTTCAACGCGGACACCCTGCGCATGATGAAGCCCACGGCCTTTCTCATCAACACCGCGCGCGGCCCGGTCATTGACGAGGCCGACCTGGTGGAGGCCTTGAATAAGAGGATCATCGCGGGCGCGGGTCTGGACGTGTACGAGGCCGAGCCCAAGATGGCCCCGGGCCTGGATACCTGCCCAAACGCCGTGCTCCTGCCCCATGTGGGCTCGGGCACCCATTCCTCGCGCACGGGCATGGCCCTGCTTGCGGCCGAGAATCTCCTGGCCATGCTCGAAGGCCGCACCCCGCCCACCTGCTTGAACCCGGAAGTGCTGAGCAAGAAATAGGGTCCTACTGCGGCCTGAGCACCTCCAAATACACGGCCACCTCGGCGGTCTGGCCCATGACCCCCAGGGCCGACCACTTGGGATCGGCCAGACGCCATTCCACCAGGTTGATGGGGAATTTGGACTCGAAGCCGGCCACGACCGTGTCCTTGACCAGGGGGTTGGGCTTGGACCCCATGGAGATCAAGGGATACTGCATTTCCCGGCCCAGGCCCTTGATGGTCAGGATTCCGGTAACCACATAGCCCCTGCCCGGCACTTCCTCGATGCGCTTGCTCACGAAAGTGATGGCCGGGTAGCGGCCCACGTCGAAGAAGTCGGCCGTGCGCAGGTGCTCGTTGCGCTTGTCCACAAAGGTGTTCACGCTGGCTGTTTCTATACTGAAGGACAGGGAACTGCCCGCCAGGTTTTGGGGGTCGAACAGCACGGTCCCGGTGAAGCGGTCGAACCGGCCCAGGATTTTGGCGTATATGTGATCGATGGAGAAATTCACCGAACTGTGGTCCGGGTCCACCTTCCACTCGGGCGCGGCCTCGGCCGCCTGCACCGGCCGGGCGGCCAGGACCAGGGCCAGGGCCGTGGACAGACACAGCATCAGGCCAAAGGACAGACATTGGTTCAGGTGATGGGAAATAGTGTGGGAAAGACCGGGCCACGGGCTGGGCCGGGAGAATTTTCCCCAGGGCCGGGCGGCCCGGATGCTTTGCCAGGGAAGACGCTTCATGATCTCCTCCATGCTTGAAGTCCCGGCAGGGCCGGGCCGGACGGATTTCCGGCCCGAAATCCCTGCCTGGTCAGTTCAGAGAATAATCGTTCTTGGGCTTTAGTCCATGCCCGGGGCCTGGCCGGTTGCGTGGCCGCCCCGGTTGGGATAGAAGTCCAGGAGACCCTTCAACCAGCAAGCCACCCCGGAGAAAATCCATGTCCAGAATCGCCCCGGCGCTCCTCCTGTGTCTGGCCTTTGTGTTCGGCGGATGCGCGGCCACCCAGATCGCCATTGAGAAAAAGGACCTGAAAGTCGAGACCCTCATGTCCGAGACCGTGTTCCTGGACGTGGAGAAGCAGGTGGAGCGCAGCGTGTTCGTGGACGTGCGCAACACCTCGGACAAGGAGCTGAATTTGAAGCAGCTCATCGTGAACCGGCTCACGGAAAAGGGCTACGCCATTTCCGACAAGCCTGCGGACGCGGGCTACATCCTCCAGGTGAACATCCTGCAGATCGGCCTGGCCGACCCTTCGGCCCTGCGCGCCTCGGTGTACGGCGGGTACGGCGGGGTCCTGGCCGGGGGCGTGACCGGAGGGCTCATCGGCGCGGCCGCCGGGGGCGGAACCGGGGCCCTCTACGGGGCGGGCATCGGCGCGGTGGTGGGCGGAGCGGCGGACATGGTGGCTGGGTCCCTGGTCAAGGACGTGACCTATTCCATGATGACCGACGTGATGATTTCCGAAAAGACGGCGGACAAGGTCCAGGAGAGCCATCAGGCCAACCTGGCCAAGGGCAAGGGCACCACCGTGACCCAGACCGTGGCCAAGGAATCGACCCGCCAGCGCTACCAGACCCGGGTGGCCTCTTCGGCCAACCAGGTGAACCTGAAGCTGCCCGAGGCCCTGCCCCCGCTCCAGGACGGCCTGGCCCGGTCCATCGCCGGAATCTTCTAGCCGGACGGGCCTGCCCCAATAATCCTTCATGCCCGCTCTGAACTGGAACAGCCCCCGGGCCAGGTATTGGTGCGTCCTCTGTATCGTGGCGGCTGTTGCCGCCTGCTATGCCACCGGCTTGCGCGGCCCCTTGCTGCTGGACGACGTCAGGCCCTTCATCCAGGTCTCCAAATGGGGCTTCCCCCCCTCCTGGGCCGAGATCGCCCGTTCCCAACTGGCCAGCCGTCCGTTCTTGGCCCTCACCCTGGCGGCCAACCATGCCCTTTCCGGGAGCGACCTCCTCTCCTTTCATCTGACCAATGTGGCCATCCACATCCTGGCCGTTCTGTTCCTCTTCGGCCTCCTGAACCGCACCCTGGACCGGCCCGCGTTCGAGTGCATGGCCCAGAGGCACAAGCTTCCCCTGGCCTTTTTCCTGGCCCTGACCTGGGCCGTGCATCCCCTGCAGACCCAGGCCGTGACCTATCTCATCCAGCGCGGCGAGTCCCTGGCGGGCCTGTTCCTTTTGGCCGCGCTGTACTTCGCGGCGCGGGGCTGGCAGTCCCGGCGGCCACGGTCCCGGATATGGCTCCAGGTCCTGTCCATGGCCTGCTTCATCCTGGGCGGCCTGACCAAGGAGACCATCGCGGTCCTGCCGGTCCTGCTCCTCCTGTATTTCTGGATATTTTTCCAGCCCAGCCTGGCTGAGTTTCTGAAACGGAGCCGGATCATCGTCGGGGTGATCCTCACGGCCGTCCTGGTCTCCGGCGCGGTCCTGGCCGGGCGTCTGGGCGACTTCTACCATTTCGCCCTGCCCTTCGGGCCGCTGGAATACCTGGCCAACCAGGGCCGGGTCATCCTGCACTATCTGTCCCTGGCCCTGTGGCCGCAAAATCTGTGCTTCGACTATTTGTGGCCGGTGGAGGCCTTCTCCCGGGTCGCGCCCCAGGCGGTTGTGGTGGGGGGGCTGCTTCTGACTACCTGCTGGCTGGTGTACAAGCGCAGCCCCTTGGGGTTTTTCGCCGGATTCTTTTTCCTCACCCTGGCCCTGACCTCCAGCCTCCTGCCCCTCCGGGACATCTGCGTGGAGCACCGCATGTACCTGCCCCTGGCCGGGTTTCTCTCCCTGGCCGGGCTGGGCCTGTACCAGGGCCTGGCCCGCCTCAAACGGGTCCCGGGCCTGTCCGGGCACGGCCGGATCATGGCCCTGGCTATGGACCGTACGGCCGTGGTCCTGGCGATCCTCCTGGTCTGCGGCCTGGGGGTGCGCACGGCCCTGCGCAACCTGGACTATGCGGCAGGCGAACTCACCATGTGGCAGGACGTGCTGGAAAAACAGCCGGGCAATCCCCGGGCCCAGGCGACTGTCGGGCGGCTCCTGGCCGCCCGGGGCAAGCCCGTGGAGGCCATCGGGCATTTGCGCCTGGCCTTTCAGTCCCGGGGCCTGCTGACCATCAAGGACCTGACCTCGGCCGGGGACCTTTTGGCCGGCCTGCTGTTCAACACCGGGCAGGCGGCCGAGGCCCTGGCCGTGTACCAGGAGTGCCTGGCCCTGGAGCCGGACAACCTTTACTGCCTGCTGGGGTATGCCCAGGGCCTGCTGAACACCGGGCAATACGGGGAGTCCCTGCGGATTCTGGACACGGCCCTGCGGATTTCCCCGAACCTGGCCCACGCCCTGTACTACCGGTCCCTGGCCCAGGCGGGTTTGGGTCGGCTGGAGGAGGCGGCCACGGACATGCGCGCCTCTCTGGCCGGTGCGCCCCTGACCTCGGAATTCGACGCCCCGCAGCGGCCCAACCGGGGGGAATCCCTGTTCCACCTGGGCCGCTTCCTGGCCGCGACCGGACAGGCCCAGGAGGGGACCCAGGCCCTGCAATCCGCCCTGCAAGGCGGGCCGCCCGAGGCCTTGAGGAAGAAGATTTTGGAGTTGATGCAGGCCATGGGGGCGAAGGCCGTGCCTTCACCGTCCAAGGTGGACGGGGAATAGGGGGGAGTATGGTCGTGAAATGGGCGCGTGTGCTGGTTGTGGCCGCGGCTTTTTTGATTTCCGCACCAGCGGCCCGGGCCGGGGGTCTTTATGGGGGCAACACCGATGCCCCTGCTTTTGCTTCGAGCCGTCACTCGGTTTGGAGCGGGGGCAGGCTGCAAGAGGTCGGATCGGAGGCCCAGCCCCGGGTTGAGCTGGACTTCCCTCTGCAATGCCAGTTTGGGACGGAATGCCGCACCCTCTTTCATGTCGATCTTTCTGGCGGGGCGCTCAAGCCTGTAGACTATATGGGCAAAGCATTAACATATGAAGGCCACACTGGGACGGATTTCTGGATTCCGTCCTGGGCCCGATATGAGCGCGGGGTGGATGTTCTTGCGGCCGCAAATGGGGTGGTGGCAGGCATAGTGGATACTGAATCCGACCGCACGACCCCCCAGCTTTTCCAAAGTGGGAGGGATTCCAAATTTTCCATTGCTGAAAAAAGCAATGCCCTAGTCATCGACCATGGAAATGGGTGGCGTTCTCTGTATGCCCATTTGAAAAAAGGAAGCATGCTGGTAAAAAATGGGCAAAGGGTTCGGCGAGGACAAAAGATAGCGCGGGTAGGCATGTCCGGATCGCCCCTCCAGCATCTGCATTTTGAAGTTCAAAGCCTTGGTGCGCCGATATGTCCCTTTTCTGGCACAGCCACATCTGTTGCTCCAGGGGATACCAGCCGCAGCTTATGGTCTAAAAAAGCCTTAGCAGCACTCAAATATGAACCTATTGAAGTAGTTGCCCCGACATTCGCGGAAAATGTCGGTAAATTTACCGATCAAATATTGAGTGATGCGATCCAAGAAAAACTGCCCACGCCCAAGGAAAACTCTCAAAGTTTCAATTTTATAGCGATCATCTATGGAACGCAAAAAGGGGACTACGCGAAAATTGAAATATATCCGGATGAAAAGAAGGACAGGGCGGCAGGTTATGGATATTGCGGCACGCGCGGGATGGGAATATGCATGTTGCGAGCGGAAAAATTTTTAACACGCTGGCCGATAGACAAAAAAATTGTAGCTGGCGAGGAAGTTGTTGGGCGAATAACCCTTTTTCACGACGATGATACAAAATTTTTTGAAGTCGAAAAACGCATCAAGATCGGCAGCGCAAGCTGAATGTGGAAGAACACTGGACTGACGCGGCACAAATGCTGGCAAAAGCAAAAAAAATGGATGCGCCTTGATTGGCGCATCCATTTGGTTTTTTTGGCGCTCCCGGCGCGAATCGAACGCACGGCCTATCGCTTAGGAGACAGTTGCACGGCAAGGTGTGGGAACAGGAACTTGAAAGCATGACACATGCCTTCGGCCTGATTTGCCATAAGGTGGGATTGTCGGTTTTAAACCGGGCCGCTTCGTTTCCGCGAAAGGCGGCTATTTGGTGAACATGTCAAGATTCATCTTGCCCATCTGGAAAAGGAGCGTGTAGGCGGCGATGTTCGTGTCGATGTCCGCGGTGACCGCGGAACTGGAGGCCTGGATGTAGTCACGCTCGCCGATGAGGATGTCCA
>CAILNX010000034.1 GCA_903835685.1 uncultured delta proteobacterium
ATGCCTTCAACGGCATCATCCCCCTCGCACGAACCATGCGGGAGGAAATCCAGGCTTTAAGGGACTGGGCCAAGAACCGAGCAAGAGTGGCCAACACTCCAGAGGATGAGCCGCCTGCCCAGCGCAGGATTCGCAAGCCCATCCTCAACATCGTGACCAATGAACCCCCAACCCAATAAGGAGGAACACGTTATGCCCCGAAAATTGAGCCTTTACCCGCTCAAAGGCATAGCCAACCGCCGAAATGTAACTACCGGTCTGTTTGACCGGCTGTTTCGGTGGATCGCCATGCTCTACCTGAAACGGACCATGAAGACCCCGGCCGATTACCAGGCCCTGGTCCTCATGCTCAAAAGGAGGTCCCGTGTCGCACATCAGCAAGATCGAACTGGTAGTCAACGACCTGGCCGCACTCAAGGAAGCCTGCCAGAACCTGGGTTTCGAGTTCCGTGAAGGACAAAGAAGCTACGCCTGGTATGGCAAATGGGTCGGTCGATTCGAACTGCCCGAAGGTCTGCCTGAAATAGACCTGGGCAAATGTGACCACGCCATCCGCATCCCCGGTGCATCATATGAAATCGGCATCCTCAAGAAGGATCAGAACTATCTGCTCCTCTGGGACGAATGGGACAAAGGAGGGCTACGTGCAAAACTTGGCCACAACGCTGGCATCCTGAAACAGGCATACGCCCTGTCCAGGGTGAAGCGTGAAGCCAGGAAAAAGAACTACCGGTTCGCCCAGAAGAAGATTCCGAACGGTATCCGGCTGGTTCTGACCGCCTAGCCCTTCCTGCCTTTTATCCCACCTGCCTTAACCTGCCTCTCATACCCACCTGCCTACCCCCTTTAGATCGGCGCTTTCCAGCGCCAAGGGAGTCGTCTGCCCATGAAGCAGATTGTCATCGACGTCATGGCCGACGGAGAGATCAAGATCGAAACCAAAGGTTTCACCGGCCCAGTATGTCTGGAGGAATCCCAATTCCTGAAGGACTTGCTCGGCAAGGAAATCTCCGTCCAACTGTGTCCGGTCTTCTACCAGAAGCGCCGGAAGATCCTCAAGAAACACATCCCCATCTGTGGATGAAAACCCTCTACAAGGAGAAACACCATGTCCAAGATCAACGACGGCATTTTCCAGAAGGCCTGTTTAGTCCAGCTCGCATCATCGTCCTGGAACGGCCAGAAGATGCTGCCCAATTCCGTTATGGAAAGCATGGGCAACTCGGACTGGATCAAGGGCCGCAAGCACTTGATCAACCCCGAACTGCTCTCGCCCATCAAGACCACCATCCAGAAGGCCCGGCACCTGCTCATGAAGACGGCCCTGCCGTTCCCCATGCAGGGGCTGTTCCTCGTCCCCAAGGATTCCATCCTGGACGTGGATGGCCACCTGGAGCTCATCAAGGCCGAGTTCTGGAACAAGGTTGATACCTTCCAGGACTTTTACGCCGAAGCCCGTGACGAAGCCAAGCAAGTGCTCGGAGACCTGTTTCAGGAATCCGACTACCCGGCCGACATCCGGTCCAAGTTCCGTCTGGAATGGCGCTTCCTGCTCCTGGACATACCCTCCAAGGCGAGCATCCTGCCGCCCGAGGTCTATGCCCGCGAAAAGGACAAGTTCCGCTCCATGATGGAGGAGGCCCAAACCATGGCCCTCTCCGCCCTGCGCGAGGAATTCGGCGACATCATCCACTCCCTCGTGGACAAGCTGAATTCCCCTGCTGACGGCAAGCCCAAGGCCATCAAGTCCAACTTCATGCTGAAGCTGGCCGACTTCCTGGATTCGTTCCAGGACCGAAACATCTTCAACGACGAGAAGCTGGCCGAACTCGTGGAACAGTCCCGCGCGGTCCTCAAGACCATGCGCGGCGGCTCCCTCGGCTACAGCCTCAACTACAACGAGGTTCTCAAGCAGAAGGTCTCCAACGAAATGGCAACGCTGAAGGACGCCATCGATGCGGCAATCGAAGAAATGCCCCGGCGCAGGATCAGAATGAACGACAACGAAAACGTCTCTGACCCGCTCCTCATGGCTGCCTAAGCGATCCTGCCCCCCCCCGCCCCGGGAGGAGGATGTCCGCACTGGATGTCCTCCTCCCCATCTCTACACCCAAAAAGGAGAACGAGAATGATCAAGTTCTCGAAATCAAAGCTGAATACTTACATCAGCTGCGGCGAGAAGTACCGAATCCATTACGAACTGGGCATCCGTGCCCGAAAGACTTCAAACACCCTTGTTGAAGGAAGCTGCATCCACCACCTCGTGGAAACCGGCATCGCCTATGGTGACCAAATCTCCGATGTGTTGGAACACGCCTCCATTCACTTCTGGGAAGGCCACCCTTTTGACCGGTGCGCCTATGACTCGGAAGAGTCCTACCTGCTGGCCCAGGCAATCTGTCTGGAGCAATCCAGGCAATTCCTGGACCTGCTTGGTCCTCAACACGCACAAGCTATCGAGCTTCATCTCGAGCGTCCCTTGATTCACCCCCTGACCGGGGAGGATCATTCGGACATCATTCTGAATGGCTTCATCGACCTGGTGCTCGTCGGCGAAGACGGTCGGCCCATCATCGTGGACCTGAAGACCGTTGCCCGCCGTCCCCAGGAAGGCATGAGCCGTTTGGCTCTCGAACTGAGCATGTATTCCTACCTCATGGAGGAACGACTGCCGGTCCAAGAGATTACTCGAACTAATGTCGCCCTGGTCTACCTGATCAGGACCAAGCTCCCCCAGTTGCACTGGGACTCAAGCGTCAGGACCCTGCACCACCTGCTGGACCTGTACGCCATCTGTCGAAAGGTGGCCGAAGACATCAACCAGGCGATCTATTACCGAAACCCTGGGATGCACTGCGGCTACTGCGATTCGAAAAGCCTCTGCTACCATCTGCCTGAACAAGCCGTCCTCATCTTCGGTGAGGAAAACTGGCAACTGTACGTGGATGACATGCTCACCCGCGAACAAGGCCTGCCCAACATGGCCCTTGCAGCCAACTACTGAAAGGCATCGGGCATGTCGCTGGTATGCGACTGGTGCGGCCAACCCATCCAATCCGGTGAACGATATACGGCCATGCGTCTGAATTTGGTGCGGCAGCTCACCTTGCGTTTGCAAGAGCTGACCGTGCTCCACACTCGTGGCTGCGTTCAGCGGTTTGAATCCTACGTCATCAAAAAGATCGCCAAAGGAGAACTTCCCCATGTTCAAGAAAGCTGAAAGAAAGATCGCCAAGCTCCGGCTGGCCCTCATCGGCCCGTCGGGTGCTGGCAAAACGTATTCGGCCCTGCTCATCGCCAAAGGCTTGAGTGGCAAGATCGCCATGATCGACACCGAACGCGGCAGTGGGTCCCTCTATGCGGACCTGGCCAATTACGATGTCCTTCAGATCAACCCGCCGTTCACGCCCCAGAAGTATGTGGACGCGATCCACGCTGCCGAGAAGGCCGGGTATGAAGTGCTCATCATTGATAGCCTGTCCCATGCCTGGTCTGGCCCTGGAGGCGTCCTGGAGATTCAGGACAAGGTGGCCAAGTCCACTCGGAACTCGTTTTCCGCGTGGAGAGAAGTCACCCCCCAGCACAACCTGCTGGTGGATACCATCCTGGCGGCTGCATGCCATGTCATCGTGACCATGCGCACCAAGACCGCCTATGAGGTCGTCACTGAAGGAGGCAAGACCAAAGTCTCCAAGGTGGGGACCAATCCCGTTCAACGGGAAGGCATGGAGTACGAGTTTACCGTGGTCATGGACCTGTCCATCGACGGCCATGTGGCCTCGGCCTCCAAAGACCGAACCAGCCTCTTCGACGGCGCGTACTTCACGCCCGGCGCGGAGACCGGTCTGAAACTCATGGGGTGGCTGAACTCTGGTGCTGCTGAAGCTCCTGATTCCGCCGACCCACAACAACCCAAACAAGATGCCCCGGATCCGTCCTTCTGGATCCGGCACATGCATCAACTCTTCGAAGGCCTCCGTTTGGAGGCGCTCCTCGGAGAGTATTTCCAGTATGTCCAGGACCGCTACAAGGTCCCGGACATCAACGACCTGACCAAGGATCAATGGAACGAGCAGCTGACCATGCTGCGCCAATGCCTCGGAAGTCCAACCAAGAAGGAGAAATTTGTCGATATATTAAGCCAATGGAAGATGGCTGCGTAACAATTTTACCGGGGTCGCTCATGCGGCCCCATTATCTTTTTGGCAAGGGGGGAAATCTGGGGGTGGGTCCCCTTGGAAAAACTGGACCTGTGTTCCGGGCCAGTTTCCCAGTTTTTTCAATGGAGTACGAGCTATCTTTCTATCAACATACACTATACTTCATCCGCTGTTACAACCACTGCAAACTGCACCCCAAGCGCATCGAAATGTTTTTGTCCGCAACGGACCTTGTCCGCTTCACTGGTTCGCAGTTTAAGAAAGTCCTTGGTCCCCTTGGTTTCACGTACCAAGTAGAGCGTCTGGTCATTGTGCTTAAGGATGGCCCAGTCCGGATTGTACTTTCCGATTGGTGTGTCGATCTCAAACCATGCAGGCAGTTTCACAAAAAGCTTGATGTCTTCACGTTGATCCAGCCGCCTGGCGAATTCGCGCTCAATGTCGGAATCATACGCGACATATTCGTACACAGATTTTTCGACCTTGAGCGACGTCAAATAGTTAATCAGCTCTTCATTCTTGAAGCGCATCATCTCCCACTCTGTTTCTCGTCCGGCCCCTTGAATGCGTTCGTACTTGATTCCGTCAACAAGAAGTCTGTGCAGCTCATATTTAAGAATTCGGGCGACGCCATCCAAGAACCGCTGGGGGTTGTTGAAGAATTCAGGCAACCGCTCGGATTTTTCGAGAATGAGCGCGAGGGTGGATCGGGTCAGCTCCGTCTCGTTTTGCAAGTATGCCAGGATGTCCGGCACTGGCCTGGCTCCCAGGTCAACCTTTTCCGTGGAAGTGCTGATGGCTGTGCCGGTGACGCCGGCCTTGGTCACGTCCACCTTGGCCGCGACGACTTGGATGGAGGGCTTCTCAATCTTCTCCATGTTCTGCTTCACGGCTTCAACGGCCCGTCCCACAAGGGCGTCCGTCTCGAACTCCACGCGGTAGGTGGTTCGTGGCTTGATCTTGTCCCAGAGGGCTGCGAATTCAGGGCTCAGCGTCACGTTCTTCTTGAGCTTGTTGGGGCCGTCGTCCCTCTCGCGGCGGATATGCCTTTCAATCATGTAGCTTGACAGGAGGTCAATGACCGCCGGGGCCAGGTCGCTGTGTTCCTCGGGCAGGTTCAGGGTGAAGTCCAAACGGCTCGGGGTGAAGGCTGGCTGGATGCGGCCATCGGCATCCAACATCTTCTGCGCCACGAGGGCCGCCTTGATGCTTTCTGCTGCAACCTTGCCGATGGGCTGTTCTGCACCCTCCACGACCTGGACGAGCTTGGCTATGGCCGTCAGGGGCACCTTGCCGAAGGTGACACCGCAGTCCTCCTCGTATTCGGTCTGCAAAGCCCGGGCGAAATCCTCATAGCTCTCGTTGGCCATGACATAGAGCTTGTTGACCGAAGCGTCCTTGATACGCGCGCCGCTCTGGTCCACGGGCAGGCGCAGGCCTCGGCCGATCTCCTGCCGCTTTTTCATCGGGCTTTGCGTCTCGTTCAAGGTGCAAATCTGGAACACGTTGGGATTGTCCCACCCTTCACGCAGAGCGGAGTGGCTGAAGATGAAGCGCAGGGGCTCCTCCATGGAGAGAAGGCGCTCCTTCTCCTTCATGATGAGGTTGTACACCTCGTCGTCGGCCTGGGTATCGCCGCGCGTGTCCTTGAGTGCCCCCTTTTTGTCCTGTGCGAAATAGCCGTTGTGAAGCCGCTCCACCGATTCCTTGAGCCAGGGTAGGGACTGATAGCGTTCCTCCTTGGTCAAGGCCGACAGCTCCTCCTCAAACGCCTTGGCGAACTTGCCCTGCACGGGGCCGGAATCATCATAGTCCCGGTAGTTGGCCACCCGGTCGACAAAGAACAACGAGAGCACCTTGATGCCGCGCTCCTGGACTTGCAGTTCCTTGTCCAGATGCCGCTTGACCGTGTGCTTGATCTGGGCTCGCCAGATGTCGGCACGCATGCCGCCCAGCTCATCGCCCAGGCGCATGGTGCGCCCGTTGGAAAAGCGGATGTACTCGCTGCCGGGTTCAGCCCAAATTTCAGCGACCTCAAAGCCTGATTTGTAACAGGCCCGTTCATTGGAAAGTGTGAACAGATCCGCACCCCGTTTCACGGTGACGGATTTCTCCTTCGGTCCATCAGCTCCTTGCACATGAATGCGCACTTTCGCCTTAATGCTCGGTTTGTAATCAACCTTTTCCACCCGCACGAATGCGTCGTTGGCCGCGCCTTCGGCGTTGGCGCTGGCGACGACGATTTGCTTGACCAGCCCGAGGCTGAAGGCCCTCACCGGGTCCAGCCGGTAGACCAGGTTGTACGGGTTCCGGTGGGTGGCCGAGTACCGCAGGGTGCAGAGAGGATTCAGGGCCTTGATGGCTTCCTGGGCCCTGTCCGTGGAATCCACGCTCTGGGGCTCGTCGATGATGACGATGGGCCGGGCCGCCTGCACGAATTCGATGGGCTGGCGGCCGGAAAGCTTGTCGCTCTCCTTGTAGATGACGTTGCTCTTCTGCTCGTCCTCGGTCCCGGTGAAATTCTTGCGGAACGCGTCGATGTTGATGACCAGAATTTGCAGCGTGTTGCTCGTGGCGAACTGGCGCAGGCGGTTGATGCGCTTGGCGTCGTAGACGAAATGCTCAAAGCACAGTGCGTTGTATATGCTCCGGAAATGTTCGGCGGTGATCTCGATGTTCTTGAGCACGCCCTCGCGGATGGCCACGCTGGGCACCACGATGATGAACTTCTGGAATCCGTAGCGCTGGGACAGCTCGAATATGGTGCGCAGGTACACGTAGGTCTTGCCCGTGCCGGTCTCCATCTCCACAGAGAAATGCGGGCAGGGGCGCTCCTGGTTGGCCGGGGTGTCGAACAGGTTCCAGGCCTCCAGATCGGCGGCCGGGTCAGCCACCTCAATGTCGTTTTGTTCCTGCACAGCCCGGGTGTTGGCCTTCAACTTGTCCCAATCCAAGAGAAGCCGGTTTCCAAGCCCCAGCTCCGTGCGTTCCTGGCCTTCCAGAAGAGGTAGGCCCTCGCGCATCTGGATGACGGAATACTCCGGGGCTCCTTGGGGCTGGCCCTTGAAAAGATCGGTTATGGCCGCCAGGGCGTCGAGCTGAAATTGTTGGTTCCTGTCGAATTGAAGCTTCATTCCTTTTCCCTTCCGCCGTTGCCCTGTCCTTCGATCCGTTTGACTTCCCGCTCGAAGTCGCTTTCAAAGGCCTGATCCTGCTTGACCCGGAACGCCTCATACTGTTCTTCAGCAAGCCGCCTGGCCACTTCGGCGGAGACGGTCCCGGCGTTGGTCAGCACCTCGTACTCATTGAACGCGAGAAAGGCGTCCAGGCGGTCCACCCAGTCGGCCATGCGCATGGGTATCTGCCGGGCCGCCTGGTTGGTCGCGTAATCCAGGTACATGGTGACGATGCGCTCCAGTTCCTTGATTTCCGTTTCGACCAGATAGTTTTTGGCCACACTGACGTCTGATTTGTGGATCTTTCCTTGCGGGGCATTCTTCCAGGTGGTGAGCCCCATGGACGGCCTGGAGGCGTCGGCCCGCTGGGCGATGATCTCGGCGGCTGTGCGCCCAGTGACCGCCCAGTGCATCTTGTTTTGCACGGTCTTGAAGAAAGTCTGGGTGATGGCCGCATTCCGGTCGTAGTCGATGCTGCACTGCTCATAGATGTCAGTGATTTTGAGATAAAATCGGCGCTCGCTGGCTCGAATCTCCCTGATCCGTTCCAGGAGTTCGTCAAAATAGTCCTTGCCGAAGCGCTTGTTCAGCTTCAGGCGTTCGTCATCGAGCACGAAGCCCTTGATGATGAATTCCTTCAGGGTGTTGGTCGCCCAGATGCGGAACTGCGTGGCCTGGAGGCTGTTCACCCGGTAGCCCACGGCGATGATGGCGTCTAAATTGAAGAAATCCACCTCACGGCCGACATTACGACCACCTTCATTTTGAACTACTCGAAATTTTCGATGAGTTGCCTTTTCGTCCAACTCACCGGACTTAAAGATTTCTTTTAAATGGTAAGTGATTGTGTGGGGTTCCACTCCAAACAATTCGGCCATGCGGCGCTGGTTCAGCCAGAAGGTCTCATCCTGATAGGAGACCTCGACATGGGCCACGCCCGAGGGCGAGGTATAGAGAATGATGTCGCCGGTCGTTGGCTGCTGATCGAGAGTCATATCCTGCCTACACCGTCTGGAATTTGTTGATGCCCTTGGTCTTGAAGATCTGCACGGCATTGGCCTTGAGCTGGTCATTCCCGGCAAAACCCTCGTCCAGGCAGACCACCCGCTCGGGCTTCACCTCCGCCATGGCCCGGATAAGCTCCATGGTCAGGGCGCGGTCCAGGCAGATCAAGAGAGCCCCACCAGCCACGCTGTAAACGGTCTTGCCTTCCATGGTGAGCGTTTCGACCGGGGTGGTGAGGGGGAAGCCGCTCTTGAGCAGAAGCTCGTAAAGAATGTCTTCGGGGGTCCGGTCGGGCCGTATGTGATTGACGTGGTCGAGAAGCTGCAATTGCAGGGCCTGGGCATCCTGGGGCACGTCGGCGTTCCAGGGCTTGAAATTGGATTCAGCAAGCTTGAAGACGCGGAAACCGAAGTCCTTTTTATATACTGTTCCCCCCAGTAGGCTTGGCTGTGTAGCTGCAATGTTTGACTTCAATATTTTTATACATCTCCTGATTCTTTCTTTTGTTATCTCAGCAACAGTGTGAAGGGATATGGCTAGCGCGTTACGTCCTGACTCATTGTCTGGAAAAATTGGCTCTGGCAACTGTACACAAATAAAATGACGTTGTTCATTTGACTTTGCATTTGTTAATAATGTACTGTGTGCAGTTGTGCCACTTCCAGAAAAAAAATCCATAATAATATCACCTGGAGAAGTCATGTATTCTATTAGGCGTTCGATGTCTGAATAGCTTTTTGGATTATCGAAAACTTTTTTCCCGAAAAATAGCTTTGCAAAGTCTTGACTTGCTTTTTGTGCATAGCTAAATGCCACACTACGCATTACTTGGTCATCTTTATCAAATAAATTTCTACGCACAGAAGGAAGTGTTAATTCATTCGGACCAAATACAATATTCCCTCGATCAATTTCCTCCTTCATGCGCTCATATGTTGGCCACCTCCAACCACCTCCTGGAATTTTACATGCCTTCCCAGTCGTTGGATGTAGAACTTCATAGCGAGGCCCACCACCACCAGGCCAACTCGCATCACCATCTGTCCTGTATGGGCCCCTTTCATCAACTTTTGTGTAACGAGTAAGCGGCATCCGGGGATCGTCTTCCTCGAACTTTGAAAAGTATTCCCGCAAACCTTGCGCGACTAATGCCCAATTGCCAGAATGGAGCCTGCGCAAACGTTCAAATTCATCCCTTACGTCTTCTACGCCTTCTTTTGGCGCGCGAAGTCGAATATTATTATCTGCAAACCATTGCTTATTGCGAGCATAAACGAGCATGTATTCATGGCCAATCGAAAATAATTTTGCATCATTTTTCCTATTTCGATCAAAAACTAACACAGCTATGAAATTCTCTTCACCAAATATCTCATTCAACATTGTCCTAAAATTACACAACTCACTATCATCTATACTCGCAACAAAAAAACCATCATTTTTTAATAAATTTCTTGACAAATAAACGCGTGGATATAACATATTAATCCACTTTGAATGATAGCGACCATCGCTCTCCATATTAGTGCCAAACTTTCTTCCACTGGCATCCATTTGGCCAGTATATTCTAAATATGTATCTAAACTTTCACTATAATTATCTGGATATATGAAATCATTCCCCGTGTTGTAAGGTGGATCAATGTAAATCATCTTAACCTTGTCTAGATATGACTTCTGCATTAACTTGAGGACTTCCAGATTGTCGCCTTCAATAATGAGATTGCCAGTGGCATCAAATTCGACGCTTTCTCGTTCACAGGGTCTCAACGTCGCTTGGCTCGGCTGCTGAACAGTCTTGAAGCAATCCGCTTTACCCGGCCAATTCATTCCATATCGCTCCCGCCCCACGTCCACAGCCTCACCCAAGGCCAACTTCAGGCGATCGAAATCCAATTTCCCCCCTTCCGTCAGCGCTTCCGGGAACAGGCGCAGAAGCGCCTGACGCTTTTCCTCGGCAATGTCAGGGGTGGCGAGATCGAATTTTTCGGGCTTATCCGGCGTGCTCATTGATTCACCTCAAGGGACAGGATGTCTTTCTGTACATAGCGTTTGAACTCTTCCACGGACGTGAAGCACTGGTAGCCCGCCCGACTGGCAAGGGCAAGGACAGTCGATATCTTCATGGTGTTCCTTTGGGGAGCTCGTGTTCCGGCTTTAATGCCCTTAGTCCAGGCTCCACCTCAAGGTGAAAAGAGGGTCCATCTCGATGTGCTGTTCCAACCGCCTGCTGATTTCATCCAACAAGGCGTCCTTCTGGCGGTCGATGTCCCGGCTGGCGGCGTCGTAGTCCCGCCAAGCCTCATCACGCTTGGCCTCCAGAGTCCGTACCGCACGTTGCCGCTCCAGTTTGTCCGGGAGGGTGGGGGCCAGACGGGCATCTTTCTTGGCCTGCTTGAGCGCCTCGTCCAGGACTTCCAGTTCGGCCTTGAGTGAGGCCCGCCTGTCATCCGCCCAGCGGTCCAGCTTCTCCATTTCCGTGTCGAACCAGCGGCCGTTGCGGGAGGTCACGTCTTCCAGCATGGCCATGCGACGACGCCCTTGTTCAGCATCCAACAGCGCGGCAACGGCGGAAGGTGGCGCTGTGGCCCCCCCTTGGCTTCCTGACAAATCGAACAGACGACGGCACTGGGTCTCATCCATGGGTGAACCGTCCTCGCAGACGCCAGACATCACCACAACATCCTCAGTCTCCAGGGCGCTCATGGTCACATGCGCACAGGAGAGCCATCCGCCCCGTCCGATCAGCGATTCGAGCACCGTAATTTTCTTGCCGCTGGAACTGTAGTGAAAGGCCACCTCTGCCGTGGGCGTGGCAAGGGCCATGCCTCGTTCCAGTACCCGTTGGGCCAGGGGGTGCCCCACCCGGTAAAGGTTGGCGTCTGTCACGTCCCGACCCATGCGATAGGGACCGGGATGGATGTTCTGACCGGGGAAGGGATTTCTGTTCAGCATGAAGCTGAAGCGCTGCTCATCGAATTGGGCGTCGTTGGCCAGGAGGTGGCAGGTAAGGCTCCATAGCTGCTCGTTGAAGCGATCCAGCACGGCATGGCTCTGGATACGGACCTTCTCCACCACTTCCTGGTCGAAGTTGTCCAGGAGCATTTCCCGCGCGTCACGCTGGCCCTGGGATATCTCTTCCTCAAGCTCGCGCTGGAGCTGGTCGAATTCGAACTGTATCTGCTCCGGCGTCCGGCACTGCTGATAGATGGTTGCGATACGCTTTTCGAAATCCACCCCGGACTCCACCGCGCCCAACACCTCGTCGCTTGCGCCAAACACCCCGTTGAAGAGCTGGAATTTCTCGGCCAGCAATTCATAAACGCGCAGGTCCGCCGCATTCCTCTTGTTGAGAAAGTTGACCACCACCACGTCGAATTTCTGGCCGTAGCGATGGCAGCGGCCGATGCGCTGCTCAATGCGTTGCGGGTTCCAAGGCAGATCATAGTTGACCACGAGGTTGCAGAACTGAAGGTTGATACCCTCGGCCGCAGCCTCGGTGGCAATGAGGATGGAGGCGTTGTCGCGGAAATTCTCGACCAGGGCCGCGCGCATGTCGGCGCTGGGCGACCCGGTAATGCGATCAGTCCCGGCGTTCTTGGCCAACCAGCGCTGATAGATAGCCTTGGAAAGCGGATCGGTATTGGACCCGTTGAAAAGCATGGCCTGGCCCGCGAATTCGGTCTGCTCCAATACCCGGAACAGATACTCCTGTGTCCGTCGGGATTCGGTGAATATGACCGCCTTCTGCTGAAGGGTGGCCGCGCCCTGGGTCTTCTGAGCATTGGCCGAGGCGGTGAAGCCCCGACGCAGGGCAGTGAGCAGCACCTCGCCTTTGGAGTTCTTGGAGATGGATTTCGCCAGGGCCAGGAATTCCCGAAGCTGGGCCATCTCCAGGCGCAGTTCGTCCAGTTGCGCAGGCGTCAGACGCTTCTTTTCCGCTGGCCCACCGCCGTTCTCCTCCCCCTCCCATTCGTCGGCCAGTTCATCCAGATCCTCCCAATCCTCGGGAAGCTCGCTCGGGGGTGTCTCAACCGCCGTGGCCTCGGCCTCGGCAGCTTCCAGACGCTGCACCAGGCCGTCCAACGTGCCGGAAATGGCGTAGGTCGAGGAGGCCAGGAGCTTGCGCAGGATGAGGGTCATAAGCTGACGCTGGCTGGCGGGAAGGGCATAGAGCGTGGGGCGGCGCAGATAGTCGGAAACAAAGTCATAGAGCCGCTGCTCTTCCTCGGTAGGCACGAACTCCTGCACCAGGGCATGGCGGTTCGTGTACTTCACGTACTCCAGCACCTGCCGCCGCAGGGTGCGCTTGCACAGAGGCTTTAGCCTCTCCTTCAGCTCGGAAAAGTCCGCATCGTTCCCGGGGCGGGCAAACCGGGCGCGATAGCTCTTCAGGTCTCCAAAGGCAAAATCGTCGATGATGCTGACCAGACCATAGAGTTCAAGCAGGGAGTTCTGAAGGGGCGTGGCTGTGAGCAGAACCTTGGGGAAAGGGGCCACCGCCTGTTTGATGGCCAGAGCGATCTTGCTTGACCCCTTATAGACGTTCCGCAGCCGGTGCGCCTCGTCGATGACCACGAGGTCCCAGGCAACTTGCCGGAGATAGGGTTCCTTGGACTTCACAAACTGATAGGAGCAAAGAATGATCCCGTCCTGCTGAAACGGGTTCAGATTACCTGCCCGAATAGCCTCATTGAAGCTTCGGGCCTCCAAGATCACAGAAGGGAGGAAAAATTTGTCCGCAAGTTCCTGGACCCACTGTTTGCGAAGGTTGGCCGGAACAATGACCACCATGCGCCGTTTGCGCTCGGCCCATTTCTGAGCAAGCAACAACCCGGCCTCAATGGTCTTGCCCAGGCCGACTTCGTCAGCAAGGATAGCCCCCTTGGAAAAGGGGCTACGGAAGGCGAAGAGCGCCGCTTCAACCTGGTGGGGGTTCAGGTCAACTTGCGCGTCGGCAAGCACAGCCGCTAGTTTCTCAACATTGTCCGAAGCGCACCGCTTGGTGAGTTCATAAGCAAAAAATTTGGCGTGGAAATCGGTGCTGCCCACTTGGGATATATTTCCAGTCATGTTCTTGCATTCATTCTTATTTCGCCGGTCCTGTGGAGGGAATCTCTACAAATTACTCTTCAGAATTCAGCGTCGCCCGAAACTTCCGGGATAGCCTGAACACAACCACCTTCCTGGCAGGCAGTGTGATCGCCGTATTTGTCTGGGGATTTCGGCCACGCCTTGGTTCCTTGGCGTAGACCTCGAATTTGCCGAAGCCGCTGAACAGGAGATGCTGATCCTTCTTCAAAGCCCCGGTCATGAGCTCCAGGAGGCTATTGACATACTCCTGAATATCGGTCCTGTGACGGTCAGTCTTCTCGTAGATGGCCTCAACGATGGCGGCTTTGGTCAAGGTAGGCATGGTGGTAGCTCCTCTTGAAAGTCTGCCTTGGATATGCCAGACGGGGGTAGGATTGTCTATGATGATATGGGGTTCGGCGGAAAGCAGCACCGTCTGTGACCTGGGAGAAAATGGCGATGACCACCAAGCGTTTCTTCGCTCCTCTCAAGATCCTCAAGGGAGAGATCAGGTGCGCAGTAGAGCAGCAGAAATACCCGATGCATATTCCATAGCAAGAGCGTGCCATGGCAGAGTTGGGATGGTGGCTGAGCGCTAATAATCGCGTTATGCCTCAAGAATAACGTGTTATTTTTTTATCTTGCCGCCCTTTGGATTGTAATACTTGTTATATATTTTTGCAATTGGTTTTATTTTTTCATTTATATATTGTGAGGTAAGAAAATTATCTTTTGCAAATGATACTAGATCATTTTTCCAGCCTTCATTGTATGGTATTCTCTCATGATGTCCGGACAGAAGAAGGCCGAAGTATTCTTTAAAAAAATTAAATTTTGTTGTTTCCTCGAATATTTCGCCAGCATTTTTAGATATATATGCGAATATTTTGTCATTGTATTTCCCAGCTAGATGTGCTGACATTTGGTGGTGCCAAAGCTTGGATCCGTTTTCCCATAAATTGTTGGCTTCTTTGAGTAGTTCTTCACAGAACAATGTCCTAAATTTGTATCGAGTGCTTTTCATTGCTGTTCTGCTACTTCCTGACGCGATTTGATCTTCAAGTCCAGAAATGAATGCAAACGCAAGACTTTTCTCGTCTTTTGTGGCCTCGCTAAGGATTGCAGATGTCAAAAATTTTAGAATTGTAGATGAAGATGCTTGTATGTCTAGCAATCCAAAGCCAATAGATGACATATAATAAAGGTCAAGATTGTGAAAGTATTCACGTACAGGCCAAAATATTTCATCATTTACATCTGTACTGTCTACTGCTGACATTTCTGCTTCTATTAATGAGCTAAATAAGTATGAAAATGTTTTAATATAAATATGAATTAGCTTATAAAGTTCAAATTTATTGCGTTTACTGTCAGTGCTTAGTATTTTGTAGATAAAGTTGTCTGCACTTTTTATATTTATACCAATTGTTAAAAACCACCTACCAAATTCTTTGTCTTCAAGTTTATATAGCTCAGCAATGGGGTAAAAGTCATTTACATCCGCTATACGCCTGAAATTCATTCGAACTACAGATATTATTTTTTTTAGATTGTCATCGGGTTTGTCAATTTCGAGTATTTTCTTTAGGCTAAGGTTTCTAAGCCGCTTTAACTTATCTATAATTGCTTTGCTCTGTTTGATTGAGGCTGCGGCTATAAATTTGAGTTTAAAAAAATATGTGAAAACTAATAATTCGATTTGTTCCTCTTTGTCTGGAAACATGTCCCACACTTTATAGCTCAAAAATGATCGATCGCTCTGTTTTTGTATTTGTTCCTCAGACATAGCCGTTCCCCCATCTCATCGAATTATTCTTCAGGTATCACACCTAGCCTAGCCCCGTTTGCGGCACCATCCCTTCGGCATAAGCCACGGTCAGGAGAACCAGACCATGGCCTCTGACCAGTTTGAAAAGCAAGGCAAACCAGATATACAGACCCCCGAGGAGGTCGCTCTGTTCCTGCGCAAAAGTTGTAGCTGGGTCTACAAGCATTGGCAAGAATTGGGCGGCGTGAAGCTCGGGGGTTCTCTCTTTTTCCCAAGCGAGGAGGACCTTTATGAGCGTTTATTTCAAAAAGGGCAGAGGCTGGCGGTACGACTTCATGATCAACGGCAAGCGGTACACGGAAGCCTGGTTCGAGACAAAGCTCCAGGCAAAGCAAGCCGAAGCCAAACAAAGGGAGGAGGTGAAAAACCCGACGATTCAGGAAACCGGAACAGACATGACCTTCTTGGACCTCGTAAACCTGCGGCTTGACCACGCCAAAGCCTACAGTTCCGAGCGTCACTATAAGGAGTTCGTCTACTTGGGCAAACGGTGGGTCCGAGAATGGGGGGATATAGCTGTTTCAGACTTGACCGAGGACATGATCCTAGCCTTCGTTCTGAAACGCCGAAAGGTCTCACCCATTACGGCGAACAAGGAGATTCGGTATCTCCGGGCGACATTCAACCATGGCGTCAAAAAGCGGTACATAAAGGAAAACCCTGCCGAAGGGATGGACTTCTTCCCGGTGGAGAAAAGAGTCAAATATGTTCCGCTCCCTACTGATCTCGATAAGGTCATGGCCATGGCGGAGCCGGAGACCAGGGATTATCTGTGCGTGCTTCGGGAAACCATGGCGCGGGTCAGCGAAGTGAATCGGCTCACCTGGGATGACGTCAACCTCCAGGAGCGGCACGTCATCCTGTACACGAGGAAGAAGAAGGGTGGCCATTTGACCCCCCGCAAGGTTCCCATGACGGACAAGCTTCATGATGTGCTGGCGAGGCTACATGCCGGGCGGGATAGAAAGAAGCCGTGGGTCTTTTGGCATACCTGCACGAGTAGCAAGACCGGCGAGACCCTGATCGGGCCTTATCAGGACAGGAAGAAGATCATGGCCACCCTGTGCAAGAAGGCTGGGGTTAGGTATTTCCGATACCACGCCTTCCGGCATTCCGGCGCGACTGTCATGGAAAACAACCATGTGCCGCTTGGTTCGATTCAGCGGATTCTCGGGCATGAGAACCGATCAACGACCGAAATCTATCTGCATAGTCTGGGAGATTCGGAGAGATCAGCCATGGCGATCTTTGAGCGGGCGACGGGAAATTCACACACGGTTTCACACACAAAAGAAAAAGGGGTTACGGACAATGTCTCATAACCCCTTGAATTCATGGTGCGCCCGGCAGGATTCGAACCTGCGGCCTACGGATTCGTAGTCCGGCGCTCTATCCAGCTGAGCTACGGGCGCGTGGGAAGGGTTGCTTTAATCCCCCGGGGGGGGCGCAGTCAAGGGGAAAATGCAACATCCTGTCAAGGCCAGGGATAGGGCCAGGGCGCCGACCGTCGCCCGGCCCAAAAAAAGGGAGGCCGGAGCCTCCCTTGGATGAAACATGATCCGGCGATAGGCCTAGTAGACCACCCGCTTGACCCCGTCGATCTTCTCCAGGGCCTCCAGGACCTTTTTGCTGGGCCGCTGGTGCACGGTGTACACGGACTGCACAAAGGTGGAGAGCTTGCGGGAAGTGTTCTCCCGGATGTTCACGCCCATCTCGCCCAGCACGGTGCCGAACTTGCCGAACATGCCCGGCTTGTCCTCGTGGGTGATGAACAGGGTGTAAATCTTCTTGCCTTCCTCCTCCACGTTCTCGCCCACGTTCACCGAATTGGCGAAATCACCCCGGCGCAGGTAGTGGGTGGTGACTTCGGCCACTTCCAGGCTGGTCTTGCGCACGGCGTTGAAGGTGGAGGCCCCCAGGTGGGCGGAGAGCACGATGTTGTCCAGTTCCCGGAGCTTGCACACAAAGGGCTCGCCCTCTTTCTTGGGCTCCTTCTCGTAGCAGTCCAGGGCCGCACCGCCGATGCGCTTCTCTTTGAGCGCCGCATAGAGCGCGTCCTCGGACACGTTCTTGCCCCGGGAGGCGTTGATGAGATAGCCGGTGGGCTTCATGAGCTTGAGCTCGCGCGCGCCCACGATGACCTTGGTCCCGCCGGTGTGCAGGCTGATGAAATCCGAGTCCGTGAAAATCTGGTCGATGTCGTCCACGTACTCCACGTTGGAGTCGATGGCCCGGTACAGGTCGTAGCCGATGGTCTTCATGCCCAGGGCCCGGGCCTTTTCAGCCAGGCACTGGCCGATGCGGCCGCAGCCGATGATGCCCAGCGTCTTGCCGAAGAGCTCGTTGCCCTGGAAGGGCTTCTTGTGCCACACGCCCTGCATGAGGGTGGCGTGGGCAAAGGGCACCTTGCGGGCCACGGCGAAAATCAGACCCAGGGCGTGCTCGGCCGTGGCGTTGGTGTTGCCGTTGGGCGCGAACTTGACAATGACCCCGCACTCCTTGGCCGCCTCCAGGTCGATGTTGTCCACCCCGACCCCGCCCCGGCCCACGATTTTCAGCTTGCCGTGGTCTTTGGTCCCGGCCTCGATGACCTCGCGGGTGACCTTGGTGGCGCTACGCACGAGTAAGGCGTCGAACTCGCCGATCTCCTTCAGCAGTTGCTCGGGATCGCGCTTGGCGGTCTCCACCTCGAAATTCTCGGCCTTCAGGTACTCGATGGCCTCGGCGGCCAGGCCGTCATTGGCCAGAATGCGCATTTTCATGGGTGACTCCTAGGCGCTTATGAGCACGGCTTTTAAGGTCTCAAGATAGGGGGCCAGCATGTCCGGGGTGATGTCGCCCATGTGCCCCACGCGGAACACGGCGGGCTTGCCGGCCTCTTCCAGGGCGGTGTTCAGCTTGGCGTAGCCCGGGTCGAAGAGGTAGCCATGCCCGCGCATGGCCTCCTTCACTTCCTTGAGCTTGGCCCCGGTCATGGCCATGGGGCATTTGACCGTGCTCACCGTGGCCGAGCGGAAGCCCTCCTGGGCGAACGGCTCGTATCCGGGCAGGGTGAGTATCCAGGCCTGGACCATGTCCCGCATGACCGCGTGCCGGGCGAAGCGGTTCTCCACCCCTTCCTTGTTCACGATATCCTCGAGCTGCACGTAGAGCTGGTTGGCCAGGGTGCAGTTGGGCGTGGTCAGGGTCTGGTTCTTCTCGGCCCGGCCGAGCTGGCCGATCAGGTCCGTGGTCAGGCCCCGGTTCTTCACGGTCTTGGCCTTTTCCACGGCTTCTTTGCTCACGAAGGCGATGCCGAAACCAGCGGGCAGGCCCAGGCTCTTCTGGGTGGAGGTGGAGTACATGGCCGCGCCGGAGGCAACGATGCAGGTGGGCGCGCCGCCAAAAAGGCTCACCCCGTCCACCAGGGCCATGGCCCCGTGCTTGCGGATCAAGGCGCACGCGGCGGTCATGTCGTTGGTCACGCCCGTGGAGGTCTCGTTGTGGGTCACGGTGACCACCTGGGGCTTGTGCTCCACCAGGGCCGCTTCCAGCCCGGCCAGGTCAATGGCCCGGCCGGGCTCGAACTTGAGCTGGGCGTTCTTTTTGCCGTTGACCACGGCCATTTTGTGGTAGAAATCGCCGAAAGCGCCCACGGACACGTTCAGCACGGTCTCGTTGTCCGCCACCAGGGAACGGATGGAGGCCTCCAGGGCGTTGGAGCCCGACCCGTTGAAAATAATGACCTGGTGGTCGTCGCCCACCTGGGCCACCTTCTTTAAGTTGGCCATGATGGGCTTGAAACGCTTGGCGTTTTCGGAATCCCGGTGCCCGAACTCGGGCAGGAGCCCGGCCTGGCGGATCTCCGGCCGGACATAGGTGGGACCGGTGATGAAAAGTTTCAAATCGGCAAAAGGGGTCTGGCTCATGGGGGGTCGCCCTCCTTACGTAGAGTCCAGGCGCGGGTCCGGTGGGGCCGGGACCGGCCGGCAGGGTGTGCCATATATCATCTGGACCATGGTGTCCAGAAAGGGCGACGGCCGGGGGAACATCCGACTCAAGCCGCGCAAGAATCACCACTCTTTGCCGCCCCTCCCTTGACCGTTGCCGGTGAAAAAAGCTACTTCTCCTCTTCCTCATCCCGATCACAACCTCGGAGGCCTCTTCAAGCGGCCCGGGGATGACAAGGAGCAAAACATGGACGTGGAACTGGCCAAACCCTTCATCAAGGCGGTCGTGGACGTGCTGTCCATGATGGCTTTCATCACCCCCAAGGCCGAACGGCCCTATGTCAAGAAGGGCAACGTGGCCACCGGGGACGTCACCGGCCTGGTGGGCCTCACCGGGTCCAAGGTCGGCAGCGTGTCCATCTCCTTTGACAAGGCTTGCGCCATCGCCATCGTCAAGAACATGCTCGGCGACGACATCCAGGACATCATGCAGGACGTGAAGGACGCCGTGGGCGAGATCACCAACATGGTTTCCGGCCAGGCCCGGGCCGGGCTTTCGGAAATGGGCATCTCCATGCAGGGATCGACGCCCACGGTCATCATCGGGGACAATCACACCATCGCCCATGTGACCAATGCGCCCATCATGGCCATCCCCTTCACCACCGAAGCCGGAAATTTCACCATCGAATTCTGTTTCGAGTAACGATCCAAGAATGACCGCCGGGTCGCGAAAGCGGCCGGGCTCAAAGCTACGGGAGGCGTCCCCCCATGGAAAAATTGAGCGGTTTCAGAGAGAAGGACTATCTCGAACAGGTCACTCTGCTCTATGAGATCGACAAGGCCAAGGATACGGCCGCCCTGCCCGAACTCATGGACCTGTTCATGAACCCCACCCGCGACCAAGCCGTGGACCGCATGGTGGTCAACGCCCTGCACGCGATCCTGGCCACCAGTCCGCAAGCCACCATCGAGGGCCTGGCCTCGCCCCATCCCGGGGTGCGCACCCTCTGCGTGCAGGTGTCCGGCGAATCCCGTTTTCCCGAGGCCACCCCGGCCCTCTTGAAGCTCATCGAGACCGAGACCGACCAGGACTTCGTGTACGAGGTGCTCACGGCCCTGTCCCGGATCAAGACCCCGGAAGGTCTGCCCTCGTTCCGCAAACACATGACCTCGGAAGAACCGTACATCTCCACCCTGTGCGTCTCCATGCTCGGCACGTACAAGGACGCCGAGAGCGTCCCGGCCCTGGTGGCCATGCTGAACGACAGCGACTCGGACACGCGATACGAACAGTGCGACCTGTCCACCTGGGAGGTGGTCAAGGCCCTGGCGGCCATCGGCACGGACGAGGCCCTGGCCAGCATCACCGCCAAGCTGCGCCACAGAAACCCCACGGTGCGCCGGATCATCACCGACTGCCTGACCGCCATGGGCGAGAGGCCCATCCCCTTCCTGGCCCAGGCCTTCGCCCAGAAGGCCGCGGACACCGCAGCCGTGGACCAGCAGACCCTGGCGGCCAACGTCCTGGGCTTCATCGGCCACAAGAAAGGGGCCGACGTCCTGGTGGCGGCCATCGACCGAGGCGTCGTCGAACACGCAAACGTCAAATACGCGGTGTACGAGGCCCTGGGCCGCATCGGGAGCATGAAGGGCGTCATCTGCCTCATGGACGGCTTGGACGAGAGTGACGAACTCATCCTCATGGCCGTGGTCACGGCCCTGGACCGGCACGTGAACCCGGGCATCCTGAAAAATCTCACCGGCCGCCTGGCCGCCAGGGGGCCAGTGGCCGATCAGTTGGCCAGGGCCGTGGCCTCGGCCAGGGCCTTGAACATTTTCACCGGGCTGTACGCAGACCCGGCCATGGCCGAAATCCTGGTGAACGCCGTGTGCCTGTCCAAGGACCCAGTGGTCGTGGAGGCCTTCCGCGAGGCCCTCTCCGCCCTGGGCACGGACCAGGCCAAGGCCCATGCGGCCAAACTCCCGGACGTGACCGCCAAGGCCGGGGCCAAGAAGGCCATTGCCGCTGACGACTCCAAGTCCATGCTGGCCCTGTACCGCAACATCCTGACCGACCTGGGCGTGACCCCGCTCACGGCCACCAACGGCCAGGAGGCCGTGGACCACCTGGACCAGGGCGAGGTCCCGGATCTGGTCATCACGGACATGAACATGCCGGTCATGGACGGCATGGAGTTGACCAACAAGATCCGGTCCACCCCGGGACTGGAGGCCGTGCCCATCATCATGGTCACTACCGAGTCCGAGGGGTCCCAGCGCGAGATGGCCGCCAAGGCCGGGGTCACGGATTTTTTGACCAAGCCCTTCAAGCCCGCCCAACTGGCCGAACTGGTGCGCAAGTACCTGGGCTGATCCCCCTTCCCCGTCCTTTTTCCGCCCCGGACCCTCGCGAGGGTCCGGGGCCATCGATTTTTGGCCCCCGGCTTGACATGCGGCCCTGAACGCGCCATCAGTTCGTAATACGCCGTCCAGCCCCTTGGGCGGAGCAAACCCGCCAGCCGGGAGGACCGCCATGACCAGAAAGGTCAAATCCGTCAGGGTTCCCAGGGAACTGGAGAGCCTCAACCTTTCAGCCCTGATCCGGGAATGCGAGGCCTATCTGCGGGACATCGAGTCCGCCACCCTGCTGAAAGCCCAGGGCAACAAGGAGGCGGCCGAGGCCCTGCTGCGCACCCGCCACCACGACCTGGGCCGCAAGGTGGGCAAGATGGTCTGGACCGCCCGGGTGGAGTTCCACAAGCGCCAGGAAGCCGAGGCTGGCGTTCCTTGATGAAACCGGGTCAGAAGAAAGAATAAGAATTATTATTTCAAATTGTTGCGCACCCGCGAAAGACATGGCCAACTCCTGAATCCGACCCGAGCGTTGCATCCTCGAATTTCGTTGCTATCATGACCGTGCAGGACCAGAACAAACCTTCGCATGAACACCCTTTTCACCCCCCTTCTTGAGCGCCTGCGCGCTATCGGCCCGCTGGTGGCCGCCTTTTCCGGCGGGGTGGACAGCACCCTGCTGGTGCGCGCGGCGTCTCAGGCCTTGGGGCCTGACCTCCTGGCCGTGACCGCGGCCACGGAATTCACCCCGGCCCGGGACCTGGACCTGGCCCGGGACAAGGCCCGGCTCCTGGGCCTGGGCCACGAGGTCCTGGAACTTTCCGTGCTGGCCGACCCCCAGGTGGCGGCCAATCCCCCCCGGCGCTGCTATCACTGCAAGCGGCTCATCTTTTCCGCCATCAAGGAGCGCTTCCCGGGCCTGCCCCTGGTGGACGGGACCAATGCCGACGACGACCCGGCCCGGCCCGGCCTGGTGGCCCTGGCCGAACTGGGGGTGATCTCCCCGCTCAAGGACTGCGGCCTGGTCAAGGCCGAGGTCCGGCGGCTCTCGGCCTGGCTCGGCCTGCCCGGGTTCGACGCGCCCTCCAACAGTTGCCTGGCCACCCGGCTTTTGCCCGGCCAGACCATCACCCGGGCCGAACTCGGCCGGGTGGAGGCCCTGGAAGAGGCCTTGCGCGCGCTCGGACTTGAGGATATCCGGGCCAGGAACCAGGGCGCACATCTGCGCCTGGAGGTCCAGGCCCGGGACCTGCCCCTGGCCCGGGACCTGCTGCCCGACATCAAGACCCAGGCTGGGGGCATCGGCTTCACATCCGTCAGCCTGGCCGAGAGGAACCCATGAATTTCGATCAAATGCTGGACGACTTCAAGGCCGGCGGGCTGTCCCGCGAAGACCTGAAAAAGGTCCTGATGGAGAAGACCTATACGGACATCGGCCTGGCCAAGCTGGACACCCACCGCTGCCAGCGCCGGGGCTTTCCCGAGGTGGTCTACTGCCGGGACAAGACGCCTGAGCAGGTGGAGCTCATCTTCGTGGAGATGAGCCGCCGGGACAGCCGCATCCTGGGCACCAAGGCCACACCCGAGCAGTACGAGCGCCTGCGGCCGCTGCTTTCCGTCACCTACGACCCGGTCTCCCGGCTCCTGGTCCACGCCCGCACGGACATGCCCGGGCGCGGCAAGGTGGTGGTCATCAGCGCCGGGACCTCGGACCTGCCCATTGCCGAGGAAGCGGCCCAGACCGCCGAGTTTCTGGGCAGCAACGTGCTGCGCCATTTCGACTGCGGGGTGGCCGGCATCCACCGGCTGCTGGCCGTGACCGGAGAGTTCGCCGACGCCGGGGCCGTGGTGGCCGTGGCCGGAATGGACGGGGCCTTGCCCACGGTGGCTGCCGGACTCACGGCCAAGCCGGTCATCGCCGTGCCCACCAGCGTGGGCTACGGGGCCAGCTTCCAGGGCCTGGCCGCGCTGCTGACCATGCTGAACACCTGTTCACCCGGGGTAGCCGTGGTGAACATCGACAACGGGTTCGGCGCAGGCTACCTGGCCAACCAGATCAACCTCCAGTCCCTGCCCCAGGCCAAAGGCTAGCGCATGCACCATCATCATGGACAGGGCGGGGGACACGGCGGGGCCGCGCCCCGCGAGGTCGGCCGCCACGCCATCCGCGACCCGCACCACGGCGGCCAGGGCCGCCACAGCCAGGCCGAGCCCCTGGGCCGCCGTGATGTGGACCCCAACGAACCCTTGAGCAGCGACCCGGGCTTGAGCCACATTGAGCACGGCCCGGACCTGCGATCCGGCTCGGCCTCGACCCTGTACCTGGACTGCGCCCTGGGCGTGAGCGGGGACATGCTCCTGGCCGCCCTGGCCCATGCGGGCGATCTTTTCGAGCCCCTGCGCGCGGCCCTGGCCACCCTGCCCCTGGACGCCTACACCCTGGAATTTTCGGAAAAACGCGTGGCCGGGCTGGCCACCCGCCATGTGGAGGTGATCCAGACCAAACCCCAGCCCCTGCGCCATCTCCCGGACTTGATCGACATCGTGGACAAAAGCGGCCTGTCCGCCGGGCTGAAAGTCCGGGCCGCCCAGGTCTTCACCCTCCTGGGCCAGGCCGAGGCCACGGTGCACGGCCTGCCCCTGGGTGAGGTGCATTTCCACGAGATCGGGGCCGTGGACACCATCGTGGACGTGGTCGGGGTGCTCTGGCTGGTGGAGGCCCTGGCCCCGGCCCGGATCATGGCCTCGGCCGTGAACCTGGGCTCGGGATTCGTGCGCATGGACCACGGGACCCTGCCGGTCCCGGCCCCGGCCGTGGCCGAACTGGCCAAGGGCCTGGCCGTGTTCTCCACGGACTTGGGGATGGAGGCGGCCACGCCCACGGGCATGGCCCTGATCAAATACCTGGTCCAGAATTTCGGGCCTTTGCCCCTGGGCCGCATGCTGGCCGTGGGCGTGGGCTCGGGCGGCCGCTCCTCGGACGAGAGGCCGACCTTTTTGCGGGCCTTCCTGCTGGAAAACCTGGACGTGACCAATAACGGGGCAACAAGTTCAATTTATTTATAATTTGTTTTCTTGGTTTTCTGGTCGCGCCCCTGAACGGAGCAAACCCCATGCGAATCCACTCCCGTCTCCTGATCTTCCCGGCGCTCCTTTTGGTCTTAAGCCTCGCCCTGCCCAATACCGCCCAGGCCTCGCACACGGACGACGACGTGCGCATGACCCCGGTGGTCCGGGCCGTGCAGGCTTCGGCCGCGGCCGTGGTGAACATCTCCTCGGCCCGCATGGTGGAGCGCCGCACGGGCTTTGAGGGCAATCCCCTGGGCTCGTTTCTGAACGACCTCTACGGCCTGGACCAGAAACGCCAGTTCAGGGCCGAGAACCTGGGTTCCGGGGTGATCATCGACGGGGCCAAGGGACTGGTGCTGACCAACGCCCACGTCATAGCCGGGTCCAGCGACATCACCGTGCGCCTTCAGGACGGCCGGGAGATCAAGGCCGAACTGGTGGGCTCGGATTCGGATTTCGACCTGGCCGTGCTCAAGGTGGAGACCGCCCAGCCCCTGCCCCAAATACGCATGGCCGACTCCTCGGACATCCTCATCGGCGAGACGGTCATCGCCATCGGCAACCCCTTTGGCTTCAGCCACACCGTGACCACGGGTGTAGTCTCGGCCTTGAACCGCTCCATCAAGACCCCGGACGGGGTGTTCACGGACTTCATCCAGACCGATGCGGCCATCAATCCGGGCAACAGCGGCGGCCCGCTTTTGAACTTGAAAGGCGAACTCATCGGGGTGAACACGGCCATCAAAAGCGACGCCCAGGGCATCGGGTTCGCCATTCCCATCAACAAGGCCAAGCGGGTGATGAACGAACTCTTGAGCACCGGCCAGGTCTCGCCCGTGTGGCTGGGGATCTTCGGCCAGAGCGTGGACCAGCGGGTGGCTGCCTATTACGGCCTGGCCCAGCCCCAGGGCCTGCTGGTCACCGAGGTCTCGCCCGGTTCCCCGGCCGCAAAGGCCGGGATCAAGCCCGGGGACCTGATCCAGGAACTGGGTGGGGTCAAGGTGGCGGACAAGAACCACTATCTGGACATCCTCAAGAACCACACCCGGGGCGAGGCCCTGTCCGTGAAGCTCAAGCGCGGGAGCCAGACCCTGACCATCGAGGCCGAACCAGCCCCCCTGACCGAGGACATCGTCCTGGCCCTGACCCGGGAGCGATGGGGGCTCATCCCCTCCCAGGCCCGCCAGACCCAGGGTGTGCTCCTGGAAGCGGTGCGGCCCGGCAGCCCGGCCCAGCGCCTGGAACTGGCCCCGGGCGACCTGGTGGTCCAGATCGGCAACATCCGGGTCAAGGGCATGGCCGAGTTTTTGTCCGCGGCCATGGCCTACCGGCTCCAGAACAACATCCTTTTGGGCGTGGTGCGGGGCGGGCGGCTCTATTACGCCCGGCTGGTCCTGTAGGCCCAGAGGCCGGACAGCCACGGCCCCGGGCCATGAACCGTCCGTCGGGTTCCTGGAACATTTCACCGAAATGTCGCGCGCGCGCCTTGCCAGAACCCTTCGATATGTATATATGATGGTGGTTCATACTTGAGCAACTGCCCGGCTTCATAACGATTTCACGCTCATGCAAGGGGGGAGAACATGGCCCTGAAAAAAGACTACCTGAAGAAGAAAGAGATGTGCAAAGTGCGGTTTTCCCTGCCCAAGGAGGCTGTCCCGCAGGTGAAAAAGGTCTCCCTGGTGGGCGAATTCAACGACTGGAGCACCACGGACACGCCCATGAAAAAGCAGAAGGATGGGTCCTTTGCCGTGAGCCTGGACCTAAAAATCGGCAACGAGTACCAGTTCCGCTATCTGCTGGACGAAGAGACCTGGGAGAACGACTGGGCCGCCGACCGCTACCAGCTCGACGCGAGCACCGGGGCGGACAATTCCGTGGTCATCGTCTAGGAGCGACCGAAGGACGCACACATCGGTTTCGCGCTGCCGCAGGCCAGCAGCGTGACGTTTTTCGACCCAAAAAAGGGAGCCATCCGGCTCCCTTTTTTTTGTCTTGTTCCGGCCGAGGAACGCCTCAGGCCGTCCTGAGGGCCAACTTCTCCTGCACCAGGCTCAACGAGGCAGCCACGATGAGCATGCCTGCCGAGATCAGGTAGGCCATGGTGTAGGCGCCCGTGGCGTCGGCAATGAGCCCGGCCAGGATGGGGCCGAACACCCCGCCCACGCCCCAGGCCGTGAACAGGATGCCGTAGTTCAGGCCGAAATTCTTGGTGCCCCACTGGTCCGCGGTCTTGGACGGGAAGAGCGACAGGCAGGACCCGTAGCAGAAGCCCACGGCCGCAGCCCCCACGAAGAATCCCGCGCCCGAGGACAGCTGGGAGAAAAGCCCCATGGTCACGGCCTGGACCAGGCAGACCAGGGCGATGGTCCGGGTGCGGCCGATGCGGTCCGAGACCATCCCGGCCACGATGCGGCCCGAGGCGTTGAAAATGGCCAGCAGGGCCACGAACTGGTACCCCACGGTAAGGGCGTTCCCGGACTGGGTGGCCACGATCTTGGCCAGGTGCCCGATGATCATGAGTCCGGCCGTGGCCGCGCACACGTACTGGGTATAGAGCAGATAGAACATGGGCGTGCGCACCATGTCCCGCCAGCCCTGGGCCACGGCCACCGGGGCTCCGGCCACAACCGGCGCGGCCGGGGGATTGACGATGAACTGGCACAACAGCCCGGTGACCACGGCAAAGGCCACCCCCAGGATGCGGAAGGCCCCGGAGAGCCCGTGGGCGTCGAGCAGGTAACGGCTCAAAGGCGCGATGTACACCGGGGCCAGGCCGAACCCGCTGACCACGATGCCGGTGATGAGCCCCTTGCGCTCGGGCGGAAACCATTTCACCGCCGCCGGGGTGGCTGCCGAGTAGCCCAGGCCGAACCCGGACCCGGCCAGGACCCCGAAGCCGATCAGGGCCGGAAGCATGTTCTGCGGAGTGGTGAAGCTGGCCACGAACAGACCCAGGCCGGTGAGCAGGGCCCCGGCCGTGGCCACCAGGCGCGGCCCCAGGCGGTCCTGGAGGCGGCCGGCCGGGATCATCACCAGGGCAAAGACCCCAATGGCCAGGGTGTAGGGCAGGGCCGACTGGGTCTTGGTCCAGCCCATGCCCCCGCTCTCCACGCTCTCGGTGAACTGCTTGCCGAACACACTCCAGGCGTAGAGCACACCCAGGGCCAGGTTCAGGCCCGTTCCGGAAAAAACCACCAGCCAGCCTTTGTTCTTCATCTCCCGCTCCTTGTGCCCCGTTCGGGAACACGCTCTGGCCGCAAGCACCCAACAATACGAAAGAAAAAAAGGGCTCCGTTGCCGGAGCCCCTGTCTGTCGCCGACTCCTACTTGCCGGTCAATTCCTTGTTGCCGTCGATGAGGCTGGTGACCACCGTGGGGTCGGCCAGGGTGGAGGTGTCGCCCAGGTTGGAGGTGTCACCCTCCACGATCTTGCGCAGGATGCGGCGCATGATCTTTCCGCTGCGGGTCTTGGGCAGGCCCGGGGTGAGCTGGATGGCTTCGGGCGTGGCGATGGGTCCGATCTCCTTGCGCACGTGGGCCTTGAGCTCCTTGATGATCTCGTCGCTCTCACGGATTCCGGACTTCAGGGTCACGTAGGCGTAGATGGCCTGGCCCTTGATCTCGTGCGGCATGCCCACCACCGCGGCCTCGGCCACGCTGGGGTGGGAGACCAGGGCCGACTCGATCTCGGCCGTGCCCATGCGGTGGCCGGACACGTTGATCACGTCGTCCACCCGGCCCATGATCCAGAAATAGCCGTCCTCGTCCTGGCGCGCGCCGTCGCCGCTCTCATAGACTCCGGGGAAGCCCTGGAAATACTGAGACTTGAAGCGCTCGGGTGCGCCCCAGACCCCGCGCAGCATGCCCGGCCAGGGCTTGCGGATGACCAGGAACCCGCCCTGGTTGGCCGGAACCTCCACCCCGTTCTGGTCCACGATGGCCGCGTCGATGCCCGGCAGGGGCAGGGAGGCCGACCCGGGCTTGGTGGGCGTGGCGTAAGGCAGGGAGGCGATGATGTGCCCGCCGGTCTCGGTCTGCCACCAGGTGTCGGTAATGGGCAGTTTCCCCTTGCCGATGTTGGTGTGGTACCACATCCAGGCCTCGGGATTGATGGGCTCGCCCACGGTCCCCAGGATGCGCAGGGAGGAAAGGTCGTGCTTCTGGGTCCACTTCTCGCCCTCGCGCATGAGGGCGCGGACCACCGTGGGCGCGGTGTAGAAGATATTGACCCGGAATTTCTCGCAGATCTGCCAGAAGCGGTCCGGACCCGGGTAGGTGGGCACGCCCTCGAACATGAGGGAGGTGGCGCCCAGGGCCAGGGGGCCGTAGACGATGTAGGAATGGCCCGTGACCCAGCCGATGTCCGCGGTACACCAGTGCACGTCGTCGTCTTTCAAGTCGAAGACCCACTGGCAGGTGTGGGCCACGTAGGTCAGGTACCCGCCCGTGGTGTGGTACACGCCCTTGGGCTTGCCCGTACTGCCGCTGGTGTACAGGATGAACAGGGGGTCCTCGGAATCCATGCTCTCGCAGGGGCAGAAGCTTTCGATGTCCTCGGCGTTCACCTCGTCCTGCCACCAGGAGTCGCGGCCCTCGACCATGGCCACTTCGTTGCCCGCGCTTTTGGCCACGATGACCCGCTCAACCGTGGGGCACTCCTTGAGGGCCTCGTCGGACGCGGGCTTCAAGGGAATGGTCTTGCCCGCGCGGTTGACCCCGTTGCCGCAGATGAGCACCTTGGCCTGGCAGTCGTTCAAACGGTCGCGCAGGCTGTGGGAGCTGAATCCCGCGAACACGATGCTGTGCGGAGCGCCCAGGCGGGCGCAGGCCAGCATGGCGATGGCCAGTTCCGGGACCATGGGCAGGTAGATGCCCACCCGGTCGCCTTTGCGCACGCCCATTTTTTTCAAGACGTTGGCGAAGCGGCAGACCTCGCGCAAGAGCATCTCGTAGGTGTAGACCTTGACCGCATCGTCCTTCTCGCCCTGCCAGATGATGGCCGCCTTGTTGCGCCGCCCGTTTTTCACGTGGCGGTCCAGGCAGTTGTAGGTCAGATTCAGTTTCCCGCCCAGGAACCAGCCCACGCGGGGAACATTGAAATCATAGTCCAGGACCGTGTCCCACTTCTTTTCCCAGGTCAGCAGCTCCTCGGCCCGCTCGGCCCAGAACCCTTCCATGTCCTCGATGGAGCGCTTGTATATCTGCCGGTATTGCTCCAGGCTTTTGACGCAGGCCGTGTCCAGCGTCGGGGGCGCGAACAGCCGTTTCTCGTGCATCAAATTCTCGATGTTCTTCTCCGTGCCGCTCATGTTGGACTCCCTTGGTTGGGTTTGATGGTGGATGACGCCACAGGGTTTCTTGGTCCTGAAGGGACGGTCAGGCCGGATGAGCCCCTGGCGCGAGAGCCGACCATACCCCAGCCTGGAATTCGGATTCCAGTCCTTTCCGGTGAATGGCAGGATGTGGCGGTAAAAGGGGGACCGGCCGGGCGGCCGGAATTTCCCCCGTCGAACGGGCGAAATGCGGGGGTGAACGGTCGAAGATAAACGGGCTAGCCCAGCCCCACCCGGGGCCGCTGGGCGTTCCACAGGTCTTTTAAGGTCACGATGCGGCCGCCGCGCATCTTCTTGACCAGGAAGAGGAAGAGGTAGGCGGTCTGCAGGGCGTCGGCCAGGGCGTCGTGCCGGGGGAAGTCCGGCAGGCCGTGGCGCAGCGAGAGGCTGGAAAGGGAATAGGACAGGGTGTCCAGGTGTGCGCCCAAGTAGGCGTTGGGACGGCGCTCCTCGTAGGCCTGGGCCATGCGCAGGGTGTCGATGCAGGGGTTGGCCAGGCCTTGGCCGAAGAGCCGGCGGGCCTCGCGGTTCAAAAACCCCATGTCCAGATCGATGTAATGCCCCACCAGCACGGCCCCGCCGCACCAGTCGATGAACGCGGCCAGGACCTCGTCCAGGGCCGGGGCCGACTCCAGGCTCTCGGGGGTCAGCCGGTGGATGAGCGTGGAGCCCGTGGCCGCCATGTCCGTGGGCCGCACCAGGGAGGAGAAGCTCGCGGCCGGGCGGATGGTCAGGCCCTCGATGCGCACGGCCCCGATGGACAGGATCTCCCCGGTCTTTACGTCCATGTCCGAAAGCTCGGTGTCCAGGACCACGAAGGAGTGCCCGGCCAGGGGCAGGGCCTGGTTGAGGCCTGCGCAGGCTTCCTGGTTACGGGCCATGAGGGCGTGGACCTCGGCCGGTTTTCCGGCAAACAGGCGCGCCAGGCGCGAGATGAGGCCCGGCATGCCCCTACTCCCCGGCCCCGGGACGCGGCCCCTCTTTCAGGACCATTTTCAGGAAATCCTGCATGCGCCGGACCAGGCCGAAGGAGTCTTTGAGCATGCGCCGCTCCAGGTCCGTGAGCGCGGCCGGGTCGATGAAATGGTCCGGGGCCTGCCCGGCCTCGGAGCGGGCCAGTTGCCGGGAGAGCCGGAGCTGGGTCAGGAAGGCGAAGGAGTCCCGGGCCTCCCGGGCCAGGTCCACGGGCAGGACCCCCATCTCGGCCAGCCGGGTCAGGCGTGGAAGCGTCCCGGTCTCGGGCACGGTATGCTTCAGGGCCAGGACCCGGGCGAAGTCCACGAACACCGCGATGCCCCGGCGCTTCAGGTCCAGGGCGTTCTGGTGCGCCCCGTCCTGCTCCACCAGGAAATTCCGGAAAAAGGACAGGGGCGCGTCAGCCTCCAGGCAAGGCTCGGCCAGGCGGGCCAGGAAGTCCCGGTCACGGGCCAGGGCCGTGACCCGCTCGCGCAGGGCCAGGGCCAGGGAGGCCTGGCCGTGCCCGGCTCTGAAATCGAAACAGGCCGCGTGCCGGGCCACTTCCTCGGGCCGGTGCTCGGCGGTCAGGGCGGCGAAACGCCCGGTCCAACCGGCAAGCGACAGGCGCAGGGCCGGGTTGTCCGCCATGAGGCCCCCGGGGCAGCGGGGCAGGCCGCAGCGGGCCAGGTGCTCCACGGCCTTTTTGGTCAGGGCCGTGAAAAAGATGTCCGCGGCCCGCAGGATGATCTCGTCCTCCCGGTCCTCGAAAATGAGGGCGTTGTCCTGGTCCGAGGCCAGGTTGCGCTCGCCCCGGCCCTCGCCGCCCAGGACCAGCCAGCAATAAGGGACAGGGGTCGGGCCGTAAGCCCGGTGCAGAAGCTCCAAGACCTTGCGCAGGATGGCGTCGGACATGATGGTCAGGAGCCGGTTCAAGTCCCGGGACGTGGCCCCCTCGTCCAGCAGGGCGCGGACCACCAGCGGCAGTTTGCCGGACAGGGAGTACAGGGCGTCGAACTCCCGGGCGTCCAGGATGCGGCGGTACAGGGTCATGGGCGAGACGCCCTGCTCCAGGAGGATGTCGTGGGAGGAGATGACCCCGGACACCCGGCCCTGGTCGGTCACGGCCAGATGGTGGATGCCCCGGCTCATCATCCGGGCCAGGGCCTCGAAATTGCTCTCGCTGCCCTCGATGGATTCCACGGGCACGCTCATCATGGTCTCCACCGGGGCGTCCACGCTCACGCCCAGGGCCACGGCCCGGCGCAAATCCCGATCCGTGACCACGCCCATGGCCGCTCCCGAGGCGTCCCGGATGAGGATGGAGCCCACCCGCTCCTCCTCCATGATCCGGGCCGCCCGGCGCAGGGACACGCCCATGGGGGTGTCCACCACGCTACGGCGCACGGTCTGGCCCACGGGCCGGGCGTACAGGGCCCCGCCCCGGGACCCGGCCTCGCGCCGGAAACGCAGTTCCTCGAAGACCTTGGCCAGATAGTTCTCGGAAAAACCGCGCAGGAAGAATCCGGCCGCCTCGGGCCGGGCGGCCACCAGGGCCACAAAGGCCTCTCGCGCGATGGTGATGAAAAAGGTGTCCTCCACGGTCTCCACGCTGAACTCGGCCGGGGTGCCCTGGAACACGCTGGCCACGCCCACGAAGCCCTTCTCGCCCCGATAATCCAGGAGGGTGGTGGTCCCGTCCGGCTCGCGGAAAAACACCCGCACCCCGCCCTTTTGCACCAGGTGCACGGCGTCCAGCACGGTCTTGCCCTGGTCCATGATCAGCTCGCCCTTGGGCCGGAAATCCACCCGGCAATGGGCGGCCAGCCCGGCCAGGGTCTCGGGGTCCAGTTCGGAAAAGGGCAGGACGCCCTTCAAATAGGCCTGCACGAAATCCGGCTGCACGGAAGGGTCGTTCAAGCGGGCCATGGGGTCCCCTTGGGTCGCGAGCGCGAGGCCGTATGTGGCAAGAAAGAAGAAGAATTTATTTTCATTGGTGCGCCCCAGAGTTGACAAGGCCTTTTCCATACACACAAGAATAAGAAATAATTATTCTTATCTCTTGGTTGATCTTGTTTGGGGATCTCCACCCTCAGGTCAACAATCTCAGGCCGTAGCGGTTGAAGAGCAAAGACTGGAAGTCAGCCACCACCTTGAAGGCGGATTTGAGCCCCTCGCGCTCCCGGGCCGAGAGCCGGTCGGGCTGGACAAAGTTGTCCATGACCGCGCCAGAGCGCCAGGCCCGCACCTGGAACCGGGCGCGCAGGGACTGGAACAGGTCCCAGGCCTCGGCCAGGGCCTGGGCCGTCCCGGCCGAAAACACCCCCTGGGCCGTGAGCAGCCGCAGCCGCTCGGGCGTGGAGGTCTCGGCGAGCCCCAAGTCCAGGGCCAGGGTCTTGATGCCCTGGGTCAGGGGAAAGACCCCGCCCTTCTTGATGTCCAGTGCGCCCTTGCGCTCCCCGCTCTTCTCCACCACCAGGGCATTGAAAAAGCTCACGGGCGGACTGAAACGCAAGGCCTCCCGGGCCATGTACTTGAGGATGATGGGCGCGGACTTGGCCCGCCGGGCCAGATGGGCGCGCAGGTCCCGGGCCAGCCGGGCCTCGCCCTTGACCAGCCGCAGATCGGCCAGCAGGGAGAGCCGCAAGAGGGCCTCCTCGTCCCCGGTCTCGAACAGGGCGTCCACGTCCTTTTTCCAGGCCGAAAGACTCATGTTCCAGCGCGAGTTGGAGACCATGACCCCGTGCGGGCAGGGCGGCACCCCGGCAGCCAGGAGCAGTTCCTCCATGGCCTGGCCCAGGGCCAGGAAATGCAGGCCGCTGTCCCCGCCCCCCGCTCCCCCCGTTCCCTCGACATCCTCGAAGACCAGGGCGTTGTCCTGGTCCGTGCCCAGGCACTGCTCCTTGCGGCCCTCGCTACCCAGGGCCAGCAGGGCGAAGGGGGCCTGACCATCTCCCGGGTTTCCGGCGCCCAGGCCCATGGCCGCCAGGTCCATGGCCCGGATCATGAGCTGGTCGTACAGCTCGCTGACCAGGCGACCCATGCGGTCCACGGGAATGCCCTCGCTCAATCCCCGGGCGGCCAGCTTGCGCAGGGTGTCCACGCTGCGGGCCAGGTCTTGGGCCGTTTTCGCCTCGGCCATGTCCCGGGCCAGGGAGGCCGGGCTCTCGCCCTTGGCCGCCAGCATGTCCCGCTCACCGATGACCGACAATACCCGGCCCTGGTCGTCCTGCACGGCCAGCCGCCGGATGTTGTGCCGGATCAGCCGGGAAAATCCCTCAAACAGCAGCTCCCCCTCCCCCACGCCAATGACCGGGGAGCTCATGACCTCCCCCACCCGCAAGGCCCGGGCGTCCGCCCCGGGAGCCACCACCTTCTTCAGGATGTCCCGTTCGGTCAGGATGCCCGTGGCCGCCTCCGGACTCCCGGCCAGGCAGAAGGTGGCGTCGGCCTCGGCCATGCGCCGGGCGGCCTCGGCCACGCTGTCCGTGGGGTCCACGAACAGGGGCTTCTGCCCGCCCACGTCCCGGATGCACAGGCCCAGGAAAGGGTCCCCGGCCGACCGTGCGGCCGCGTCCCGGGCCTGGTCCAGGGTCAGGGACCGGGCCTGACTCAAGCGCTGGAAATAGGAATGGACCATGGCCGGGGCCGTCAGGGCCTCGAACTTGGCCCAGGGCAGGGCCAGGATAAGACTCTCCTCCAGGGCCAGGGCCGCAAGCTCCGGCCCGCCGAACCGGGGCTCGAACCCCCAGATCCCGCCTTCCAGCAAGGTCCCGGCCTTGAGCTCCCCGCTTTTCAGCTCCACCGCGCCCCGGGCCAGGATCAGGACCGCGCCGTCCGGTACTGCGGCCGGGACCAGGCCCGGGCCGTCTCCGGCCAGGCTCTGGCCCTCGGCCAGACCCGCCAGGACCAGCGACGGCAAAGCCTCCTCCAGCACCGCCCGGGGCAGGCTGGAGAAAGGGTAGGCCTGAAAAAGCATCTCCCGTTCGGGCTGGGTCATGGCGCGCTCCTGGGCCAGGGGTCAGACAAAAGTCTTGGGAGGGACTGGAGGGGAACCTTTCGGAAGAGAGGTTCCCCCCCAGCCTTTTCTACACGTTTCTCCCCTACTCCGCACCCACGCCCAGGTAGTTGCGGATCTTCTGTTCCTCGTAGCGTTCCTGTTCGGCCAGGTCGGGCCTTAAAACCGAGCCCAGCCAGCCCGCGAAAAAGGCCCCGAACATGGAGATGATGGCCGGGTTCTTCAAGGGGAAGATGGCGGCCGGGTACTTGAACACGTCCACCCACACGGTGGGGCTGATGATGATCAGGCCCACGGCCAGGACAGTGCCGGTGGCGATACTGGCCACCGCGCCAAAGGTGCTGAACTTGCGCCAGAGGATGGACAGGAGCAGGGCCGGGAAGTTGGCGCTGGCCGCGATGGCGAAGGCCAGGCCGACCATGAAAGCCACGTTCTGGCCCTTGAAGGCAATGCCCAGTCCCACGGCCAGGACGCCCAGGAAGAGGGTGGCCCGCTTGGCCACCTTCACTTCCTCTTCTTCCGAGGACTTGCCGCCCCGGAACACGTTCACGAACAGGTCGTGGGACAGGGTGGTGGCCCCGGCCAGGGTCAGTCCGGCCACCACGGCCAGGATGGTGGCAAAGGCCACGGCCGCGATGAAGCCCAGGAACATGGTCCCGCCCGTGGCCTCGGCCAGGAGCAGGGCGGCCATGTTTCCGCCCTTGTCCATCTTGGTGATGATGTCCTGGCCCACCAGGACCATGGCCCCGAACCCGATGATGAAGGTCAGGATGTAGAAGTAGCCGATCAGGCCCGTGGCGTAGAACACGGATTTGCGGGCGGCCTTGGCGTCGGGCACGGTGTAGAAGCGCATGAGGATGTGCGGCAGTCCGGCCGTGCCGAACATGAGCGCCAGGCCCAGGGACACGGCGTCCCAGGGATTGGCCACCAGGCCGCCGGGCTCGAGCACCTTGGCCCCGTACTTGGCCGTGGCGGCCGCGAAGAGATTCACCGGGTTCATGTCGAACTTGGAGAGCACGATGAAGACCATGACCGTGGCCCCGCCGAGCAGCAGGCAGGCCTTGATGATCTGCACCCAGGTGGTGGCCAGCATGCCGCCGAAGAGCACGTAGGAGATCATGACCGCGCCCACGATGATGATGGCCGTTTCATATTGCAGGCCGAAAACCATCTTGATGAGCGAGCCCGAGCCCACCATCTGGGCGATCAGGTAGAAGGACACGGTCATGAGCGAGCCCACGGAGGCCGCGATGCGGACGGGTTTCTGCTTCAAACGGTAGGCCACCACGTCGGCAAAGGTGTACTTGCCCAGGTTGCGCAGGGGCTCGGCGATGAGGAACATGATGATGGGCCAGCCCACCAGAAAGCCGATGGAGTAGATGAGCCCGTCGTAGCCTTTCAGGGACACGAGACCGGCGATGCCCAAAAACGAGGCCGCGCTCATGTAGTCCCCGGCCAGGGCCAGGCCGTTCTGCCACCCGGTCACGCTGCGCCCGGCCGCGTAGAACTGGGAGGCGGATTTGCTCTTTTTGGCCGCCCAGTAGGTGATGCCCAGGGTGCCGCAGATGAAGACAAAGAAGAAGAGGATGGAGGTCAGGTTCGGTTGCCCGATGGTGGAGGAGAATTCGTTCATGGCTTACTCCTTCAAGGTGCCGCGGATGCGTTTCACCAGGTCGTCGTAGGTGGTGTTGGCCCAGGCCACGTAGATTCCGGTCATGACCCAGGAGGCCAGGATGACCACCAGGCCGACGATCATGCCCACGGTCATGGTCTCCCCGACCTTGGTGGCCAGGGTTTCCTTGTGGAAGGCCAGTACCAGGATGTATCCGTAATAAATGGCCAGCATGACGGCCGTAAGAATCAGGGAAACGGTCCATTTCTTGACCACCAGGGTCTGAAACAGGTTCAGGTCGATCTTCAGGGGTTTTTCCGCGCTCATACCTTCCTCCTTGGCTCACATGTTTCGACCCGGCCTGTGGCCCCGTCCCGGCCAGCCTCCCCTGCTTGTGCGGCGCAGGGGGCGGGTCCTCGCTGCTTTCGGCCTGACCATACTCCAAAACGCAAGCCCTTGGGGGGGTTCATTCGGTAAACGGCCGCCAGGGAGCGTGAGCGGCCGTGTATGGCGCGGAGTTTCGATAAGCGGGCGGATGGTGGAAACGGCGGGGGTGGACGGCGAACGAACGGCGGCCCAGGGACGGTGAACGGGGCCAGCCCGACTGGCGATCAGTCGGCGGTCGGCCGACGGTCAGCCGGTTTGGGGCCTTTTCGCCGTTCATGGACCGAAAGCGCAAGAATCGGGTGGCGTCAGGCCGGGCCAGGCCCTATATTCTCCCCAAGTTCAGGAGGCACAGCATGGACCTGGGGAGTTGTCTTCGGCTTTTGAGCCTGTCGGCCATTTGGGGCGGGTCGTTCCTGTTCATGCGCATCGGCGCGCCGGTCCTCGGCCCGGCCTGGCTCATGGAGGGGCGGGTGGGCTCGGCCGCACTGTTTTTGGCCGTGGTGGCCGTGCTGTGCGGCCAAGGGCTCCAGGCCCGACGCCACTGGCGGCCCTGCCTGTTCATGGGCCTGGTCAATTCCGCCCTGCCCTTTCTGCTCTTCGGGTACGCGGCCCAGACCCTGTCCGCCTCCCTGCTCTCGGTGCTGAACGCCTTTTCCCCCATCTGGGGGGCGCTCATCGCCGCGGCCTGGACCCGCACGCCCCTGACCGCAAGGACCATGGCCGGTCTGGCCCTGGGCCTGGTCGGGGTGGCGGTCCTGGTCGGGTTCGACGGGGTAACGGGTGAGCCCGGGGCTTTCGGGGCCATCCTGGCCGCCTTGGGCGCGACCCTTTTGTACGGAATCGCCACCAATTACGCCAAGTCCGTGCGGGGCGTGACGCCCCTGGCCCTGGCCCACGGCAGCATGTGGGCAGCCACCCTGATGCTCGCCCCGGCCCTGCCCTTTTTCCCGCCCGCCTCGGCGCCCGGGCCGGGCGTGCTGGCGGCCGTGCTGGCCCTGGGCGTGGTCTGCAGCGGCCTGGCCTATCTGCTCTATTTCCGGCTCATTGCCGATATCGGGGCGGCCCCGGCCCTGACCGTGACCTATCTCATTCCGGTGTTCGGCATCCTGTGGGGCTGGCTCTTTCTCGGGGAGCCCCTGGGCTGGCGCACCCTGGCCGGGACCGGGGTGGTCATCCTGGGCGCGGCCCTGGTCACAGGATTCTCGCCCCGGATGTTCTTCCGACCCAAGGAGGCGGCCAATGCCTGAGGCACGGACAGACCAGGGTTCGCGGCAGTACGAGACCGTGGCCCGGGCCATCGCCTTTATCCGGGCCAAGGCCCTGGACCAGCCCAGCCTGGCGGACATCGCGGCAGCCGTGGGCCTGAGCCAGTTCCATCTGCAACGGGTGTTCTCACAGTGGGCCGGGCTCTCGCCCAAGCGGTTCCTCCAGTATGTGACCAAAGAACACGCCGTCAAAGCCCTGCGGGAGTCCGGGGACGTGCTCGGCGCGGCCATGCAGACCGGGCTGTCCGGCCCGGGCCGTTTGCACGACCTGATGGTCAGTTGCGAGGCCATGACCCCGGGCGAGATCAAGGCCCAGGGGGAGGGGCTGGGAATAGGCTACGGGTTCGCGGCCACACCCTTTGGCCAGGCCCTGATCGGATGGACCGGGCGCGGGGTCTGTTTCCTGGCCTTCCGGGACGGGGACCAGGAGGCCGGGGTCCTGGAGCTGGCCGGGCAATGGCCCAAGGCCGGGCTTCAGCGCGACGATGCCGGGGCTGAAAGCCTGGCCGGACGCATCTTCCCGGCCACGCCCCGGCCCGGTGGTCTGCATCTGGTGCTGCGGGGCACGAACTTCCAGGTCAAGGTCTGGGAGGCCCTTCTGCGCACCGAGCCGTCCCAGGTGCTGTCCTACCGCAGACTCGCGGCCCTGGCCGGATTCCCCAAGGCCCCCAGGGCCGTGGGCTCGGCCCTGGCCGCCAATGTGCTGGGCTATCTCATCCCCTGCCACCGGGTGATCCGGGAGAGTGGGGAGATCGGGAACTACCGCTGGGGGGCGGAGCGCAAGCTGGCCATGCTGGCCTGGGAGGCCGGAAGGGTGGGGCAGGATTCGGCAGGGGATGCGGCCCGGTCGGGATGATCCGGAATTTGGCCTTTTGCTGGCGCAAGAATAAGAACGAAGAATAAGAATTATTAAAAAAAGGTATTCTTATCTCTTGTTTCCAAGGGGTCCGGCCCCGCAAACATGGCCCTACCCGCCCGAATGCCTCTTGCCCCGGCTGTCCTTCTTCTCCAGCCGCTTGGCCACCCGGATGGCCTCCAGGAGGTCCTGCTCCAGGTCCTCGGCCTGGATGGGGGTCAGGTCCGAGGCCAGCAGCCCTTCGTCCAGGATGGTCTGGCCCACCTTTTTGCCCACCACGTGCAGGATCTTCTCCCGGGCGGCCTCGCCAGCCAGGGCGTAGGCGGCCTGGGTGCGGAAATACCCCAGCCTGCGGAAAACCTCCTCCAGGGTGGCGTTGTCCACCTCCAGGATGTCGTCCACGGTCTCCAAATCCTCCGGGGCCTTGCGCCGCCGGGTCTGGTCCAGCACGCGATGTCCGGCCTGGTGCAGCCAGGCCAAGGCCCGCTCCCGGTGCAGGAAGAAGAGGTCCTCGGGAATCTCCCCCCGGGCCATCTTGGCGTACACCGCCTGGGGCGTGGCCCGGGCCTCGGCCGCGAAATCGCCCAGGTCCAGGTACTCCATGTCCAGCAACCGCTCGGGCAGGTTGACCTCCCCAGGCACGGCCGCAGCCGTGGCCAGAAATTCCTCGGGCCGGGGCAGGGTCAGGCTGGTGTGCACAAAGGCCTTGGACCGCCGGGTCTTTTTTTCCTCCAGCCGGACCACCAGGCCGAGCCCGGTCAGCTTGTCCAGAACGGTCTCGATCTCGGCCTGGGAGAGCTGGGCCAGGTCCTTGACCGCCTGGCAGAGTTCGGCGTGATCCACGCGCGGTTCGGCCTTCTGGCCCTGGCGCAGGGCCTCGATGGTGTGCAGGAAATGCAGGGTCCGGCATACGGTCATGAAGCCGCAGCGGGACTCCCCGGCCTGGATGCGCCGGTCGGCGTCCCTGAGCCGGGCCGTGAGCTGGCGGACCATGTGCCGCACGGTCTGGGGGCTCTGGGCCAGGAGGCTTTCCACCAGGCCCTCGTCCAGGACCACCAGGGTGCAATACTCGGCGGCCATGGCCGAGGCCGTGCGCAGGTCCTTGTTGATGATGGCCATTTCCCCGAACAGCTCGCCCTCGCCCAGCCGGGCCAGGACCACCTTGCGGTTGTTCACCGTGCGGAAGATGGTCACGGCCCCCTGCTTCACCAGATAGGCCACGTTGCGCACGGCCCCTTCCCGGAAAATGAGCTGCCCCTTGGAAAAGGTCACGATCTTGGGCGCAAAGGAGGTCATGGGATGAGGCCCTGCCTGGGCTGGGGTGACTGAACCATCCCTCTCATGATAAAAGATGTCCTCGCGTCCGGTCAACGCCTTATCCGAAAACTCGCCCTGAAAATCCACGGAGCCGCCCATGCCCCTGTTTCGTCCCCTCCTGTGCGCCCTGGTCCTGATCCTTGCCGCGATCCTGCCGCTGTCCCCTGCCAGGGTCTTGGCCCAAGACCAGCCCAGCCTGGAGGCCATGGCCGGGCAGATGCTCCTGGTGGGCTTCCGGGGCCTGACTGCGGCCGAGGCCGATCCGGTGATGCAGGACATCGCGGCCGGACGGGTGGGCGGGGTCGTACTCTTCGACCGGGACGCGGCCCTGAAAAGCCCGGTGCGCAACATCGAGAGCCCGGCCCAGGTGGCTTCCCTGATCGCGGCCCTGAAGGCCAAGGCGGCCATCCCCTTGCTGGTGGCCGTGGACCAAGAGGGCGGCCGGGTGGACCGGCTCAAGGTCAAGTACGGATTTCCGGCCGCCCAGTCCGCCGCGTCCTTGGGCAGCCGCCACGACCTGGCCCTGACCCGCCGGGCAGCAGAGGCCCTGGGCCACACCCTGGCCAAGGTCGGGTTCAACCTGAATTTCGCGCCGGTCCTGGATGTGAACGTGAACCCGGCCAGCCCGGCCATCGGGGCCCTGGAGCGCAGTTTTTCCCCTGACCCGGCCCAGGTGGCGGCCCAGGCCGGGGCCTTCATCAAAGGGCTGCACGCGGCCGGAATCCTGGCCTGCGCCAAGCATTTCCCCGGGCACGGCAGCGCGGGCGCGGACTCCCACCTGGGCGTGGCCGACGTGACCCGGACCTGGTCGGCGGGCGAACTCATCCCCTACGAACTCCTGGCCCCGGGCCGGGCCAAAGAGGGTCAGGCCTTTGACCTGGTCATGACCGGGCACCTGTTCAACACCAACTGGGACTTAAGGCACCCGGCCACCCTGTCCCGGGCGGCCTTAAGCCTCCTGCGGGAGCGCATCGGGTACGAGGGGGTGGTCATTTCCGATGATTTGCAGATGAAGGCCGTGTCCGAGCAGTACGGATTCGAAGAGGTGGTGCGCCTGGCCCTTCAGGCTGACGTGGACATCCTGCTCTTCGGCAACAACCTGGCCTATGAGCCGGATGTGGCCGCCCGGGCCGTGGGGCTCATGGTGCGCATGGTGCAAAAGGGCGAAATCCCGCGTGAGCGTCTGGAGCGGTCCTATGGCCGGATCATGGCCTTGAAGGCCAAGCTGTAAAAATTACCGCTCGCCCCCGGCGTGGATGAGCAGGGTCACCCGGCGGTTGCGGGCCTGGTTTTCCGGGATGTCCCGGCCCAGGGGGTCGGTGTTGGGGGCCACGGGCTTGGTGTCGGCCAGGCCCACCACCCGCACCCGCTCCTTGGGCAGGCCCTGGCTGATGAGGTAGCGGGCCACGGACGCGGCCCGGGCCGCGGACAGCTCCCAGTTGGAGGGAAAGGCCGGGGAGCTGATGGGCAGGTTGTCTGTGTGCCCCTCCACGGACAAGGGATGGCCCGAGGCCTTGAGCGGCCCGGCCAGTTGGGCCAATATCTCTTGGGCTCGGGGCGTGAGTTCGGCCTGGCCGAGCTGGAAGAAGATGGCCCCTTTTAAGTCCACGGTCACGGCGTCCGGCCGCAGTTTCACGTCCACGGCCTCGTCCTTGCGGCCCGTGACCCGGGCCAGGTCGGCCTGGAGGGTGAACAGGGACTGGGGCGGGGCGGGCGGGGGCGGAATGACCTCGGCCCGGACCTCGGACTTGGGCGGAGGCGGGGGCGGGGCGGCCTGGGGCTTGACCCCCAGGCTGTCGGCCAGGTTTTCCGAGACCACGGCGAATTTCTTCTGGTCCACGGTGGCGATGGCCAGGATGAGCACGAAAAAGCACATGAGCGTGGTCATCAGGTCGGCCAGGCTGATGGGCCAGTTGTCCGGCGCGCCGTGAGATTTCTTCTTGAAATTGCGGATGGCCATGGCCTCTCCCCTGGCCCTATTTGAGCGTGGGTCGGCCGGACGTGGCCTTGATGGAGGACCACTGACGCGGGGGCAGGTAGCCTTTGAGCTTGTCCATGACAATGGCCGAGGGGGTCTTGTCCTTGATGAACAGGATGCCGTCCCTTATCACGCACATGAGCGTGGTGATCTCCTCGATGCGCTTCTCCACCTTCACGGCAAAGGGGGTGAAGACCAGGTTGGCGCAGAGCACCCCGTACAGGGTGGTGGTCAGGGACACGGCCATGGCCGGGCCGATGCCCGCGATGTTCCCGCCCATGGACTGCATCATGGAGATGAGCCCGATCAGGGTGCCGATCAGGCCAAAGGCCGGAGACAGGACGGACATGGTCCGGAAGATGCCGGCCGCGCCAAGTTCCTGATCGTGGTACTGCTCGATGCGGTTGTCCAATATCTCCTTGATCTCGTCCTTGGAGTACCCATCCGAGAGCATCTGCAGGGCGCTCTTGAAGAAATCGTTGTCCACCGAACGGATCTTCTGCTCCAGATGGGAGTCGCCCTTGGCCCCCACGTCGCGGGAAAGGCCCACCAGCACGTTGATGTAATTGCCGATGGGCAACTCCTCGGCCTTCAAGGCCATGCCGAAGAGCCCGAACACGCGCATGACCTCTTTCAAGGGATAGCAGATGAAGGTGGCCGCAATGGTCCCGCCGAGCACGATGGCGATGCCGTGCACATTGATGAACACGGCCACGGAGTCCGTGGCGCTGTAGGTGGCCAGGCCCAGGATGCCCACGCCGAAGACGATGCCCAGGATGGTGGCGATGTTCATCCCTGCACCCCTTTGAGCTCCTTGAGCAGGGCGATGAGCTCGTCCTGGATGTCCCGGGCCTCGGCCTCATCCACCTGCCGCCGCCCGGCCTCTTCCTCCACCACGGAGGCGATCTTCTTGGCCAGGCAGGAGCGCAGCTTGCTTCTGGTCTCCTCGTCGGCAATGGCCAGGAGCACCCCGATCTTGTAGTAGCCCAGGCGGGTCAGGGCCTCTTTCAGGGTGGCCCCGTCCATGAACTGCACGTCGGAAACGTCCTCGAAATCCTCCACGGACTTTCTGCGGCGCTTGACCTTCTTGAAGAAATCCTTGCCCTTCTGGTCGGCCCAGGCATGGGTGTGGGCCTTGTTGAAGAAGAACAGGGTCTCGGGAATCTCGCCCTGGCTGATCTTCTTGTAGATGATCTCCGGCTCGCTCTCCACGTACTCGGCCAGCTCGTAGATGTCCTCGTAGGCGAATTCGGCCGTGGCCGTGTAGTCGTGGCGCTGGAGCTCCTTGAACAGGCTCTCGGCCACGGAGAGAAAGGTCATGGGGTCGGCCAGGTTGATGAACCGCTCGTTGAACACCCCGGAGCCCTTGAGGGTCTGCACGGTCAGGATGCGCAACCGGGCCAGCTTGTCCAGGATGGCGTCGATCTCGAGCTGGCTGACCAGGATGATGTCCTTGATGGCCTTGGAGGCCTTGGAATAGGGCAGGCCCATGCCGTGGTTGGGATTCTTGCGGGCCTCGGCCGGGGGCGTGGACTGGTGCAGGCGGAAGGACATCTCCAGGATGCGGCAGACGCTTAAGAACGTGCTCTTGGCGTCGCTCTCGGGCAGAAGGGAATCGGTCTTCTGCATGCGGCGGACTAAAAGCTTGGTCAAATGCTGGATGGTGCGCGGGCACTGGGAGAGCAGATTGGTCATCATCTGCTCGGTGACCACGGTGAGTTCGCAGAATTCCGCAGCCTCGGCGTCAGCCGTGCGCGGGGCCCGGGAGATCACCCCCATTTCCCCGAAAAGCTCCCCTTCCTTGAGCCGGTCCAGGATAATGCGCTTGTTGTTGATGGTCTTGCAGATGAGCACCGTCCCCTTGCGGATCAGGTAGGCTACATTGGATTCCTGACCTTCCTTGAAGATGGTCTGGCCTTTGTAGAAACTCTTCAGGTTCGGCGACGGGCTGAGCATGGCTCCCTCGATTGGTTCCAGCGGTCCATGGCGGGAAAGGCTTTCCTGCCTTATCTGATTTTGAAGGGAAAGTTAAGCGGGAAAAGGAGCCAGCCAGGAAGAGCACTGGACGGAAGACGGGCAAATGTTGCATGATTGACACAGAGTCGCCGTGTTTGTGTCGCAGGGCCAAGGCAGAACAAGTCCGATTCAAGACCGCAACCCGTGGAGCTGACCGTGAGCAAGGAACGCATCGTGGTCGTTGAGGACAACCCGGACACCAGACAGCTTTTGGAGTACACCTTAAGCGCCTCGGGGTTCGAAGTGTTTTGCGCCGCCGACGGCGAGGCCGGCCTGAAAGTGGCCCTGGACAAACGCCCGGCCCTGGTGGTCCTGGACCTGATGCTCCCGGCCATGGACGGGCTGGAGGTCTGCCGCAGGCTCAAGCAATCCCCGGCCACGGCAGGCGTGCCGGTGATCATGCTCACGGCCAAGGCCGAGGAAGTGGACCGCATCGTGGGCCTGGAGCTTGGGGCCGACGACTACATGACCAAGCCCTTCAGCCCCCGGGAACTGGCCCTGCGCGTGCGGGCCGTGTTGCGCCGGGCCGGGGCCGGAGCGGAAGCCCCGACCGAGAAATGGTCCAGGGACGGCCTGGTGGTGGATTTCCAGGCCCACACCCTGACCGTGGACAACGAGAACGTGGCCCTGACCGCCACGGAATTCAAGCTCCTCTCGGAACTGATCCGGCACGCGGGCAAGGTCCGCACCCGGGACACCCTGCTGGACACGGTCTGGGATACCCATTTCGAGGGCTATTCCCGCACCGTGGACACCCATATCCGCCGTTTGCGCCAGAAGCTCGGCCCCTACGCCGACTGGGTGGAGACCGTGCGCGGGGTGGGCTACCGCTTCACCGCCCGCTAGGGCTCCCGACAGGGCGGGCTCCGCCCCATCTTCGCTCCAGATTTGATCTTTGGGCCAAGACCCGATAGATAGGTCCTTTGGCTGCGGGCGTCCTGCCTCGGCCCACGTCCACATGGAGAGCCCTGCGTGTCCCTGGAAACCCTGCTCCAAGATTACGGATATCTGGCCCTTTTCATCGGCACCTTCCTGGAAGGGGAGACCATCCTGATCATTGCCGGATTCATGGCCTACACCGGCCAGTTGGACCTGCACTACTGCATCGGCTCGGCCCTGGCCGGGAGTTTCGCCGGGGACCAGTTCGCCTTCTACGTGGGCCGATGGAACAGCAAATGGATCATGAAGCGCCTGTGCAAATGGAAGAGCAAGGTGGACAAGGTCCAAGACCTGCTGAAGAAGCACCAGAACCTGCTCATCCTGAGCTTCCGCTTCTTCTACGGCCTGCGCAACGTGACCCCCTTCTCCCTGGGCATCAGCCACGTGCATCCGTTCCGCTACTTCATCTTCAACCTCATGGGCGCGGTGGTCTGGGCCGTGAGTTTCGGGTACGCGGGCTACCATCTGGGCAGCGTGGCCACCCAGTTCGTGTCCGAGGACCAGCTCAAGCACGCCCAGTATTATATCCTGGGCGGGGTCATGAGCTTTTTCGGGCTCCTCTGGCTCCTCGGGAAGATCCGGAGTTCGGTCATCGCCCGCAGGAACGGGACGAGCGTGTGCCCGGACCCGGACCAGCTCCTGGCTGAATTGTCCGAGCTTCCCAAGGCCCCGGACCCGGTAGCGTCCCTGGCCGGGCCAGTGGACCTTCCCGCTGAACCGGAACAGTCCCCCACGGAACCGGCCGCGCCTCTCAAGGACTCGGCCAAGCCCTGACCCTGTTTTTGCGAAAGCAAAAGCCCGGCAGGCATGTGCCTTCCGGGCCGATTCATGGTCATTGGTCCTGAAATTCCCCTGGCTCACCCCTGCCGGGACAGAAACGCCCTCGCCTCCCCCACCAGCCTCTTGGATTCCTCCAACAGCCGCTTCCAGCTTTCCGGCGCGTGCAGGTCCACCTCCCGGCTTCGGTCGTGATCCCGCAGGCTCATGAGCGCCTTGGGGATGTGCCGGAACACGGCCCCGTTCAGGGCGAAACGCTGGAACAGCTCGTGGTCGTGGGCCAACAGGTTCGGGTCGTACCAGCCGAAACGCTCGTGCAAATCCCGGCGGTAGAGCTTGGCCACGCCGCACAGATACCAGTCCGCGAAACAGGCCTGAAAGGAGTACTCCGGCAGGGAGAACTGCCTGAGTATCCGTCCCCCGCCGTCCACGATGAACATGTCCGCGTAGACGAAGTCCGCGCCCTGCTCCAGTACGGCGACCATCTCGGAAAGCATGGACGGAAAGCAGGCATCGTCGGAGGGCACGTAGGTGCAGTATTTCCCGGCGCAGGCCGCAAAACCCGTGTTCAGGGTCGGGGCCAGGCCCTGATTCTTCTCATGGGTCAGGACGCGCAGGACGCGGCCCTCCCGCTGATACCTCGGATGGTGGACCCGCCTGATCTCGTCCCGTTCCTGGTCGTAATAACTGGCGAAGGAGCGTTCGTCCTTTTCCACATCCCGCAGGAAATCTTCCAGGACCAAGGTCGTGCCGTCGGATGACCCGTCGTTGACCAGCACGATTTCCAGATTCGGCCAGTCCTGGAACCAGATCGAATCCAGGCAGGCCGCCAGGAATTCGGCCTGGTTGTAGGTGGGGACGATGACCGAGACCAGGGGCGGTTGGGACGAGCGCGTCATCAAGCCACCTTGGCCCTCCGGGCCTCCACATGCTTGTGCCAGGCTTCCTCGGCCATGTGGTGGGCCTTGACCAGGTCTTCGGCGGACAGGGCCTCGGTACGGACCACGGCCTGGTGGTAGCCGTCGTAGTCGTCTAAGTCCCGGCTCACCAGGAAGCCTTTCTCTTCCAACAGCTTGTGGAAGCGGCTGCCCGGAAATGGCGTCGCGATGGAGAGCTGCATGCTGTCCGGGTCCAGTTCGACCATCAGGTCCATGGTCTGGCGGATGGTGTCCCAGGTTTCGCCGGGCAGGCCGATCATGAAGGTCAGGTGGTAGCGGATACCCAGCTCCCGGGTGATCTTCACGGTTTCCTTGACCTTTTCCAGGTCCAGACCCTTGCAGGCGGATTTGAGCAGGTCCTGGGACCCGGACTCCACGCCGTATTTCAGACCGGCCAATCCGGCCTCGCGCAGGGCGGTGAGCATCTCCCGGTCCATCTGGTCGGCCCGGGCCATGATGGCCCAGGGCAGGTTCAGGCCCCGGTCCTTGATCTCCTTGGCCAGGGCCAGGATGCGGGGCTTGCCCACGTTGAAGGTGTCGTCGTCGAAATAGAAGGATTTAAATCCGTAGGTCGCAACACAATGTTCGATCTCGTCCACCACGTCCTTGGGCGAGCGGGTGCGGTAGGTGTTGCCGCCGTACATGAGCTGGGGCCAGGTGCAGAAGATGCACTGGAAGGGGCAGCCCCGGGAGGCGATGATTTGCAGACTGGGGGTGGGGATGCCGCCGGGGTTGTCCCAGTAGTTCATCATGGGCAGGTCTTCGCGGGCGGGCCAGGGGAAGGCGTCCAGGTCCTTTTGCATGAAGACGTGGGCGCTTTTCACGGCCTGGCCAGAGGCGTCGCGATAGATGATGCCCGGGACTGCGGACACGTCCCCGCCCTCCTTCAGGCAGTTGACCAGGGAGAGGAGATTGAATTCGTATTCGCCGACCAGGGCGTAGTCGATGTCCGGGTGCTGGTCCAGGAAGGAGGCCTCGGAGATGCCGAAATGGGGACCGGCCACCACCATGGTGGTCTTGGGGCCGAGCATGGCCCGGGTGGCGGCGATGATTTTCAAGTCCACCCGCAGGGAGGCCGAGGAGATCTCGTAGAGAACGACATCAGGGGCGAAGTCCTTGACCCGGGCCAGGAATTCGTCGTCGCTGATGCGTTCGGCGATCCCGTCCACCAATTTGGTCTCGATCCCGTTCTTTTTCAGCAGCGAGGTGGCGTAGGCCAGGAAGAAGGGAAAGGGCATGTACGGGCAGCCGTCGTTCTCGAAATGGGGCCAGCGGGAGCCCGCGCGCACACCGTAGAAACCGGGTTTGCTCCAGGGTGCGTTGCCGAAGAATACTTTCATGGTCGATCCCTCTTAAAAAAGAATAATTATTCTAGGACAGCAGAACGGTTTTCAGTTCGGCGCAGGCCCGGTCCAGGTTGAAGCGCTGCTCCACGGCCCGGCGGCCCGCCGCTCCCATGGCCTTGCGCTTCTCCCCGGAAAGGAAAAGCTCGACCATGCTTTGCGCGAATTGTTGCATATCCCGGGCCAAAAGCCCAGTTTCCCCGTGCTCCAGAAAATAGGGGGCCTCGCCCACGATGGTGGAGATGGTGGGCTTGGCGCAGGCCATGTACTCGAAGACCTTGGTGGGGCTCTTGCTCTTGTGGAAATGCGAGGGCTCCACCAGGCAGTACAGGCCCACGTCCATGGCCGCCAGATAGGCGGGCATCTGGTCCGGGGCCAGCCAGCCCGGGGCCTCCATGTTATACTCGGCAAACCGCGTGGCCATCTGCTCCTGGACCCGCTTGTAGAAGTCCCCGCCGCCCACGATGGACAGTTTCAGGGCCTCGCGGTGGTACTCCCCACGTTTCTTCAGCTCCTCGCAAGCCAGGGCGAAGCTCTCCACCATGAACATGACGTTGTCGTAAGTGAAGTCCTGGAACACCGTGCCCACCCAGGAGAAGAGCACGGGCTGGCCGGGGGTCCTGGGGGCGTCCACGGGCTGGAATTTCTCGATGTCCACATAGGTGGGGATGACCGGGATGTTCCGGAAATGCCGCCCGATGCGGTCCTCCAGATCCCGGCTGGAGACCACGCAGGTGTCGCAGTAGGAGGCGAAGAAGTCGAAGAGCTTCTTGACCTGCACCGTGCCAAAGACCCGGTAGTCCAGGATCCAGTCGTCGATGTCCATGACGATGCGCGAGCCGTTCACCAGTTTCAGGGCCAGGGGCACCAGGAAATCGTAGTTGGGCCGCTGCTCGAAGATGATCATCCGGCCTTTGGGCAGAAGCTCCCAGAAGGCGATGAAATTGTAGATCATCTTCTCCACCTCCCAGATGCGCCGGAAGGGGAAGGGGAAATGGTGCAGGGTGCGGAAGCGGTCCCAGTAGGCGTAGACCGAGGCGTTCACCCCGATCTTCTTCAGATGGTCGCAAAAATGGTAGCAGCGCACCCGGGTGGGGGCCACCTTGTGCCCCTCGAAGGAGAAGAGCACCACCTCCCGGCCCTCCCAGGCCAAGGCCCCGGCCGACAGCACGCGCAGGCTGACCAGAACCCACTGGCCCGCCAGGCGCAGGGCGGCCACGGGCAGGAGCACCACGAACCAGGCCCCCATGAGCGCCAGGGCCAGGACCAGATCCAGGCGAAAGAGGACCTGGCGCTTGAAGCTGATCCAGCATTTTTCGGAAAAGGTTTTGGGCGCGGCCATATGGTCTTTACTCCTGAAAGGTCCGGGGAAGAGGGACAGAGGCCGGGGCCTCGGCCAGGGCCGGGTCCAGGGCCAGGGCTTTCTCGCGGCTGGCCCGGGCCTCGGCCGGACGCCCCAGGGCGGCCAGCAGAAAGGCCCGGTCCAGATGGAAACGGGCGAAATCGGCCTTGAGGCTAACGGCTCGGTCGTAGGCGGCCAGGGCCGGGACGGAGCGGCCGAGCTGGGCCAGGACATTGGCCAGCCGCCAGTGGAACCAGGCAAAGCCCGGGTCCAGAGCGGCCGCAGCCTCCAGATGGGCCAGGGCCTCGGCCGGGCGACCCAGGCGTTGCAAGACCATGCCCAGGTTGAACCGGGACCAGGGGAAATTTCCGTCCAAATCCACGGCCCGGGACAGATGGGTCAGGGCCTCCACGTCCCGGGACAGGGCCATGAGGCTCACGCCCAGGTCGTAGCGGGAAAAGGGCTTGCCCGGGTCCAGGGCCACGGAGGCGGAAAGCGACTCGGCGGCCCGGGCGTGGTCCTTCACATCCTGGAGGGCCAGGCCGAGCATGTGCCGCACATGGGCATTGTCCGGATAGAGCCGGGCGGTCTCCTCCAGCAGGGGCAGGGCCTCGGCGGCCCGGCCCCGGCGGCGGAGCAGGTCGCCCAGGTCGGCCCGGGGATAGGCGTGGGTGTCGAGCTGCACGGACCGGGAGAGTTCGGCCTCGGCCCGGTCCAGGTCCCCGCGTCCCTGGAAGACCAGGCCACGCAAATGGCAGGCCCGGGCCTGGTAGCCGCTCCTGGCCGGGACGAGGTCCAGGAGGGCCAGGGCCTCGTCCTCCTGGCCTGAAAGGCGCAAGGCCCCGGCCAAGTCCACGGCCACGGCCAGGCAGCGGGGGGACTCCTCCCAGGCTTGACGCAGCAGGGCCACGGCCGCCTCCTGGTCCCCCAGGTCGGACAGGGCCTTGCCCAGGCCGTGCCTCGCGCCCGGGGACTCGGCCCGGGCCAGGGAGGCTGAAAACACGCGCCGGGCCTTGCGCGGCTCTTCCTGTTTCAGCAGATCGAACCCCAGCTCCATGAGCCGCTGGGCCTTGCCGATGTACTGGCAGCCCATGAGGCAGAGGCGGCAGGAGCGCCGGAAATGCTGGAATCCCCGCCAGGGGGCCGAGGCGTAGAGTTCTTCAGGAGAGAGAGTCGAAAGCGACCCCAGGGGCTCGCAGAACAGGCAGCCCCGGGCCTCCAAGGCGGAATTGACGAAGATGAAGCGGTTGGCCCCGCAGACCTGTCGGGGTCCGCCGGGCCGGGTGAAAAATTCAGGCAGGGCCGCGAGCATTTCCAGGGAGTTGTCCACCCGGGCCGGTTCGCGGGCTTTGAGGTCGGACAGGGCCGCCACCTGCTCGGCCAGAAGATTCAGGAACGTCGCATCGGCCTCGGGCCGTACCACAGGTCCGGGCTTCGGGCCGTACGTGTCGCCGTCAGGACCGTACACCGGGCCAAAGGGGTGGAAAGGCTGGAAGAGCACGCTGTCCAGGCCCAGGCCCAGGAGCTCCCGGGCCAGATCGGCCAGATGGGCCACGTTGTCCGGGGAGACGATGGTGATGGTCCCGATCTGGGCCGGACAGGCCGCCCGGCGCGGGTCGTCGGCAATGGCCCGCAAATGGCCCATGACCGTGGCAAAGGTCCCGGCCTTGCCCCGGGAGCGGTCGTGGGCCTCGGGGTCTAGGGCGTCCACCGAGACCTTGAAGGAGGACACGCCCAGGTCCGCCAGGTGGAAGAACAGGTCCGGGGTCAGCAGGGTGCCGTTGCACACCAGTTGGGTTTCCTGGAAATGGCGGGCCGAGGCCGCGCAGATCTCCGCGCAGCCCGGGTGGACCAGGGGTTCGCCCCCGGTCAGCGTCGTGAATTTGACGCCGCTCGCGGCCAGGGGTCCGAACACCCGGTCCTCGACCTCGGCCGCGCTTTTGCCCGGACCCGTGCGCTCGGGCAGATAGCAGCCCGGGCAGGCCAGGTTGCAGCGCTCGGTGAGCTGGAAATGCAGGGTGTGCGGGTTCACCGGGGCCTCTCGCTTACAGGGCCAGGCCTTGGCGCACCAGGAGGTGCTCCAGGTAGGTGTGGTTCACGGCATAGGCGTCCAGGCCCATCCAGCGGGACACGGACACGGACAGCTCCCGGAAGTTCGGGACAGCCGGGAAGACGCGGGCCGGGTAGCCCTTGTAGGACGGGGGGATGTGGGCCAGGTTCTCGTGGTAGAGATAGCGGCGGCAGGTGCGGCCGATCTGGGCCAGGTATTCCTCCACCTGGGCCAGCTCCATCTCGGAAAAACTGATGGTGTTGATGAACAGGTCCACGCTCATGTTTGCAAGCCGGGGAACCATGAAATTGGGCATGAGCAGGATGTCGTAGTCCTCGAACAGGGCCGGGGTGAGCGCCAGGTCCGGGTCCTCAAAGAGCAGGATGCGTTTATCCGGATAGGCCATGTTCAGATAATAGGATGAAATGATGAGGTTTTCCGGCAGGTCGAAATTCACGTAGGCCACGGGCCGGCCCATGCGCTGGAGAAAATAGGCGAACCCGCCGAATCCCCCGCCGATCTCGGCCACCACGGGCCGGGGAACATCGGCCAGGAGCCGCAGGCAGTTGGCGGCCCGGAAATGGTTGGGAAAGGAGTTCCAGTTGATGAGCGCCCCGTCCACCAGGACCCCGTAGGGGTTGCCGATGGGCGGCAGGCCAGCCTCGCGCAGGTCCGGGGCCGGGTCCAGGCTGTATTGCCAGACCTGAAAATTGTGGGCCAGCCAGGGCAGGCTCCTGGCCTTGCAAAAACGCTTGAACTCCTGGCGGCCGCCCATGATGTACAGGCTGGCGTCGTGGCGGCAGAAATTGTTCAGGGTCTCGGTGACCGGACCCACGGCTGCGGCCGGGTCCAGGCTTTCCAGGGCTCTGGCCGTGTCCGCCAGGAGCATTCCCCAGTTCTCCCCGGCCCGGTACAGAGGAGGGATATTGGCTGTCTCGGCCCTGGCCCGCAAATAGGCGTCCAGCAGTCGGCGGACCAGGGCCTGTTGCTCCCGGACCGGAACCAGCGGGGCCACGTCCTGGATCATCTTGGTCCCGATGGGATGGGTGATCGGGGTGGCCTTGACCCGGTCCCCGCAGAGCTCCATGTGCTCGGAATAGAGGCAGACGTCAAAGCCCAGGCGCTCCAGGCAGGCGGCCGGGTCCTCCAGAAAGGGCACGATCCGGTCCAGGGGCAGGCCCAGACGCACGGCCTCTTCCCGCACCTGGGCCACGGCCTGGCAGGCGATGACCAGAAAATCGTGGGCCTGGCCGGGCGCGTCCGCTGGCGCGATGACCTTGCGGCCCAGCCAGTCCGCGCCCCATTTGTCCGGGTCGGCGTCCACGTAGGCCGTGACGCACTGCGCGTTCACACCCAGGGCCTTGTACAGGGCCTGGGCGCCCAGGCCCGCGCCCCAGACCAGAATCCTGGTCATGCGCTTGTCCTCCCGGTCGGGGTCTGCCCCGGTTTCCCGAGGGCTTCCAGGCCCTGGCGGAAGCGCTCCTCGTCCGGTTTCAAGTCCATGGCCCGGCGATAGGAGACCTCGGCCTCGGCCTTGCGGCCCAGGGCGGCCAAGGCCTCGGCCAGGCGGAAGTGGAACCAGGGAAAGGAGGGGTCCAGGTCGGCGGCCCGGGCCAGGTAGGTGGCGGCCTTGCCCGGCTCCTGGTCCTCCAGGTGCAAAAGGCCCAGGTCGAACACCGGCCAGGGAAAGTTCGGGGCCATGTCCGCAGCCTTGTGGAACTCGTCCCGGGCCTCGTCCCGGCGGCCGGTGCGCTTGAGCACCACGCCCAAATCGTAATGGGGATAGGGGAAGTCCGGGTCCAACTTGATGGCCCGCCGGAACTCGGCCTCGGCCTCCAGGTTCTTGCCCTGGCGGGAGAGTTCCAGCCCCTGGTCGAAACGGGACTGGGCGTTGTCCGATCGCAGTTTGTCGAATTTCTCTTCCCAGCGCCGCACCAGGTCGTAATCCACGGTTTTTATGAGCGGCATCTTGCGCACGATGTTCATTTCGTAGTGGTTGAAGTCCGTGGTCAGAAGCTGGCCAGCGGCTTTGAGTTCCTCGAAATAGTGGGTGCCGGGAAAGGGCACCATCCAGTTGTAGTAGAAGGCCGAGGGGGCCAGTTCCTCGATGAAGGAGTAGTCCAGGGCGATGTCTTCCTCGGTCTCACCGGGCACGCCCACCAGGATGTTGGCCAGGGTCAGCTTGCCCGTGCGCTTCCAGATGCGCCCGGCTTTCAGGTTCATTTCCCGGGTGGTCTGCTTGTGCATGAGTTTTAATTTGCGATCCGAGCCGGACTCGAATCCGAAGCTGATCAGGTTGCAACCCGTGGCCGCCAGGCGGTCGGCCATGTCCTGGTCGAAGAAGTCCACCCGGGCGCTGATGTCGTATTCCACGTCCATCTTGCGCTCGGTGATGATGTCCGTGAACTCGCGCACCCGGGTGCGGTTGACCACGAACATGTCGTCCATGATGAAGAATTTGCGGATGCCCATGGCCAGGAAGCGGTCCATCTCGGCGATGATGCTTTGCGCCGAGCGCATCTTGATGCGCGGGCCGTACAGGGCCTTTTGCACCGGCTGACAGTACTTGCACTGACCCGGGCAGCCCCGGCTGGTGACGATGAACCCGCAGTGCTTGCGCCGGGCGATGTTCTCGTACACCGGGGAGAGATAGGGCAGGGGCCGGTTCTCGATGTCTTTCAGCGGGGTCGGGTGGATTTCGTGGGGCGGCTTGCGGCCCTGGCTATAGGCGGCGGCGATGTCCACCATCACCTCCTCGCCCTCGCCCAGGACCACGTGGTCGAATTCCGGGATGGCCAGGCCGTCGTAGGGCGCGCAGGTCACGTGCGGCCCTCCGGCCACGGTGGGGATGCCCAAGGACTGGGCGATGGCGCACAAACGTATGGCGAACTCCCGGTTGGGCGTCTGGAATCCGACACCGAGCAGCCCGGGCTTCATTTCCTTGAGCCGGGTCTCCACCTCTTCCCAGCCCGTGACCAGACGCAGGTCCAGGTACTCCACCTCGTGCCCGGCGGCCTTCAAGGCCCCGCCGATGAGGGTCAGGCCGTAGGGGATGATGTAGGTGTCCAGCCCGTCGAAAGTGGGCGTGAAATGACGCTCGAAAGCGTCGAACCCGATGTTGCGGATGCCAACGTGGCTCAAGACGACCAGCATGGGAACCTCGTTCGGTGTTCAGGCGGCCTTATGACCTGCCGCCACGGGACCGGCGAAAAACAACGCGCCAAAAAGATTGCAAACCCCGCGCCAAAGCATTGTCCATCATACGGCCCGCATGCCCAGAAAGGTGGGGCAGGTCAAGCAGCGGCCGTGCGGCCGCCCGCCCGGGGCCAGGCCCGAGAGCAGCCGGGTGTACCCCGGCCCGTTCCAGATCTCCGCAAAGGGTTTTTCGAGCACATTGCCCATGGAGGGCAGGGCGGCCCCGTGCAGGCAGCAGGGAAAAATCTCGCCGTCGGCCCGCACCGCCACCCACTCAAAGGCCGAGAAGCAGCGGAAGGCGGCCGGGGGCGTGGACGCAAACCGGGGACGGCCCGAAAGCTCGGGAAAGGCCTCGGGCAGGAGCACGCGCACCCCGCGCTCCTTGGACCGGGCCAGGACCCGGGCAAAGGCCTGAAGGACCTGGTCCCTGGGGATGTCCGAAAGGCGCTGGCCGGGCACGCACAGCTTGTCCGTCGGGAAGTCCGCTGGCATCTCGCCCATGGCCTCCTCGTAGGTGTACATGGGCACGTAGGACACGGCGTCCAGGCCCAGGTCAGCGGCCAGGTCCACCAGATCGGCCATCTCGGCCAGGTTGGCCCGCATGCAGGTCACGTTGAAGAACAGGGTCCCGGTGGCCCCGTAGGTCTTTTTCAGCCCGGCCAAATGGCGGACAGAGGCCGTGAACCGGTCGAAATCCACGGAGCGGATGTCCCGGTACAGGGCCGGGGAGGCCGCCTCAACGGAAATGAACAGGTCCGCGAGCAGGTTGTTGGACAGAAGGTAGCGGAAGATCGTGTCGTCCCGGGCCGTGCCGTTGGTCACGAAGCTGAACCGGGTCCAGCCCCGGGCCACGGCCGCCTGAAGCATGGGAATGAGGCCCGGCACCAGGGTGAACTCCCCGCCGTGCATGGCCAGGAGTTCGAAGCGCTCCGGGGAAAAGCCGTCCAGAAGCTTCAGGAAGGTGTCCTGGTCCAGGGTCCAGTCCCACTCGGTTGTGTGCTTCAGGCGGATGCAGTGGCGGCAGCACAGGTTGCAGGCCCAGTTCAGGGGGATGTTCAGCACCCGCCAGCGGGGGTGCTGATACCTGGCCTGGCCCAGGCGGTGGTAGAGCCCGCGCTCGGGGTCCTCGATGCCCGGGAAGGACAGGATGCGCTCCCGGCCAATGCCCAGGCCGATGAGTTGGGCCTCCATGGCCGCGTGGGCGTGGGAGGCCGTGAGAAAGAGGTCGCAGCCCAGGCTCGAGGCCAAGTCCGGGCGCACGATAGGCCGCCCCTGGAAGGTCCCGCCCTGTTGGGCCGGGTCGTTGTCCAGATAGGCCACCACTTCAAAGCCCAAGGCGCTCAGGTTCTCCTCGGCCAGATCCGCGCCCGAGCCGGTGCCGAACACCGCGGCCTTCATGCCCCCCGCCTTTGGGCCGAACAGGCACGGGCCAGCTCCCGCCAGTCCCAGAACAGGGCTCCGGCCAGAAAGAGCAGGCTGACCAGGGCGTTGCCTGGGTCCCGGTCCTGGAAATCCTTGGCCAGCAGGCGCAGGGCCTTTTTCAGGTCCCGGAGGTTGGCGGCCAGGGTCCCGGCCAGGTCAACGGGCGCGTAGCTCCCGAAATAATGCCATTTCCAGCAGGTCCGGGCCACGGACAGGGCCGTGTCCTGGCGCAGATGGGTGCAGCGGGCGGCCGGGGTGTACACCAGGGTGCAGCGGTCCCGTATCTTCTCGCAGAGCTTCACGTCCTCGGCATTGGTCCGGCAGCGGGGATCGTAGCCCCCGGCCTCGGTGAGCGCCGCGCGGCGGAACAGGGTGTTGGACCCGAACAGAAAGGGCGGCTTCTCCCGCCGCACAGGCCCCCAGCTCTGGCGCATGTGCGCGTCGCGCCAACGGTCCCCCGGGGCGATTCGGTGGCCCTCGATAAGCTCCCCGCCCACGCCCCAGACCACCTCCCGACCCGGGCCGTCCATCTCGGCGGCCAGGGCGGCCAGCCAGTCCGGCTCGGCCACCACGTCGGCGTCGAGCGAGGCCACCAAGGCCCCGGCGGACTCGCGCAGGCCCGTGTTCCGGGCCTCGGCCAGACCCAGGTTCTCCCCGTGGGACACCACCCGCAGGGGGACCGGGGACCACGCGCCCAGTGTGCGGGCCATTTCCGCCGTCTTGTCCGTGGACCCGTCGTCGATAATCAAAATTTCGCGCGGGAGCAGGATCTGGGCGAATACCGCCGGAAGCACCCGCTCCAGAAAGGGCTCGGCATTGAAGCAGGGCAGGTACAGGGAGATGTCCATCAACCCCGGACCTCCCGAAAGGCCTTCCAGGCCTGGCGGAAGGCCTCGGCCCCGGCCTCGATCTCCGTGCCGGTCAATTCCTTGGTGCGCACCACGCAGCCCTGGCCGCCGTCGTACAACTCGTGGTCCGTGGCCAGAAGATAGCCCTTGTCCTTGGCCCAGGCGTGGAAGCGGGTGCCCGGGAAGGGTGTGGCAAAGGACAGTTGCAGGGAGTCCGGGGACAGCTCCAGGGCCAGGTCCAGGGTCTGGCGCATGGTCTCGGCCGTCTCGCCCTTGAGCCCCAGGGTGAAGGTCAGGTGCACGCGCACCCCGATCTTCTTGGTGTAGGCCACCATGCGCCGGGCGGTCTCAAGGTCCAGACCCTTGCCGCAGGCGTCCACCACGCTTTGGCTCCCGGACTCGATGCCGTATTTCACGGCGAACAGCCCGGCCGCCCGCAGGGCGTCCAGGGTCTCCTCGTCCATGCCGTCGGCCCGGGCCATGACCGCCAGATGCACGCCCAGGTCCTTGTCCCCAATGGCCTGGGCCAGGGACAGGACCCGGGCCTTACCCAGGTTGAAGGTGTCGTCGTCGAAATACACGGTCTTGAACCCGTAGCGGCCCACCACCGTGGCCATCTCCTCGGCCACATCCTGCGGGTCGCGCACCCGGTAGACGTTGCCCCCGTACATGGTCTCGGGCCAGAGGCAGAAGTCACAGCGGTGCGGACAGCCCCGGCTGGCCAGCATGTTGACCATGGGCTCGGGCACCCCGCAAAAGGGGTCCCGGTACTTGAGCATGGGGAAATGCCCCCAGGACGGCCAGGGCAGGTCGTCCAGGCGGCCCAGGTCCCGCCGGGCGTTGGCCCGGATGGCCCCGTTTTCCCCGCGCCAGGCCAGGCCACGCACCTTTTCCGGCGCAAATGAACCGGACAGGAGCCCCTGGACCATTTCGGCCAGGGTCCATTCGTATTCGCCGATGAGGCAGAAATCCACGCACCCATTGTCCGCCAGGGCCGTCTCCGGATGGATGGTCACCTGGGGACCGGCCCAGGCCAGCAGGGCCTTGGGCAGAAGCTCCCGGGTGCGCCGGGCGTGCCTTGCGTCCTGGGCAAAGGAGGCGGCCGCCGTCTCGGCCAGGACCAGGTCCGGGGCAAAGGCCACGACCTCGGCCTCGTACTCTTCGTTTGTGAGCCCCTCGGCTATGGCGTCCAGGGCCTTGACTTCTGCCCCCCCCTGTCGCTCCAGGAGGGCGGCGGCCTGGGCCAGGAAAAAGGGGAAAGGCAGGTAGGTCAGGCTTTTGGGTCCGTCGGCCCGCATGGTGAAGGGCCAGCGCGATCCGGCCCGCACCCCGTAGAGGTGGGCGGATTTCTTCCAAGGGGGGTTGGCTAGGAGGATGCGCATGACGCGGCCACACAGCCCTTGTGGATGTCGGTCATGATGGCCATGAGATCGTACTGGTACTCCCAGGCCGGGTAGTGGGTCTGGAACTTGTTCACGTCGCTCACCCACCACATATGGTCGCCGATGCGGTTGGTCTCCTGGTAGGTCCAGTCCATGGTGTTGCCGGAAATCTCCTCGCAGATGCTGATGGCCTCCAGCATGGAGCAGTTGGAGTGGCGGCCGCCTCCGGCGTTGTACACCTCGCCCGGCCGGGGCTTTACGTGGAAATGCCAGAACATGTTCACCAGGTCGTGGGAGTGGATGTTGTCCCTCACCTGCTTCCCCTTGTACCCGAAGACCGTGTACGGCCGCTTGGTCACCGCGCAGCGCATGAGGTAGTTCAAAAACCCGTGCAACTGGGTGCCGGAGTGGGCCGGGCCGGTGAGGCAGCCGCCCCGAAAACACACGGTATTCATGCCGAAATAGCGGCCGTATTCCTGCACCATGACGTCGGCCGCCACCTTGGAGGCCCCGAACACGCTGTGCTTGGTGTGGTCGATGCTCATGTCCTCGTCGATCCCGCGCTCGAAATACGGGTGCGCCCGGGACACCTCCCAGCGGGTGGGCAGCTCCTCCAGGGGCAGGAAATTGGGCGTGTCCCCGTACACCTTGTTGGTGGAGGTGAAGATGAAGGAGGCCGTCGGGCAATGCTTGCGGGTCATCTCCAGGAGCACCAGGGTGCCGTTGGCGTTCACCGTGAAATCCGTGATGGGGTCCGTGGCCGCCCAGTCGTGGGAGGGCTGGGCCGCTGTGTGGATGACGATTTTGATATCCGCCCCGAACTCGGCGAAGATCTTCTCCATGGCCGGGAGGTCCCGGATGTCCCCGGGCCGGTGGGTGTAGCGGGGAAGCTCGGCTTCCAGGATTTTGCGGTTCCAGTCCGTGGAGGCCTCGGCCCCGAAAAAGACCTGGCGCATGTCGTTGTCCACGCCGACCACGAGAAAGCCCTTATCGTGGAAGAAGCGGCAGGTTTCCGAGCCGATGAGTCCGGCCGAGCCAGTGACCAGTGCGATGTCCATTGTTTCAAGCCCTCACAGGATGTGTCGCAGGGATTCCCTGTTTTTTTCGATCCAGCAGGCGATGTCGGCCACGATGTCCCGGGCCGAGGTCCGGGGCGCCCAGCCCGTGGCCGCCCGCACCTTGGCCGTGTCCGTCAGATACCAGGGGATGTCCCCCACCCGGGTCTCGGGCACGGCCTGGATGTCAACTTTTTGGCCGGTGGCCTCCTGGGCCAGGGCCGTGAGCTCCGCAAGGGACACGCTGACCTCGGGGCCGCCGCCCACATTGTAGACCTGGCCCTGGTGCCGGGGCAGGTCGTCCATCTGGAGGCGGACGAGCTCGTACAGGTCGGCCACGTGCAGGATGTCCCGCACCTGCTTGCCCGTGCCCCCATAGCCCAGGTATGCAAGCTTGGCTCCAAAAATGTGCTTGGCCACCCACAGGACCATGAAGCCCTGGTCCACCTTGCCCATCTGCCAGGGGCCGGTGAGCACCCCGCAGCGGTTGACCACGGCGGTGAGTCCGTACATCTCCCCGTATTCGGCCATGAGCAGCTCCGAGGCCAGCTTGGTGGCCCCGTAGAGCGTGCGCGCCCCGTCCAAGGGAAAGGTCTCGGCGATTCCGGCCGGGCTGACCCCGGGCAGGGTCTGGGGGCCGGACAGCTCGAAGCGGGTGGCGGTCTCCTGGAAGATTAGGTCCCGGATGGGGGCCATGGGATAGACCCGGCTGGTGGACAGGAAGATCATGGCCGCGCCGCGCATGCGGGCCAACTCCAGGCAGTTGATGGTGCCCAGGAGATTGGTGTTCAGCAGATAGGCGGGCGAGCCGCCGTACCCGGCCAGGACCGAGGGCTCGGCCGAGCATTCCAGGATCAGGTCCGGGTTCCCGGCCGCGTCCAGGTCCTCGGGGCTCCTGATGTCCCCGTGCAGGAAGTCCACCCCGCCCTCTTTCAGGCGCGGCAGGTTCAGTTCCGAGCCCCGACGCTTCAGGTTATCCAGGGCCGTGACCTTGACCCCGGGCAAATCGCGTTTCAGGGACAGGCCCAGGTTGGAACCCACGAACCCGGCCCCGCCGGTGATGAGGATGTGCTTAAACATGGCATCCGGCCTCCAGCCGGTCGATCATTTCCGTGACCTGGGCCAGGGCATGGCCGCAGAAAACCCCGGCCTGCTCCCGAGCCTCAGGCTCGCGCAGGGACATTTCTCCCAGGACCAGGGGCCAGGCGTAGACCCGGCCCTGGAACCGGGCCAAGGCGTGGCCCTTGTACTCCGCCAGGGCCTCCTGGGTCCGCTCGTCCTGGTGGCGCACCCAGATGCAACTCACGCACAGCTCGTAGGGCGGATGGTGGCGGATAGTGGCGAAGTCCCGCACATGGCCGAGGGCGTGGCGCAGCTCGAAATCCCAGCAGCAGGCGTTCACCGTGCCGTCAAAGGCCACGGTAAAGGTGTTGTCCACGATCCAGGGGCAGGCCCGGGCGTGGGCGGCCGGGTCTGCATTCACCGGCTTGTATCCGGTGAGGTACCCGGCCCAGTTGGCGGCCTGATAACTCTCGAAGCGGTCCAGGGTCAGGCCTTCGGCCAGGGCGTACAGCTCCTCCTGGGTGTTGTCCGCCTCGGCGTAGACCATGACGCCCGAGCCGCTCTTCTCCTTCCAGGCCAGGACCTCCTTGTAGCGGGCGCAGGAGTCCGGGGTGTGCAGGCTGACGTGCAGCCAGTCCAGGCCGCCTGCGCTCAAATCCGCGAACATGGCCTCGGTCAGGAGAATCCCGTTGGTGTGCAGGCCCAGGTACAGGTCCGGCCGCAGGGCCTTGGCCCGGGCCGCCCAGTCCACGCACTGGGGATGGAGCAGGGGCTCGCCCCGCCAGCTCAGTTCGGTGTAGCCGCTTGCGTGCTCCAGGCAGGCCAGGAAGGTGGCCTCGTCCATGAGCCCGGCCGGAACCTTGGCCTTGCCCTGGAAGCATTGGGGGCAGCGCAGGTTGCAGGTGTTGGTCAGCTCGATGGAGCGGATGATGCCTGGACCGAAATCGTTTGCATTACTCATGAAAGCTCAAGGCTCCTGGTGCTGTGTTCCAAGAACAAGATAAGAAAAGAAAAATAAAATATACATATAACTTGTTATAACTACTTATCTTTTCTTTTTCTTTGTGGCCTCTTTCGTGGATTCCCCATCAGTACGGCGGATTCCGGAACAACGGGTTCTTCATGGGGTGGACCGGAGGCGTCCAGGGAAGGCCCAAATCCGGCAGCAAATCCCCGTAGGCCGCGAAATCGAATCTCCCCTGGTCCGAGCATTGGGCCAGCTCCCTGGCCCGGTCCAGGAGGGCCTTGGCCTCTTCCATCTGACCCAGTCCCGCCTTGGCTTTTGAGGTGCAGTACAGGGCGAAGATGTTGTTCGGGTCCTTGGCCAGGAAGGTGGCGTAGATGTCCACGGCCCTCTGGTAGGTCCCGTCCCGCAGGCTGATGCTGCGGGTGAAATTGTACTCGTAGCTCATGCGGCAGACCAGGTCGGACAGCTCGTAGGCGCTGACCTCCTCGGTGTCAAAGGCCCGCAAATAGAAGGAATTGCCGGTCCACTGGGACACGTCGTCGGCCTTGAAATAGCCCCGCTCCACGTATTTGCGAAATATCTCCGTGCCCACCAGGGGGATGGCCTTGGAGAACACGATCCAGTCCGTGCTCAAGGTCTTGGCGTAGGCGTAGGACTCGGCCATGAGCTCTTTGGTCTCGTCGGGCAGGCCCACGATCCAGTAGCAGATGCTCATGACCCCCTTGCTCCGCACGTACTCGATCAAGCGCCGGGCCTTGTCCAGGTTGCAGCGCTTGTTGATGATGTTCTTCTGGGTGTACTCGGACCCGGATTCGATGGCAAAGGTGAAGGCCGAGCACCCAGTGTCCACCATGGCGTCGATGATCTCCTCGTCCATGGTGCCCACGTGCAGGCCGTTGGGGAACTGCATCTCCAGGCCCGGGATGTTCATGGCCCGCAGTCCGGCCAGGATGGCCAGGAGCCGCTTCTTGTTGGCGGTCATGAGGTCGTCCCAGGGCACGAACAGGCTCACCCCGTATTTCTCGTACAGGATGCGGGCCTCGGCCAGCACGTTATCCACCGAGCGAAAGCGCACGTTGCGGCCGTGCACGGTGTGGGCCGAGCAGTAGGTGCATTTGTTCGGGCAGCCCCGGGTGGCCTGGAACCCGGCCGAGCGCTTGGTCCCGGGCGGCATGAGCCAGTTGCGCCAGCCGGTCTCCGGGGCCAGGTACCCGTCGATCTCCAGGATGTCCCAGTCCGGAAAGGGCAGCTCGTCCAGGTCCGGCACGGGCTCGGCCATTTCCAGGCCGCCCAGTTGCACCAGATCCTTGCGGGCGTAGAGCCCCTTGATCCCGTCCATGGACCGGCCCTGGCCCTTGCGGGCCACGAAGTCCACAAAGGCGATCTCCCCTTCCCCGCGCAGCACGTAGTCCACCAGATGGTTGCGCAACAGGATGGGCGTGGTGTTGCTGGCGTGCACCCCGCCCACGATGGTCACGGCCTGGGGCCAGAGTTCCTTGAGCACTTCCAGGATGGGGTTGAACATGGAGTAGGACACGGAGAAATTGAACGAAATGGCGATGATGTCCGGGGTAAATCCCACCGAGCGCACGGTCTCCTCCCGGATGAACTCGCGCTCCTGGTCAAAGACCACGGAATCCTTGAGCCGCAGGGCGTAATCGATGAGCCCCACCCGACCCAGGTCGCTGTGCTTCTTGATGGTCGAGGACAGATACAGAAGGCCCAGGGGCAGGACCAGCTGGGGGAAGAGCGTCTTTTCCGAGAGCAGGATGTCCCGGATGGTTCCGTAGCTGTAGAGCGGAAGATGCACGAAGAGCACGTTGGGACGGCCCGAATTCCGGGCCATGTCGTGCCGGGCCTTGCGCCTGGCGGTCAGGCGGCGGGTGCGCGGCGCGGCCTGGTTTTTTTCCCGGCAGGCGCGGACCACGGCGGCCAGGCCGGTCCGGCCCATGGAGGCCAGCAGGCCCTCGGCCCGCATCAGCATGCCCTCGTCCCCGTAGCGCGTGAATTCACGGATGAACAGCCGCACGGCGGCCTTGGGACGGCCCATGGCCTCAAGAACCTGGGCCTGCTTGCAGGCCAGTTCGCGGAAAAACGGCCGCACGGCCTCGATCTCGGCCAGCACGGCCAGGGCTTCCTGGGAACGCCCGGCATAGCGCAGCACATCGGAGATGTTCAGCTTCACGTCCAGGCGGAAGGGCTCGCGCTCCAGGACCTGGCCAAAGGCAGCCACGGCCCGGTCAAAGTCCCTGGCCGCCGAGAGCACGCCGCCCCGGGTGCGCAGGGCCTCCATGTCCCCGGGGTTCTCCTCGATGACCCGGTCCAGGAGGGCCAGGGCCTCGGCATGGCGGCCCGCGTCACGCAGGGCAAAGACATGGCCGAAGGGCTCCTCGAAAAAACGCCGGGTGCCGCTGATGGCTTCGGCGAACAGGTCCTTGTGGGCCTCGAAATCCCGGGCCGCGTCACCATTCAGGGCCACCAGCCGCCGAATCTGGCGCAGGGCCGCCTCGGCCGCCTCGGTCTCGCCCCGGGCCGTGTGGGTCAGGTACAGCCCGTAGCGGGCGAAGACGTGGGCCGGGAAGGTGTCGGCCGTGGTCTGGAAGATGGACAGGGCCCGGTCCAGGTTCTTGTATTTCAGGTTGGGATTGAACACGAAATTGGCTTCGTAGTGGGAGCGGGTCATGAGGGCCTTCAAGTCCGCCGCGCTGACCTCCGGCGTGTCAAAGGGCCGCTCCCAGAAAAAGGCGTTGGACCACAAGGCCGGATCGTTCTGGGCAATGGCCCCCATCTCGACAAATTCCTTGTAGATGCCCGTGCCCACCAGGGGCACGGCGATCTGGGGATTGGCCCAATCGGTCTCCAGCTCCCGGATGTAGCGGCTGGTCTCGTCCATCATCTCCCGGGTCTCCTTGGGGAACCCGTAGATGAAATAGCAGATGGTCATGGCCCCTTTTTCCCGGCACATTCGTATCAAATCCTTGGCCCGGTCCAGATCGCAGTTTTTCCGGATGATGTGCTTCTGCACGTAGGGCGAGCCGGACTCCACGGCGAAATTGAAGATTTTCGTGCCGCAGGCCATGAGCCGGTCGATGACCGCCTCGTCCGTGGTGTTCACGTTGAGCGCGTTGGGGAACTGCATCTCCACGTCCGGGATGTGCAGGGCCTCGAAGGCGTCCAGGAGGCGGAAGAGGCGGTTGCGCTTGGCCGTGACCATGTCGTCAAAGGGGATGTACAGGGTCACCCCGTATTTCTCGTACAGGTGCCGGACCTCGGCGATGACGTTCTCGATGGACCGGAAACGCACCCGACGGCCGTGCACCGTGCGGCCCGAGCAATAGGTGCATTGGTGGGGGCAGCCCCGGGAGGTCAGGATGGGGGCCACGCGCTTTTTTGACGGGGGCAATATCCAGCACTGCCAGCCCGAGGAGGTGGTCAGGTAGGCCTCCATGTCCAGGAGGTCCCAGTCCGGGAAAGGCAGGGTGTCCAGGTCCTCCACGGGCTGGCCCAGGACCAGCTCGGGATTAAGTCCCGCGTCGGCCCGGGAGTACAGCCCGTCCACGCGCAGGGGCTGGCCCTTGGCGTACTGGTCCACCATGGTGGTGAAGGCCAATTCGCCCTCGCCCCGGAACACGTAGTCCACGTCCGTGCTGTCCAGAATATAGCGGGTGGTGTTGGTGGCGTGGATGCCGCCCACGATGAAGGTGGCCTGGGGCCACAAGGCCCGGAGCACAGGCGCGGCCCGCTCGAAATAGGGCCAGGACAGGGAGAAATTCAGCGAAATGGCCACGATGTCCGGGGTGAAGTCCACGTTGGCCCGGGCCTCGTCCCGCAGGAAGGCCTCGATATCCGCGTGGCGCTGGCAGTGGCGCAGGAGGTGCTCGTAGTCCAGGAGCGCCACCTGGCCGGGGTTGCCGTGGGCCTTCAGGTAGGAAGAAATGTACATGAGCCCCAGGGGCATGACCAACTGCGGGCCATAGGGAGTGGAATCGGCCAGATGTTTCTGGATCACGCCGAATTCCTGGAAAGGCAGATGGACGAAAAGAATGTCCGGGCCGGGCATGGGCCGCCTCCTTGTGGCCGTTTTCAGGGGCCGCTGAATGAGTACTCGGCCCGGAACGAAGCAGAATTCATGCCAAGCCCCTTCACCGGGGGTTGCCTGCGGGGGTCCGGCCCAGGGCGTCAAGAATCTGCCCCTCTTTGCGATCCAGGTCAGTCAAATGTGGGGCCAGGCCCCTGATCTCCCGGCACAGGGCCAGGGCCTCGTCCAGGTGTCCGGCGTGGCGCAGGGCGTCGCAGGCGTTGAGCAAAATATCCGGATGGTCCGGGTGCACGGCAAAAAGCTCCTGGAACAGGCCCACGGCCTCCATGTGCCTTCCGGCCGCAACCAGAAGCCCGCCCCGGGTGCGGGTGAGTTCCAGGTCCCCGGGGAAATGCTCCAGGAGTTCGGCCAGGGCGGCCAGGGCCTGGTCGTGCCGACCCTGGTCCCGCAGAGAGAAGATCAAATCCAGGGTGGCGGCAGGCAGCCAGTCCACTTCGGCGAAAAGCAGCCGGGTGAATTCCGTGCGCCGGTCGGCGGCCGCGTCCGGGATGGGGAACGGAGGATGATCCAGGGGAAAGTCCAGGCCTCCGGCGGGCAGGTCCGCGTAGCCCGTGGGCGCGGTGGTATGGGTAGCCCGGGGGTCGAAGCCCAGGTTCGCCACCAGGTTCTCCCGGGGGATCAGGCCCAGGCCGCCCTCGGCCCAGCAGGTGAGCATCCACTGGTAGTCCCAGGTCGAAAACCGGCCGTCATGGGTCTCGTCCATGATCCGGGTCCAGTAGGCCTGGCTCACCCGGCGGCCGAACAGGTCGAACAGCCGCCCCTCATCCCGGAATTTCGGCCACCCGGCCATGTCCGGGTCGTACAAGGCCCAGGCCCGCCGCCAGGTGGCCCAGCCCCAGACATGCGGGTGGCGGGAGAAATAATAGCTGTGATCCTGGGGTCCCTGGCCGAACTGGAAATTGTTCCCGGACACCAGCATGACCCGGGTGTCGTGGCGGAAGCGTTCCAGAAGCTCCTGGCAGAAGGGGAAGAAGTCCGGGCCGGGCAGGCAGTCGTCCTCCAGGACGATCCCCTCCTCCACCTGGGCGAAGAACCAGTCGATAGCCTGGGCCACGGCCTTCTTGCAGCCCAGGTTCTCCTGGCGCAGCAGGGTCTGCACCTGGCAGTCCCAGTCCACCTGGGCCAGGATGGCCCGGGCCTCGGCACAGAGCGCGGCCTCGCCGGGCTTCTCCGGCCGGGGGCCGTCGGCGGCCACGAAGAGCCGTGCGGGCCTGGCCGCCCGGATGGCGGCAAAGACCCGGCGGGTCAGCTCGGGGCGATTGAAGAGGAGAAAGAGGACCGGGGTCCTCAAAGGTTCGCGTGCGGCCTGCATACCTTCCCTGGTTCGTCGGACTGGCCCCTGTTCGTCAGGCTGGCCCGGTCCTGTCTGGCCCGCGCCTATCCCTGGCGCACGGCGGCTATATTCTGATAGGCAAAGAACTCAAAATCAAGGGCTCTGTACGACTTGAGCGGCACCATTCCGTCGGGCAGGAGCCGGAAGAAGTCGTATTCTGGCAAGAAGTCCATGAAATCCCTGAAGAAACAGCGGGAGTACACGTTCATCTCGTTGAACTCGAAATGGATGGTCCGCACCAGGCCCGAGCGGATGGACTCCTCCACCCCTTGCAGGACGGCCATCTCGTGGCCCTCGGTGTCGATCTTGAGCAGGTCCACCCGGGAGAGCTTCCGCTCCCGGATGAAATCGTCCAGGCGCACCAGCCGGATGGGGTGGCCCTCGGCCGTGCTCCTGTGGATATGCTCGAGGACATCCTTGTACACCGAGGCGTGCTGGGACCCGGGCTGGTCCGGGTAGTCGTAGAGCGTGGCCTCGGCGGCCTGATCCGAGCAGCCTTCCTGGAAGACCTCGAACCCGTGGGCCAGCCCGGCCTCGGCCAGTTTGACGAAGGTGCCCGGGTGGGGCTCGAAGGCGAAGATCCGGCTCTTCGGGTTGGCTGCCAGGGCCAAGAGGCAATAGTCCCCGGCGTGCGCGCCCACGTCGATGACCACGGGCTCGGTCAGTTCGCCCAGGGTGCGCTCCAGGAAGACCCGCTCACCGGAAAGCTCCGGGGTCTCCCAGTTCATGATGCCCAGGGTGCGCACCACGGCCCGGTAGAGCTTCCAGTTCTCGGGAAAAAGCTCGACCGTGGTGAAGAGTTCCCGGTTTCCGATGTACAGGTCCAGAAATTGTTTGCAGATGTGCAACTGCTCGTCGGTCAATTTCATATTTCCTCCGGATGTCCGTCCTGCCTTCCTTTCGGCCAAAACCTCACAAACCTAAAGACCGGTAGATACGTCCCAGGTCCAAGCACCCCCGCACCACCTCGGCCAGACGGTCCAGGGCAGGCTCCAGGCTGTACACGGCCTGAATTTCCGTCAGTGGTGCGAGCCCCCTGGCCTCCCGGAGGCCGTCCAGGAAGCGGCGGCGGAAGGCGTCCTGGTCGAAAATTCCGTGCAGGTACGTGCCCCAGACCCGGCCGTCCCGGCTGGACCATCCCACATCCCGGCCCACGTCCCGGCCACCCTTCTGCCCATCAGTCTCGCGCAGGAGGGGCACGGCCTCCTCGGTCAGGGCATGGGTCTCGCCGTGGTGAATCTCGTAGCCCGTGACCGCGACACCCAGGCCCAGGTGCTCGGCCGAGGTCCGGCGCAGGGTCTTTTCCTCGGCCAGGGTGGTCTGGAGGTGCAGGAGCCCCAGGCCATCGGCGATGTCCTGGGTGGATTCGAGGCCCAGGGGGTCGGCCACGTACAGCCCGAGCATCTGCAGCCCGGCGCAGATCCCCACCACCCGGGTGGAGGCGGGCAGGTCCAGAAGGGCCTGGGCCAGACCATTTTTGCGCAAATAGGCCAGGTCGGCCAGGGTGTTCTTGCTCCCGGGCAGGATCACCGCGTCAGGACGGCCCAGTTCGGCGGCCGTACGCACGATGCGCACCCGAACGTCCGGCTCCACTCGCAAGGGGTCCAGATCCGTGAAATTGGAGATGCGCGGCAGGTCCAGGCAGGCGATGTCCAGGACCTGGTCCGAGGTGGCCGCCGCTTCATGGCCCATGGCCGCCTTGAAGGACACCGAGTCCTCCTCGGGCAGGCCCATATCCGCCAGCCAGGGCACCACGCCCAGGCAGGGCTTGCCCGTGCGGGCCTGCAAAAAAGCGAACCCCGGGTCCAGCAGGCTCTGGTCTCCCCGGAATTTGTTCAGCACGTAGCCTTCCACCCGGGCCCGCTCGGCCGCATTGAAAATGGCCAGGGTGCCCAGGATGGAGGCGAAGACCCCGCCCCGGTCGATGTCCGCCACCAGGAGCACCCGGGCGGCCGCGTGCTCGGCCATGGCCATGTTCACGATGTCGTGCTGCTTCAAGTTCACCTCGGCCGGGCTGCCCGCGCCCTCCAGGACCATGACCTGGGCCTCGGCGGCCAGCTCGTCGTAGGCCTTCTTGGCCGCCGCAAAGGCCGTGGGCTTGTATTCCACGTACTGGGCCACGTTCATGTTGCCCACGGGTCGGCCCAGGATAAGCACCTGGGAGCCCGTGTCCGACCCGGGCTTGAGCAGCACGGGGTTCATACGCGCGTCCGGGGCCAGGCGGCAGGCCGCGGCCTGGGTGGCCTGGGCCCGGCCGATCTCCCGGCCGTCTGCCGTCACGAAGGAGTTCAGGGACATGTTCTGGGCCTTGAACGGGGCCACCACGTATCCGTCCTGGAGCAGGATGCGGCACAGGGCGGCGGTGAGCACGCTTTTGCCCGCATCCGACGAGGTGCCCTGGACCATGAGGGCGGGGGTATGCGGCTTGGCCTTGGGCCGGGATTTCAAGCCCGACAGGGCGGCCAGGGCCTCCTTCAGGCAGGCGTTGGCCGCCGCGTCCTTGACCGCCACCCGGAAGAAGGTGTGGTCCAGGCCCTCGAAATTGTCGCACAGGCGCACGGCGATGCGTTTGCCCAGCAGGCCTTCGGCCAGATCCTTGGCGCTGGCCCCCACCCGGGTGGCCTGGCAGAGCAGGAAATTGGCCTGGCCCGGAAAGACCTTGATCCCGGGCAGGCCGCGCAAATCCGTGGCCAGGGCCTCGCGCAGTTCGGCCGTGCGGCGCACCGTGCGCTCTGCATAGTCCTTATCCTTCAAGGCCCTGGCCCCCACCCGCTGGGCCAGGGCGTTCACCGGCCAGCACGGCAGCAAGGGTTTCAATCGGGCCATGAGCTCCGGGGCGGCGAAGGCCAGGCCCAGGCGCAGGCCCGGGATGGAGAAAAACTTGGTCAGGGACACCAGGGCCAGGACGTTCCCCGGCCGCTTGCGGGTCAGGCGGTCCAGGCCGGGCGCGAAATCCGCAAAGGACTCGTCCACGATGAACAGGCTCTCAGGCCGGACCGTGGCCAGGTCCCGGATGGACCCCGCATCCAGGGTGTGGCCCGTGGGATTGTTGGGCGTGGTCAGGCAGACCAGGGAGGGCTGGTCGATGAGCGCGGCCAGGGCCGTGAAATCCAGGGCGAAATTCTTGGCCGGGTCCATGGCCAGGGTGCGCACGGTAAGATTTTCCAACTCGCAGACCCGGGCCAGGTCCACGTAGGCCGGGACCGGGATCACGGCCTGGGTGCCCGGGGCCAGGCGCACGGCGGCCGTGAACAGCTCGGAGGCCCCGTTCCCGGCCAGGGCCTCGCCGGGCCAGACCTGGTAGAGTTCGCAGGCGGCCAGGGTCACCTCGGCGCTGTCCGGGTCCGGGTAGCAGGAGACCTCGGCCAGGGCGGCGGCCACTTCCTCTTCCAGCCAGTCCGGCGGCCCCAGGGGGTTCACGCTCACGGAAAAGTCCAGGATGTCCCCGGGCGCGCATTTGGCCTTGTCCGCCAGGCGGCGCAGGTTGCCCCCGTGCCGGAAGCGCTCCGGGTCCCGGCCCTCTGGATGCAGGGGCGGGCTCAAGGGAGGGCTCAAGGGCGCACCACCTGGTCCCACTCCTTTTTGCGCAGATGGCGGTAGGAGCGGGTCCCGTGGACCATCTCGGCCAGCAGGCCCTTGTGGGAGCCCACAAAGACCTGAAGGGAGAAGCGGCTGAAATAGGTCAGGGTGTACATGAGGAACCAGCGCAAGCGGTTGGACCACACGAATTCCGGGAAGATGTATTTTTTCAAGGGCTCCAGATAGGCCCGCCGGGGATCGGCGTTGTCCACGATGGCCGCGTGGGCGGCCTGGGCCGCGTACAGCCCTGTGCGCATGGCGTAGAACAGGCCCTCGCCGAAGAGCGGCTCCACGAACCCGGCCGCGTCCCCGGCCAGGAGCGCGTTCTCGTACGCGGGCTCGCGCAAAAAGTTCCCGTAAGGCAGGGGGTGGCCCAGGAAGGAGATGTCGCTGTACTCGGTGAGCCCCCAACTGGCCAGAAACTCCTGAAACAGGGCCTTGATGTTGCGCTCCTTGCGGGTCAGGCCGCAGATGCCCAGGATGACGTTCTCCTTGTTGGGAAAGGCCCAGCAGTACCCGGCCTTGATGAACCCGGTGTACAGTTCCGGGAAATCCACCTGGCGGGGGCACCGGGACCGGGGCACGGCGATCTCGATGGTGGAGGCCAGGTTGTTCCGCCAGCTCTGCTTGTGGATGGACAGGCTCTGGCGGATGACGCTGTTCACCCCGTCGGCCCCGATGACCATGCGGCCCAGGTAGGCCTTGCCCGTGGCAGTTGTCACCACCCCGGTTTCCGGGATACACCCGGTGGCGATGGTGTCCGCATAATGGACGGCCCCGGCGGCCACGGCTTTTTGCAGCAGGTGCAGGTCAAAGGCCTCCCGGTCCACCAGGTGGAAGGGATAGGCGGCCTGGCCGCTGACCAGGACCTTGTCCAGATGGGCGATGGAGTAGCGGTCGGCCACAAAGTCGATGATCCCGGCCCGGGTCAGGGACTCCGGGGTCTCGCCGTAGACCTGCTCCAGGGTGAGCATGGACTTCCAGGTCAAAAGCCCGCCGCAGAGCTTCTTGCGCGGGAAGACGGCCTTGTCCAGCATGGCCACGGACAGGCCTTTCTTGGCCAGGACGTACCCGGCCAGGGACCCGGCCGGGCCGCATCCGACCACGACCACGTCATAGGTGTGTGACACGTGCAGGGCTCCGAGAAAGAATTGACCGCAAACGCGGCGACATTTCAGCCATGTACATGGCCGGGTGACGCCCGGCAAGGCTTCAGAGGATGAAATGGGCAAAAAGCAATTGATCTCGGCCATGGTCTTTGACTTTGACGGCACCCTGGCCGAACTGACCATTGATTTCGCCTTGATGAAGCGCAAGGTCTCGGCCCTGGCCCAGGGGGTGCTGGACGAGGAGGACCTGGTCTGTCCCCCGGAGGTCCCGGCCCTGGAATGGCTGGACCAGGTGGCCCTGGAACTGAGGGACGAGGACCCGGACCTGGCCCTGGAGCTCACCAGCCGGGGTCGGCTGGTCATCACGGCCATGGAGATGGACGCGGCCCGGCAGGGGCGGCTCTTTCCCTCCACCCGGGAGATGCTTGTGGATCTGAGCGCGCGGGGCCTGGGCCTGGCCGTGGTCACCCGCAACTGCACGGCGGCCGTGCGCGCGGTGTTCCCGGACCTCTTGGACTTCTGTCCGGTGTTCCTGGCCCGGGAGGACGTGCCCCGGGTCAAGCCCCACCCGGACCATCTGCTGGCCGCAGTAGCCCGCCTGGGCGCGGACCCGGCCCGCACCCTCATGGTCGGCGACCACCCCATGGACATCCAGACGGCCAGAAACGCGGGAACCCTGGCCGCCGGAGTGGCCAGCGGCAACGTGGATCTGGAGGCCTTGAGCCTGGCGGCTCCGGACTTCCTGGCCCGGGACTGCCCGGGGCTGGTTGCCCAGCTCCTGGCCGCCGGACTCCTCCCGGGGTCTGCGCCATGAGCCCGCCCTTGGGCCCCTTCCGCAAGATCGGGGTCTGGCAGACCGCCTTTCTGGGCGACGCCGTGCTCACCCTGCCCCTGATCGCGGCCCTCAAAACCGCCTGGCCCGGGGCGGACATCCATTTCTTCGTGCGCGCGGGCCTGGAACCCCTGTTCGCGGCCCAGCCCGAACTCTCGGCCGTGCACGGTTTCGCCAAACGGGGCTCTGACCGCTCCCTGGCCGCCGCCGCCCGCCTGGGGCTCTCGCTACGCGGCCAAGGCTTCGACCTCTGGATCAGCCCGCACACAAGCCTGCGCAGCGCCTTCATCGCCGCCCTGTCCGGCGCGCCCGTGCGCCTGGGCTACGACCGGCCCTGGCTCAGCGCCCTGGCCTATACCCATACGGTCAGCCGGGACTTCGACCGCCTGGAGGAGATCGAGCGGCTCATGCGCCTTCTTCTGCCCCTGGGCCTGCCACTGGACCTGGACCCGGTCCTGCCCACGCCCCGCCTGGTCCTGCCCGGCCCGGACCTGGAAGCGGCCCGGGCGTGGCGCGCCGGGCGTCCCGGCCCGCTGCTCGGCCTGCACCCCGGGTCCACCTGGCCCACCAAGCAGTGGCCGCTCCAATTTTTCGCCGACATCATCGCCCGGGCCTCGGCCAGCGGCGTGGCCACGGCGGTGTTCGGCGGCCCTGGCCCGGAGACCGATTTGGCCGCCCGGATCATCGCCCAGGCCAAGCCTGGCCCCGGCCCCATCCTGAACCTGGCCGGAACCCTGTCCCTGCCCGGGCTGGCCGCCCATCTGGGCCTGGTGGACGCCTACCTGACCAACGATTCCGGCCCCATGCACCTGGCCTGGGCCCAGGACACCCCGGTCGTGGCCCTGTTCGGCCCCACGGTGCGCGCCCTGGGATTTTACCCGCGCGGCCCCGGCTCCACGGTCCTGGAACTGGACCTGCCCTGCCGCCCCTGCGGCCTGCACGGCCACGCGGCCTGTCCCGAAGGCCACCACGCCTGCATGCTCACGCTCACCCCGGACCTGGTCTGGCCCGTGCTCGCGGCAAAGCTCATCAGATAACCCGCCAAACGGCATGCATTAACCGCCTGCGCGGAGAATGTTGCATTTTGATACATTTATCATCCCGGTCATATTGCGGGTTGTGTATACTTGAGATATTCACCCAAGAATAATCACATCGCCCTGTGGGAAATTCAACCCCACCCCAGGGGAGAGGACCATGGCCAGGTACCTGCTCTACAGCCTGCGCTTCCGACTCATTCTCATCGTGTTCCTGGCGGTGATCCCCGGGCTGATATTTACGGCCTATATCCACAGCGAGGGCCGCCGCTACGCCCGCATCGAGGGCTTCGAGGACGCCCGCCGCCTGGCCGTACTGGCTGCGGGCAACGGCCGGTCCCTGATCGACAGCGGCCGGCAACTCCTGCTGGCCATAGCCCAGATGCCCGAGGTCCAGGTCCCGGAAAAGAGATTCTGCTCGGATTTTCTGTCCAAATTGCGCGCACAGCACTCGACCTACGCCAATTTCATGGTCCTGGCCGAGGACGGCCGGGTGGTCTGCTCGGCCCTGGACCCCCACGGAAAAGTGGGCCTGGGGGATTTGGACTGGTTCCAGCGCCTGACCCAGACCCGGGCCTTCACCATCAGCGAACCGCAGATAGGCCGGATTTCGAATCGATCCGTGATCCAGCTCGCCCAGCCCCTGTTCGGCCCGGACCAGAAATTCAGGGGCGCGGTGGTGGTCTCCCTGGATCTGGAATGGCTCACGGCCATGACCGCCGAGGTCAGGCTGCCCGAGGGAGGCACCCTGTCCCTCATCGACCACACCGGGGGCTTTCTCACCCGGCATCCGGACGGGGAGGGCTGGCAGGACCAGCTCATCCCCAACGCCCAGGACATCCTGGCCGAACTGGTGGGCAAGGGGCTGGATTCGGCCGAGTCCGTGGGCCTGGACGGGGTGTCCCGGCTGTACGCCTTTGCCCCCTTCATCACCGAACCCGGCCGGGAGGCCTTTGTGCGGGTGGGTATCCCCACCAGCCTGGCCTACGCCCAGGCGGACAAGCTTTTGATCCGCAACGTGAGCCTGTTCAGCCTGGCGGCCTTTCTGGCCCTCCTGGGCGCGCACTTTTTCGGCAACGTCTTCATCCTCAGGCATACCAATGGGCTCATCGACGCCACCCAGCGGCTGGCCTCCGGGGATCTGGGCTTTCGCATCGGCATGCCCCACCACAAGGGGGAGCTGGCCCAACTGGCCCACGCCTTCGACGCCATGGCCGACGCCATCGAGGACCGCACCAAGCGTCTGCGCCAGGCCGAACAGCACTACCGCAACCTCTTTGACTACGCCGAGGAAGGCATCTTCCATACCTCGCCCGACGGCCGTTTCCTCCTGGCCAACCCGGCCCTGGCCCGCATATTCGGGTACGACTCCCCGGACCAGCTCATCCGATCCGTCACCTCGGTGGGCAGACAACTCTACGCCGAACCTGACCAGAGGATTCGGCTTATCCGCAAGCTGGACGAGGACGGACGGGTGGTCAATTTCGAGATCGAGGCCCTGCGGCAGGACGGGTCCCGGATCTGGATGCTCTTGAACGCCCGCTCGGTCAAGAACGGGAATGACAAGACCCTGCGCATCGAGGGATTCGCCACGGACATCACGGCCCGCAAGATGGCCGAGACCCGCCTGGCCCAGAGCGAGAAGAAATACCGGACCATTTTCGAAAGCGCGCCCGTGGGCATCGTCCAGTCCACGCCCAAGGGCCGCTATCTCGCGGCCAATGACACCATGGCCCGCATGTACGGCTACGAGTCCTCCCGGCATCTTCTGGAGGCCGAGCCGGACATCCCCACCCAGATTTTCGCCGACCCTGGCGACCGCGCCCGGCTCATGGCCCTGTTCGAGCACACCGACGAGGTCCGCGATTTCGAGGCCCTCATCCGGCGACAGGACGGCGCCACCGTCTGGACCTCCCGGAACCTGCGCGCCGTTCGCGACTCCCAGGGCGAGATCCTCTATTTCGACGGATTCGTGGTGGACATCTCGGCCCGCAAGGTCATGGAGGCCGAACTGGCCACGGCCAAGGAAACGGCCGAGGCGGCCAACCGGGCCAAGAGCGATTTTTTGGCCCGCATGAGCCACGAAATCCGCACCCCCATGAACGCGGTCATCGGGCTCACGGACATGGCCCTGTTGACCCAGCTCACCAGCGAACAGCGGGACTATCTGGAGACGGTCAAGGAGTCAGCGGACAGCCTGCTCCTGCTCATCAACGACATCCTGGACTTCTCCAAGATCGAGGCCCGGCGGATGACCCTGGAAAACGTGGACTTCAACCTCCGGGAGGTGCTGCACTCCACCGTGCGCACCCTGGCCGTGCAGGCCGAGGCCAAGGGCCTGCGCCTGGAGGATGACCTGGACCTGGACGTGCCTTCCTGCGTGCGGGGAGACCCGGCCCGGCTGCGCCAGATCCTCATCAATCTGGTGGGCAACGGGCTCAAATTCACCACCAAGGGCAGGGTCCGCCTGGCGGTCAAGAAACTGGCCTCGGCCCTGGAGGACGGGGGCCAGAACGGAAGGCACCACCTGCTCTTCTCCATCCAGGACAGCGGCATCGGCATTGAGGCCGAGCGCCTGGACAGCGTGTTCGAGATCTTCACCCAGGCCGATGCCTCCACCACCCGGCAGTACGGCGGCACCGGCCTGGGCCTGGCCATCTGCAAGCAACTGGTGGGCATGATGGGCGGGAGCATCCGGGTCGAAAGCACCCCTGGCCAGGGCAGCACCTTCTCCTTCACCCTGGCCCTGGCACCCGGCGACCCGGCCGAACTGGTCCAGGCCGAACCAGACCTGGCCTCGCCCCAGAACCGGCCCCTGACCGTGCTTTTGGCCGAGGACAACCCCATCAACGTCAAGGTGGGCTCCTCCTTCCTGCGCCGTCTGGGCCATGTCCCGGACCTGGCCGAGAACGGGGTGAAGGCCCTGGACCTGGCTGCGGCCAAGGCCTACGACCTCATCCTCATGGACCTGGAGATGCCTGAAATGGACGGGCTCACGGCCACCCGGCGCATCCGGGCCGGGCAGGCCGGGGAGATCAACCGGCATACGCCCATCGTGGCCATGACCGCCCATGCCCTGACCGGGTACCGGGCCAGATGCCTGGAAGCCGGGATGGACGATTACATCAGCAAGCCCGTGAGCTTCCCCGAGCTTGCGGCCATCATCCACCGCATCTGCGACCGGCCCCTGACCCTGGTCTCAGGCCCGGGCCAACACCCCGAGACGGCCCATGACTGCCTGGACCTGGGCCTGGCCCTCACGCAGTTCGGGGGGGACAAGTCCCTCCTGGACGAGGTGGTGCTGGTCTTTCTCGGGGAATTGCCGCGCTACCTGGCCCAGGTGCGGACCTGCCGGGAGCGCCTGGACTTTCAGACCATGGGCCTGGCCGCGCACAAGATCAGGGCCGTGGCCCTGACCCTGGGGGCCAGGCAAGGCTCGGAGACGGCCCAGGAATTGGAAGAGGCCGCAATCCGCGGAAACCAGGAGGAGGTAAACACCCTCTCCCTGGCCCTGGAAGACGATCTGCGGCGCTTGGGGGTGCTGCTTACCGGCTAGTCGTACTTCACCGCACTGATCTTCATAAGCTTGTCCCAGGTGTGCACGGCCTCGATGTAGCGGATGGTGCCGGTCTTGCCGCGCATGACCAGGGAATGGGTGTGCGCGCCCGTGCCGGTGAAGCGCACGCCCTTCAAAAAGGTGCCGCCGGAGATACCCGTGGCCGAGAAGAACAGGTCGTCGGTGTTCACCAGGGTGGACACGGTGAAGATTCGGGACAGGTCCACCCCGGCCTCGGCCAGGGCGCGTTTCTCCTCCTCCTTCTGGGGGTCCAGGCGGGCGTACATCTCCCCGCCCATGATCCGGATGGCGCAGGCCGAGATGACCCCCTCGGGGGTGCCGCCCGTACCCATCATCACGTCCACATCGCTGCGCGGGTCGATGGCCATGAGCGCACCGGCCACGTCGCCGTCGGTGTGCAACTGGATGCGCGCCCCGGCCTTTCTGATCTCCTGGATCAGGGTCTGGTGCCGGGGCTTGTCCAGGACAAAGACCACCAAATCCTCGATGTCCTTGCCCAGGGCCTTGGCGATGAGATTCAAATTGACCTTGGTGGGCGCATCCAGGTCCACCACGTCCTTGGCCGGGGCCGGGACCACCAGCTTCTTCATGTAGTAGCTCGGCCCAGGATCGAACATGGCCCCGGCCGGGGCCACGCCCACCACGGAAATGGCGTTGGGGCGGCCGTAGGCCAGGAGGTTGGTGCCCTCCACCGGGTCCACGGCCACGTCCACGGCCGGGCCCAGGCCCGTGCCGATGCGCTCGCCGTTGTAGAGCATGGGGGCCTCGTCCTTCTCGCCCTCGCCGATGACCACCCGGCCCTGCACGTCCAGGGTGTTGAAGGACAGGCGCATGGCGTCCACCGCAGCCTGGTCCCCGGCGTTCTTGTCGCCCTTGCCCATCCAACGGGCCGAGGCCAGGGCGGCGGCTTCGGTGACACGGACCATGTCCAGGGCCAGATTCTTTTCCGGGGCGCTCATGGGCATTTGCTCCTCACAGGGAAAGGGTGGTGATTGTCGTGCGGCAAGGGGATGAGTAGCAGAAAATCGGGCGGGGTCCAAGGGTCAGACCAAGGACCAGATCGAGAGCCAGGCCAGAGCCGGGCTCAGGCGTCTTGAGCCCGAAGCCGTTCCGGGATAGGATAGGGGCGGGGCCGGATTTCCCGGCCCCTGATCCCAACCCAAGGGGCAGTCATGGTCAACGTCATCGTGCTTTTGACAGTGGAGCCGGCCAAGGTCCAGGACGTGGCCAACGCCCTGGCCGACCTGGACCGGGTCAGCGAGGTCTATTCCGTGGGCGGCCGCTTCGACCTGGTGGTCATGGTCCGGGCCAGGGACATCGACGAGATCGCCGAGATCGTGCCCGGGGCCATCCTGAAAATCCCCGGCATCACGGACTCCGAGACCCTGATCGCCTTTCGGGCCAACTCCAAGTACGATCTGGAGCGGACTTTCTCCCTGGGAATGTAGCCTACACCTCCACCAGCTTGTAGTCCCGGGAGCCCAGCCCGAGTTTTTCCGCGTAGTCCAGGCCCATGTCCTTGGGCATGTGCGGCCGCAGGGCCAGGAACTTGTCGTCCCCGGGCTTGAGCATGGCCGGGAGGGCGCTGGGGTACAGGGGCTGGGCCTTGTTGATCAGGTCCACGCTGGCCTGGTCCACGGCCACCGGGTCCAGGGAGACCAGTATCCCTAAGTCCGGGCAGATGGGCGCGTCGGTAAAGCCCATGCAGTCGCAGTCCGGCACGATGTTGGTCAGGAAATTGATGTGCGCGCTGGGCTTGGTGCGGTTGAGCAGCACGGCCGCCGCGTACTCCATCATGCGCTCCATGAATTCCGTGATGTTGGTCTGCCAGTTGATGGTCAGGGCCTCGTGGCGGCAGGCCAGGAAACAGGCCCCGCAGCCCACGCATTTCTTCAGGTTGATGGCCGCCTTTTCGGCCTTCACGGACAAGGCCCCGGCCGCGCAGGCCTTGACGCAGGCCCCGCAGCCCACGCAGTTCTCGCCTTTAAGCTCCGGCCCGGTGGTCACGTGCTGCTGCATCTTGCCCTTTTTGCTGGCGCAGCCCATGCCCACGTTCTTCAGGCACCCGCCGAACCCGGCCAGCTCATGGCCCTTGACGTGGCTCACGGCCACCAGGAAATCCGCCTCGGCGATAGCCGCCGCGATAAAGGCCTTCTGCACGTGTTTGCCCTTGACCGGCAGGGCCTTCTGGTCCGCCCCTTTCAGCCCGTCGGCGATGATCACCGGCGCGCCCAGGATGTTGGGGTCGAACCCGTGCCGCGCGGCCACCAGGCTGTGGGACACGGCCTCCCCGCGCTGGCCCACATACAGGGTGCTGGCGTCCGTGAGAAAGGGCCTGGCCCCGGCCTTGGCCAAAAAATCCAGGATGGGCTTGTAGTACAGGGGCTGGATGTGTCCGGTGGTCCCGGCCTCGCCGAAATGGACCTTGACCGCAGCCAGATCCCCCGAGGAGAGATGCTCGTTGACCTTGGCCACCTTGAGCATGCGGCGCAGACGCTGGTCAGCCGGGGCCTTCATGCTGGCCCGCAGGTTCCAGTAATACACGGTGCTTTTCATGGGACGCTCCTTGAAAGGGGTTGGACGCACGCGGGCGGACGCGGCCGGTTCACCGGGAAAATCCGAGATCCCGCACCCGGCTGACTTCCTGGGCCGGGCTCGATCCGAAAAATCGCTTGAACTCGCGGCTGAACTGCGAGGGGCTGGCGTACCCGACCTCGCCCGCCGCGCTCTTGGCCGTCAGGCCGTCCTGGGCCATGAGCAGGCGCGCTTTGAACAGGCGGATGCTCTTGATGTACTGCAAGGGCGAAATGGCCGTGACGGTCTTGAAATGCTGGTGGAACACGGACACGCTCATGCCCGCGGTCTGGGCCAGGGTGCTCACGTCCAGGGGGGTGTGGTAGTCGGTGTGGATGCGCCGCAGGGCCTGGGCAATCTGGCTGAAACTCCCGTGCACCCCGGTGAGGGAGCGCAGGACGTCCCCCTGCTCGTCCCCAAGCACCCGGTAGATGATCTCCCGCACCACCTGCCGTCCCAGAATCCGGCTGTCCTCATCGCTTTGCAGGCAGGCCAGCAGGCGCAGGGCCGCGTCCCGCAGTTCCGGGGACATACGGCCCACGGACAGCCCGCTCACGGCTGAATTCTGGCGGGCGGGCTCGCCCATCTCCACCATGATCTCGCCCAGCACGGCCGTGTCCACGCCCACGGAGAGCCCCAGGAAGGGGGCCTGGGCGCTGGCCTGGGCGATCTCGCACTCAAAGGGCATGGGCACCGAGAGCACCAGGTAGTTTCCCGGATCGTAGCGGAAGGAGCTGGCGCCCAGGTGACCCACCTTGCAGCCCTGGGCCACGATGACGATGCTCGGGCTGTACACCACCGGCCGCCTGGGCTGGGCGCTCGAGCTGCGCATGACCCGCACCCCGTCCAGCCGAGTGGGGGATATCCCTTCCAGCCCGGCCAGACGTTCAAGCAACTCGACCATCCGGCTGTTCTCGCCGGAAACCGTGTCTTCACTCATGCTGAGGGGGACCCGGTTTTCTTGGACACGGGTTTGTGAGAAACCATGTGTCTTAGGAGGACCGAGAAATGGTGAAGGATGAACGGGAAAATGGGCAGGGGCCGGAAGCCGGAACGGAAGGAGGCCCTAGGCC
>CAILNX010000035.1 GCA_903835685.1 uncultured delta proteobacterium
AAGTGGGGCCGCAGGTGCTCATACTGCGACACCCCGAACGTCCCCCTGGAGGTAGAGCACATCCACCCCAAGGGCCGGGGTGGCTCGAACCGAGTAAGCAACCTGACCCTGGCCTGCCGGGAGTGCAACGAGAAGAAGGACGACCGTTATATCCAGGATTTTTTGGCCGATGACCAGTCTCGCTTGGCAAGAATACTGTCTCAGTTGAAGAAGCCCCTGCACGATGCGGCAGCGGTCAATGCGACCCGGAACGCGATCTTTTTCGGCCTTCAGAATTTCGGCCTTCCGGTGGAGGCCTCGACGGGCGGTCGGACCAAATTCAATAGATGCAGACAGGACATCCCGAAGTCGCATTGCCTGGATGCGGCCTGTGTGGGCGCGGTCGGCAATCTCCTGGGCTGGAACCAGCCGGTCCTGTCCATCAAGGCCATGGGGCGTGGGAGCTACCAGCGCACCCGGCTTACGGCTTACGGCTTCCCCCGTGGCTGCCTGACCCGGCAGAAGGCAGTCCATGGATTTCAGACCGGGGACATGGTTGTCGCCGTGGTTCTTAAGGGCAAAAAAGCAGGAACCCACAAGGGCCGGGTGGCTGTACGCGAATCGGGGTCTTTCAACATCCAGACCAAGGCCGGAGTGGTTCAAGGCGTTTCTTGGAAATGCTGCCGCGTCACTCAGCGACAGGACGGCTATAGCTACAACCATTGCCCGAAAGGCAACGGCGCTCCTCCCTCATCTGAAGAAGAGGGTATCCGCACCGGGATAATCGTATGAAACAAGCCATCTCCTGGATCCTGCGCCTGGCCTTGGCAGGCGGGGCCTTCTTGTATGCGGTGTGGGGCATTGATTTTGATACGCTGTGGCAGAGCCTTCGGCAATACAGCCCTGGAAATCTCTTGCTGGCCCAAGCCTATCTCCTGATCCTTTTCCTGCCCTCCACCTTCCGGATCGTCTTTTTGTGCCAGGGAAAGGCCAGGGTGCGCCACGCCTTTGCCTCTGTGGTGCTGGGCCTGGGCCTGAACAACATCCTGCCGGCCAAGCTGGGCGAACTGGCCAAGGTGTTCTACCTGCGCCGCAAGATCGGCATCTCCATGGGCACAGGCCTGGGCATTGTGTTCTGGGAGAGGTTCTTTGATTTGAACGCGGTTCTGCTCATCGGAGCGGCAACAGCCTTTTTGATGCAAAAGGATCTGATCCTCCTCCCGTTACTTCTCGGCGTGGGCGGAATCTGGATATTTTTGCTTGTTTATGGGGTATGGCCGCCAGTCATAACCTTTCTGGTCCATCTGATCCCCAGCGAACGCTTGCGTCTGTTGGCCACGGACACCTTGAACAACCTGCGCGACGGGTTTCATCCGAGATTTTTCCTTGTGTTGGGCGGCTTCACCTTTTTGGCTTGGCTGGCCTATTCCTCGTTTGTCTTCCTCTTCCTGTGGCTGGTGGCCAAGTTTTCCTTGACCTTTCTCCAGGCCCTCTCTGTTTTCGTGGTCTCCACCCTGGGCATGTCCCTTCCCTCCACGCCCGGATCCCTCGGGGTGTACGAGGCGGCCATCGTCCTGTCCCTGGGCTGGTTCGGCATAGGCAAGGAGCAGGCCCTGGCCGCCGCCCTGACCCTGCATATGATCCAGTACCTTCCGACCACGGCAGGCAGTCTTTTGATCATGGTCAGGAGCGGAATAGGTCTGAAAGAACTGCGGGTCAGTTCGGCCAACCAGTTGTAGATCCATAAAAAAGGGCGCAAGGAGTGAACCTTGCGCCCTGAATATTTTCAATCAATCCAATCTTATTTCACCAGATAGATCCGAACCTCCGGGAATCCTTCCCAGGCCAGATTGAAATAATCCTTGAAGCGGGGATCATTCACATCCGAAATGAGAAGCTGGACCATCATGCTGTTGTAAGCATTGTCATCCATGAGATACCCTTCCCCGCGAAGCTGATTGAAAACAAGGTGTGGGCCCATGTTGTTGGGGTAGCTCTTTCTCTGAATTCCCTGTTCTCCTAAAACATCAATACTGGAAGCTGAAATGGGCTGTTCGCCCGGAATCATTACTTTGCCTATCGTATTGTCGAGATTGATGTTTTTGTTTATTTCCATGCATTGAAAATGGGTTCCGTTCTTTGTCACGAAATCCCAGTATCCATAGAAGGATACCCAGAATATTAGGCGCAGATTCTCCCAGGTGACCACCAGATATTGGTTCGGCACCTTCGGGAATTCGCGTTTTGTTGATCCAAGACTATTGAAGAAAGAATTGACCTCGGCGGCTGGCCTGTTCTGGTAGGATTCACTTCCATCGCTGCCCTGGTTCGAGACCGAGGCAATGAATTTTATCATTTGGGTGGAGTGCAGGGGAGAGGACGTTGACAGAGCCAGTCCCACTGGAAAGACACGGGATCCACTGTGTTTGCCTCCATCGGCAAAACTTTTGCGCCTGGCGTAGTAGTCCGTGGCATAGCCCCAGTCCCACCAAGTCCAGACCTGGCTGTTGGGCGGGGATATCTGGGCAAGCTGGGTCAAGGCCATGGCGTGGAACTTGGTCAGGACCGGGGTGGGACCGACTTGGCTGTACATGGATAGCCAGGGATAGGTCAGGACCAGGGCTAAGACCGCTTGGAGGAGCAAGGCGAGATACGGCTTGTTTTGGCGTTGCGGCAAAAATTTGCGCAGTCCCCAGCTGATCAGGACCGCCATGCCCAGGGCGACTGCCGGGCCCCCGAACATGGTCACCCTGCTCCCGAAACTGGAAGCCAGCACACTCATGACCGCCAGTGGTAAAATGAACACGGCCGTAGGACAAATCACGGTCACGATGAAGATGCCCACGAATCCAGCGTAGGCGACCCAATCATATGGTGCAAGTGCCTGCAATATCTCGTGGAAAGGTATGTTCTGAGCCTCCACCACGCTCTGGGTGATGCCCGGGAAGGTGAGCAAGTCCTGATGGGCAGGATCAGCCAGGGGTTTGAGATAGACATGGGCCTTGTGCCACATGCTGTTCAACGGGCCAAGGAAAACGTCACCGGCCAGGGCGATGGCCAGGAGCAGGCCGAGATTGATGAGGGTGTGCTTATAGTAAAATGTCTTGATTTTGGGGTGCATGTTGCGGACGGCGAACAAAACAAGGGCCAGGCCCCGGCCGTACCACCCGGAAAAGGCGCACAGGGCGAACAGGAGCAGGCCGAAAAGTAGATATGGTCTGGAATTGGGTCGCCCCAGGGCGAGCACCAGAATCGTTGCCAGGCAGAAAACGACGGAGTTGAAATTCTGGATGTCATGGTGCCAGAGTTGGAAAAAGGCCGCGCTGAGCCCCAGGACCAGGGGAATCCAGAGCGGCTGTTCGTCTTCACTCGCATCCGGCCCTTTTCCTGACCGAAAGAGTAAGGGTCTCAGTCTGTCTTTAAGCCAGGCAGCCATGCCCCAGCTGAGCAGCAGAGGGAAGGCCAGGGTGACGATGTCTGTGGCGAAGTAGCCCAAACGGGTCCGGAAATAGAAGCCCGGGGCAATGGAGCCCATGATCCCGGCGAAGACTCCTGCATCAGCGCCAGCCAGAAGCCGTCCCCACAGGAAACAGGCCAGGGCCACGAGGCTGGCCAAGACAGCTGGAGCCCAGAAACCGACCAAGCCTACAGGAATATTGCCCAGCCGGGCAACAACTTCAGCCAGAACGGCCATGATCTGATTGGTGGCGCTGCCCACGGACTTGGCCCCGGCCAGCCAGAAATAGGCGTCATGGGTACCCATGATGAACTCATTGCCAATTTGCAGCGCATCATCAAGCCAGCGTGGATAATCAAGGATTCGCACTCCCATCGAAAAGAGATAAAGGGCGATCCCCAGCATGATGGTGAGTTTCGTGCGCTTTTCCAAGGGGTCAGGCTGGCAAAAATATTTGAAGGCTTGTTCAAGGTTTTTCATTCGTGTTGTCTCCCGCGCGAGGTATGAATAGGGTTCAGATCATATGCATGGATCATGCCTGAAGGATGTTTTCTGTTGCTCTACTGTCGGTCTGATGTCAAGAATATTACACCGGATTGGAGTTTTATCCAAAATGGATACAGATCCAAGGCGTCGTGGTTCCATGTACCGGCTGCTCTTGGCCGCGTGAAGAAACAAAATGCACCACCAGGATAGCAATCGCCCTCTCGCTCTGGACTCCAGGATCGCCTTGCTGGGGCCAGACCTTCTTTTCCTTCGGAAACAACCTGACCCTGGTCAGCCGGGCCGGGTCGATCCGGAAAATAAGAACAAGGAAGACCCGGACCGGGGGGATATCTGGCTGGTCTGCACCCAGTGTGGCCATCCGGTAACCACGCCCGCGCAGCGACGGGAACGCAACGGGGACCATTGCCACACACTCTTCAACCCGCACGGGCATGTTTTCGAGATCGGGATTTTTACCCAGGCCCCGGGAGCACTGCCCCAGGGCCCCTCCAACCTGGAATTCACCTGGTTTTCCGGTTGCCCCTGGCAGGTGGCCCTGTGTCGGGCGTGCGGCATCCATTTGGGGTGGCGCTATCTGGAGCCGGAGGGGCATGGATTCTTCGGCCTGATCCTGAATCGGCTCGTCGAGGGAAAAGGTCCGGCGGGGCCTGGAGGTTGAGCCGCCTGAACAGAGGGCCACGAGAGATATTGAGCGAGCCTGGGACAGCGTCTGACGCAAGTGAAACGGGATCGAAGCGGAAGGGGTCCTGCGGAGAATTTGCCATTTGAACTCAAAACGCGTAGGCCACGCCCATGATTTCCGAGAGCTATACGGCCCGCTTGGCTCGGGGCACCATGAACCAGTGGTCCTGGGGCCTGCGCAGCCTGGCCGATCCTCTGTTCTATCTCCTGCTCTCCTTGAGCCTGACCAGTTGGTTCATTCCCGGTCCTGGCGACCGGCTGCCCTGGGACTGGCTGCTGACCAAGGCCTTGATCGAGGAATTGTTCTTCCGCTTCATGCTTCAGGAAATGGCCGAGCGGCTCTTAAAGAACCGCAAGGTCCTGGGACCGGTCACCTGGGCCAACGTTCTGGCCTCCGCGGCTTTCTCGGCCATGCACCTTTTCCGCCAGCCGCCGCTCTGGGCAGCTCTGACTCTCATCCCTTCATTGTTGTTCGGCATCGCCTGGAACCGGTACAAGAGCGTCCTGCCGGTCTTTCTGATTCATTTTTCCTACAATTTCGCCCTGTTCTACCGCGTGTTCTAGCGGGCCAAGGGGCCTTTTGGGGGCGCAAGGCTATGCGAACAGCTTGCGCTCCACGAACTCGCACAGGATGTGTCCCAGGGTGATGTGGGCCTCCTGGATGCGGGCCGTGACGGGAGATGGGATGACCACACAGGGGCATTTTGCGGCCAGGAGGCCGCCACTCCCCCCGGTCAGGCCATAGACCGAGATGCCCATGGCCTGGGCTGCTTCCACAGCAGGCAGGATGTTGGGTGAGTTGCCGCTGGTGGTCAGGGCGATGAACACATCCCCGGCCTTGCCCAGGGCCTTGAGCTCCCGGACAAAGACCTTCTCGAAGGAATAGTCGTTGCCTATGGCCGTGAGGATGGAGTTGTTGGCCCCCAGGGCGATGGAGGCCAGGGGCTCGCGCTCCATGGTGAACCGGGACACGAACTCTGCGGCCAGGTGGATGCTGTCCGCAAAACTCCCGCCATTGCCCGCGAACATGACCTTGCCCCCGGCAGCCAGGGCCGTGACCACGGCCTCGGCCATCCGCACGGCCAGGGCCAGGGTCTGCTCATCCTGGAGCAGTGCGGTCTTGGCCTCGATGCTCTCGGCGATCCGCTGCTTGTAAAGGGCCAGACAGTCCATGCGCCTCTCCTGTGTTCAGGTCAGACAGCTCTAGACCTTGTAGTAGGCCCGGTACCACTCCACGAAATTGCGGATGCCCACTTCCACCGGCGTGGCCGGATGGAAGTCCACGTCCCGGCTCAAGTCCTGCACATCGGCCCAGCTGGCCGGAACGTCCCCGGGCTGCATGGGCAGGAGATTCTTCTGGGCCTTTTTGCCCAGCAGGTTCTCCAGGGTCTCTATGTAGTGCATGAGCTCCATGGGCGAGTCGTTTCCGATGTTATACAGTCGGTAGGGCACAGGGCTGGTGCCCGGGTCGGGATTCAGGCCGTCCCAGACCGGATTGGGCGTTGCGGTCTTGCCCAGCACCCGGACCACGCCTTCCACGATGTCGTCGATGTAGGTGAAGTCCCGGCGCATTTGGCCGTGGTTGAACACGTTGATGGGCCGGTCTTCCAGGATGGCCTTAGTGAACAAAAACAGGGCCATGTCCGGTCGGCCCCAGGGACCGAACACGGTGAAGAAGCGCAGTCCCGTGGTGGGCAGGCCGTAGAGGTTGCTGTAGGTGTGGGCCATGAGCTCGTCGGCCTTCTTGGTGGCCGCGTAAAGGCTCAAGGGGTGGTCCACGTTGTGGTGCACGCTGAAGGGCATGGTCTTGTTCAAGCCGTACACCGAGCTGGAGGAGGCATAGACGAGATGCTGCACCTTGTTGTGGCGGCAGCCTTCCAGGATGTTGGCGAAGCCCACCACGTTGGAGTCGATGTAGGCCAGGGGGTTCTCGATGCTGTAGCGCACCCCGGCCTGGGCGGCCAGGTTGACCACATGGGTGAACTTCTCGGCCCGGAACAACTCGGGCATGAGCACCCGGTCAGCGATGTCCCCATGCACGAAGATGAATTGCGGCTCGTCAGCAATCTGTTTGACCCGGTCTTTTTTCAGCTCCACGGAATAGTAGTCGTTTAAGCTGTCGATGCCCACGACCTGGTGGCCCAGGCCGAGAAGCCGCTTGCTCAAGTGGAAGCCGATGAAGCCGGCCGCGCCGGTGACGAGGATTTTCATGAGAGTGTGTTCCTTGGGTTGGAAGGCCTTGCCGCTACATGCCGGGGACCTGTTCGAGGGTTCCGGATTTCTGGAAGGCCTGTTCCTTGCTGCCCAGAGTCATGGTCCCGGTCAGGGAATAGCTGGAGGCGCGCGGATTGGTCCAGACCATATCCACAGTTCCTTGCCCCTTGATGGGCACGGGTTTTTCCGCCTCGAAATTGGTGATGGTCAGCCGGGTATCGGCCAGATCAGCGGCAGCCTTGACCTTTTCGGCAACGAGTCCGCCGGGCAGGGCCAGGGTGTCGGCTGAGACCGAAAGCTGGCCGGACATGGGCGGCCCGCCCCAGGCCTTGAAGTTCATGTCGCCCTTGGCCGTGACCGCACCGGACATCTCCTTGCGGCCCAGGGCCGCGAGGTCGAAGCCGCCGGAAAGGGTCACGGACCGGTCCCGATAGGCCTGCACCTTCAGCACCGGGCCTGTGGTCGCGGTGATTTCAGCCAGGGGGCTTAAGCCCAGGGACACCTTCAGTTTGGGAATGGAGAGGTTGAAAGTCCCTTGCTGGGTCTTCAGGCTGAATTCGGTCAGAGTGAATCCGGTCAGGCCCGCGTCCTCGATGGAGGACCAGGCCATGGCGTGCGGGGCCAGACTGAGGGCGGCGGTGTCCAGGGCCTTGAGCCAGACTGCCTCCTTGGGGAGAAACAGGATGCCCCCCAGGATGGCGCCCAGAATAAACAGGCCGATGGTTTTGAGTATCTGTGGAATTTTCATGGCAGACCGGGTGGCCTCTTACCGCGCCAGAACCATTTGCAGGTCGGCCAGCTTGGGTGCGTCCATACGATGATTCAGGCTGAAAGAAGTGATTTTGAGTCCGCCCCTGGTTCCGAGATTGCCGAGCAGGGAAGTGAGTTCTGGGAGATTGAAGCCTTCCAGGAGGAGTTGCACGCTTTCGCTTCCGCCCGTCTGGGTGGGCCTGATGGAGGAGAGTTTGCCCTCCAGGCCCATTTCCCGGATGATTTGTTGGGCTGCAGGCATGGGGCCAAGACCGGCCAGGGCCCCTTTTTGGGTTTTCAGTCTGAGGATTTGGTCGACCATGGGCTTTATCTGCTGGTGTTTTGTTGAAAAGGTCACGGCCTCTCTGGACGAGGCTGCCGTAGAAGCGGCCAATATGGCCCATATCAAGGCCAGAAGGCCCACCCAGGCCGAGAGCAGCGCCCAGAAAAAGGTTTTTTGCCGGGTTACGGTCCATTCCTGCCAAAAGAAGATGGAATCGATATTCATGGTTTCACCCTACCTGGACGAGGCGACCCGTAAATTGATTTTCACACCCTTGTCCGTGTTGGTGGCCTGGTCCAGGGTGAATTGGAAACGGGTCTGGCCTTTGAGACCTTCCATGAATTTATCGACCTGATCGTAAGTCTTGACGGTAGCGGACACAACTCCGGAGTCTCCTGAGACGCTGAGGCTCTCCACAGTCAAGGACTCGGGGGCCTCCCGGCTCAAGGCCGCCAAGCATTCAAAAACGTCAAAACCCTGGGTTCCCCCGGAGCTGAGCTGGTCCAGGGTGAACAAGAGCTTGCCGTAAGGGTCGGCGCCCAGATCCGGGCCCAGGACCAGGGAATACAATGTGTTGGTCTCGGTACGCCAATGTGCGGCCTTGTTTTTCCAGGCGTTCAGCCGGACAATCTGGCCCAGGATGAATAAAAATCCGATAAGAGTGAACACAGCCATGGTGCGAACCAGAGGCCGCAGATCGGCATCCTCGGCCCGGGTGAGCTTTGTGGGCAGGCGGAGGTGAGACCATTTTTGTTTCCGCTGGTGAAGATCGGCCAAGATCTCGGCAAGGTTCAACTGCACCGGCGCCTGCCCCGGCGGAAGCAGAGACCGGGAGCGGGCGTCCATTTCATCCGTTTCAGCCCGGCAGTAAAAGAGCAGGTCCTGGACGGCCAGGGAACGTTCCCCTTCGGCCCCTTCCCAGCTCCACTCCGGCAGGCTGTTTTCCTGCGCGGCATGCCAGGCCAGAATGAAGGAGGTGGTCACGGCGCGCGCACGGGACAAGGCTGCCTGGTGGCGTTCGATAAAAGCCTCCAGTTCCGGACGGCGGACAAAACCCAGGATGCGGCCCTTGAGGGGACGCAACAGTCCCATTTCCCATCCCTCGGGCAGGGGGGGGATAGCGTGCTGCAGTTGCAGCCTGGAGGCGGCTATGAGCGCCTTGGTGCTCTTGGTTTGAAAGGTGTTGGGCTGGATGAAGAAAAAGAACTGGTCCGGAAGCAGGGCCAGGATGATGGCGTCAGTCTTGCCAGGTGGAGCTTCGACAGGGACAAGGGTGGTCCCCTCCAGGCGCAGCCACGCGGCTTCCGAGCCCGGAAAGTGGAGGATATACAGTTTCTTGTCAGCCATTTTATTTGGACGTCCAGGATGATCTATTTCTGTTCGAGCAAGACTTCGAGCGTGTCTTGCTGGCTCAGCCCCGGTTTATCCCCCGGACGCCTCGGGTTGCGATTCAGTATATATCTTTTGCGGATTAAGCAACCTGCCGTCTTGGCCTCCACGTCCACCTGAAAAACATCGGAGGAAACCGTCACATTGGGGAGCACAGCTCCATATTCCTCTCCCTCGCTGACCATGGTCGTGGCCGAGAGAAGTTGGCTGACATGGGTAAAGCCCTTCTGTTCCCGCCAAAACAGGATGGAGTCCAGATGTCGGTTGAGTTCAGGGAGATAGGCCTGGATTACATCCGGGGGAGCGAAATTCAGGTTGATCTGACGGCTTGGTCCCCAGACGGTGAAATGGGAACGGATGAATGAAACCGGGATGTTCTCCCATCCGAGAACCAGGAGCAGTTCCTCTGGAGCGGCCAGGGGCGCCAAACGGGGAAAATAAGCGGGTTGCTTTTCTTGGTACAGGAAGAGCTTGCGCGCGCTGTTCGTGGAATTGAAGACCCAGTCGCGAAAATTTTCAATCATGAGAGCCTTGTTCGGAGTCGCTCCGAGCAGGGTGTTCATGGCCAGTTCCAGGCGGTAGCGTTGCCGCTGGGAAGCGGCTTCCTTGGCCTTGTCCAGGGTGTTGGCGGCGTCTTTGGCGTCAGCTTCGGTGGCCTTGAAGGGGGTTCCGGACGACTTCCCATCCGTGGAAGTGGAGATGGGTTTTGATCCAAAGGAGGTATCCACCAGGGTAGGGGTCCCAGAGGAGGAGTTCGTGACCTCAATGGGCTTGATCTGATTCAAGTCCAGGAAGGCGTTGGCCGGGATGATGCGGAAGGAGAGGGCCTCGGTCTGAAAGGGTTTGGCCCAGGGTTCCTGGGGAGTGTCCGAATTGGGGTCAATGTCTTGAAGCAGAAGTTCTTGGGCCATGGCCAGGGCGGATTCAGCCATCAGACCAGCCTGGTATTCCGAGGGTAGGGTGGCGGTTTCCAGCGCTCCCTTGGAGGAGGAGGTCAGGGTGACCATGACCAAGCTGGTCAAGCTCAAGAGAAAAATCAAGACCAGAACGAGAACCACCCCTTGGTGCGCGGAGCTAGAATGAGGTGACATAAGGAATCCGCTCGACGATTTTCAGTTGAGTTTGGTCGGCGAACAGCAGGGTCAGGCGAAGTCCGGAAATGGACTTGCCCAGACCCAGAGAGGCGCCTCCTCTTCCGTTGAGCCATGTGTTCGTGGCCAGGTCATAAAATTCCATCTGCCAGTCGCGGACGTTTTTGGCGAAGACCACCTCCGCATTGTACTGGAGGGCGGGCATGGCCTCCAGGCGCCGGATGGAACCCTCCCGGAAGGACCAGGTCACTGTCAAGGGGAGAGGGGCTGGCATTAAATTGGTATGCGAGGACGGAAAAGAGAAGCCGGTGGGCTCCAGTTGGATCGGACCTTGTATTTCGGCCAAGTCGCGGTGCAAAATTCGCCGAAGCGTGGCGGCTTCGGCGGTCTTGCCCACCAGCCCGCGCAGGGTCTCGTCATTTTGCACCACCTGGCCCATGACCATGCTGAGCATGGCCATGAGAATGCCTGAAACCACCAGGCTGACCAGAACCTCAATGAGGCTGAAACCCGAAGGGGTGGAGATACGGTTAGAAAATGACATCCGGTTTGCGCTTGTTCGGATCGATTTTTGGCAGAGGAAGAATTTTCAGCCATTCCCAGGTCAGGGCGTAATTGGAGGTCTCCACCTCCAACTGGTACTGCTCCAGGTAGGAGCTGCCGAGGAAGCGTCCTCGATTGATCCTGAACCGTCCGCCCGGAGTGGGAGGCCAGACCGCCCAGGCCGGAAGGGGGGTCAGGTCCTTGGGGTTGCGGGACATCAGAATTTCCTGGCTCAAATTGATGGTGTCCCAGATGCCCAGATTGATTTCGGTCAAGCGCATGGAGTGCCGTTGGACCCCCAGAAACGCGGCGGACAGAACCGCAGCCACGACCATGGCCATGAGCACCTCCAGGAGGGAAAACCCGTGGGGCGCATCACAAGAGGGTGATTGGGCCGGGTCACGGGCCTCCGGACAGCCAGTCTGCAGGGAGGAGAAAGGCATCACTGCACAGCCACGAATTCCACGCCCAGGACATTGGCGGTCAGGACCGTGCCCCCGTCCAGGACGATGCGCACATCGTCCATGGAGCCGGAAGGATACACCCGCAATTCCGTGGGGCGGTCGAAGTATTGTCGGCCGTTGACCAGACAGCGGGAAACCACGCCGGGGAACACGGTTGCGTCATTGCCCCAACTCAGGATCTTCTTCCCGGGGATCACGACCATGCGTTCGATGGAGCCAGTTTTCATGGCCTGGTTTCGGGCTTCGGTCATGAAGGCGTTCAGCCGGGTCAGGGCAGAGTCCTCGGTTTTGGTCTTGTCCAGAAGATTCAGGTTGGGCAGGATGGCGAACCAGCCGATCCCGAAAATGATCAGTACGACAAGGACTTCTATGATGGTCAGGCCCGAAGCACACCTTCGGGCAGGAAGGCGTGACTTCATTCCTTGGCCTGCCAGCTCTTGATGTCGGCATTGTAGCCGGTACCACCCTCAAGGCCATCCGCACCCCTGCTGATGATCTCATAGGGCCTGTTCTCTTCACCAGGGCTGCGGTAGATGTAAGGGTTGCCCCAGGGGTCAACGGGGACGCTGTCCTGCTTCAAATAACCGCCCGGGGGATAGCTTTTGGGGATGGGCTTGGTGGTAGGCTTTTCCACCAGGGCTTTGAAGCCCTGTTCCGTGGTCGGGTAGAATCCGTTTTGTACCTTGTAGAGGATGAGGGCGGATTCGATGGTCTGGATGTCCGCCTTGGCCTTGCTCACGCGCGCCTCGTCCGGGGCGCCGGCGATGTTCAAGACCACCATGGTGGAGAGGATGCCCAGGATGACGATGACAATCATGAGTTCAATGAGGGTGAAGCCTGCCTGGCGGCTCACTTTGGTCTCGAGCAGAAATGTTTTGCGATTCATGGCTGTCCTTACGGGCGTATGGTGCGGATTTTCCGGGTGAGCAACAAATGAAGCCCCAAAAGGCTACAACAATTGGTTGGAAGATTCAATCGGAGTCCAGGTCACGGCTTCTTCGGCCAAGAGGGTCCGGCGGACGGGCAGCGCATCGGGACGGGGATTGAACTCCATGGGCCGGGCCGAGGCCGTCCACCAAAGGAAATAACCCTGGCCGGGGATGAACCGGCAATTCAGTTGGGTGTGTTCCTTCTGGAAGATCCGGTCACCCAGGGCATACTGCCGTCCCTTGATCTGGAAGCGGCCGTCTGGGTCTGTGGGCACAGATTCGTAGTCTGGGACGTCCTCGCCGCGATCAGCGAGATTGCCGTCCAGACCGTAGAACCGGGTCTGCCCATCCAGGTCCCGGATCCGGATGGTCTTTCGTGTCGCTGAATGGGCCACCTCGAACGTCGGCGGGCGCATGTGTATTTTTTTCACCAGCCGATTGGAATAGGTCTTGTACAGCAGAACCTCGTTCTGGAGCTGAAAAGGGGAGGCTGTCTTTTCCGCAGCCACCACCTTCTTGGCCGGAACGTCCCAACGCACGGGCTGGCCTTCGGCCGGATACAGGGTGATGAAACGGTCATCGAATTCCGCACGCTCAAAGGGGCCAAAGGGAACCTGTATTTTATCGACCAGATTCTTGGTCATGGGCGCCCAGACCGTGATCCATCCGGCTTGGTCCACGGCCAAGAGCAGGCCTTCCTGCGGAGTGAAGGCCAGGCCGATGGTTTCATAGCGCAAGGAAGAGACCTTGGTCATCGGACCGCCAGCCGCCGGGCCTACCCAGAGAGTGTGGACCTGGTCGAACACGGCCAGCCATGAACCCTTGGGCGAGACCGCCATGCGTATGATCGTGGAGTTGAAGGCCCGCTCGGCCACCTGGGCGCAGTGGCGCAGGTCGAAGACGAGGACTTCTTTCCGGTCTTCATTGGACGCGGCCAACATGGGCGAATCCGGGTGCCAGGAAAGCAAGGAGACTCCGGATTTTCCGGGAAGCTGGACGCCCGGACAGGAAAGAGGGCCGAAGGTCTGGATCAGGCCCGAGGCGAATCCCATGGCCAAGCCGTTTTCTCCGGCTGCATAGGCCTTGACGCCCTTGCCCAGGTGAAGGACCGCAGGCTCCTGGTTGAGCTGGATATAAAAATCATTCTCCATGCCCGCAGGAGGGGGGATGTACAGGTTGAGCGAGGAAATATACTGAGCCTTCAAGGTGTGGGCCAGGAAGTCTTTGAGGGTGCCTTTGAAGGACGGAGCGGCCTCGGACGGTTGAGCCGGAGGCGGCGGTGTTTGGGTTCCGGGGGCCTCGGTCGGCCGGGAGGAGGGCGGGGCGGTGCACCCGGCCAGGGCGGCCAGAAGCCACAGAACAAGAACCAGGACCGTCGCGCGGGAGGAAGATCGCTGTTGGGACATGACGCCTTTCTACCCAAGAATCTTTTTTCGGGCAAGGAGGGCATTCACTGTTAATGACTGTCCTGTCCTGGTCGTATCCTGGCCACAGAAGCTTTTTCTGCGCAAGCCCTCTTGACAAATTGTTCAGTTTTACTTAACGAAACAGCAGCGAGATTGTGGTACACAAGGAAAGCATCGGTGCCAGCAGACTCTTCCCGATTGCAACACATCCTGGCCGACATCTACAGGCGGCTGGAGCCCCGGCGCAGACGCCAGTTCTGGCTGCTGTTCGCGGGCATCTGCATGGTGGCCCTGGTGGAGACTGCCACCATGGGCGTTACCGCGCTTTTCGCCTCCTCCATCACCGACCCGGAGACCGTGCTCAAGTCCTCCAAATTGGTCCAACTGAAGAGATTTTTTCCGGATTTTCCCTGTGTCGACGCCCAGTCCCTGATCGTGTCCTTGAGCGTGGCCACGGCCCTGATGCTGGCCGTGAAAAATGGCCTGACTGCAGTCGTCTCCTATGTGAATGGCCTGTATTCCGCCCTGGTGGACGCCTTTTTCGGCGAACTGCTCCTCTCCGGCTTTTTGCACAAGCGCTATGAATGGCATCTGCACCACAATTCCGCCGATCTCATCACCATCATCGGCTGGCGCAGGTACATCGGCAACGTCGTCGTGTACATGGCCATCCAGACCTTGAGCGACGGGGTCTTGGTCCTGGTGCTGAGCGCGGCCCTGTTCGCCCTGTCCCCGGAGGTGTCCCTGGTGGTCTGCGGGGTGCTGGGACTGGCCGCCCTGCTGGTGTACAAGGGCATCCGGCCCTGGTTCGACCGCACGGCCCGGCGGGTGAGCGCCCTGGACCTGTCCGTAAACCGGCAGGTGACCAAGGCCCTGCACGGCATCAAGGACGTCAAGGTCTGCGGCCGGGAAGAGCCCTTCATGGAGGACTACCGGATTGACGTGCTGGACTATGCCCACACCGAGGCCAAGCAGAGGCTGCTGGCCCGCTGTCCGGCCTGGATCCTGGAGACCACGGGCTTTGTCATGGTCAGCGCCATCGTGCTCCTGGAACTCCTGGTCATGGAGGCCTCCACGGCCCGGATCACCGGGACCGTGGCCCTTCTGGCCGTGGCCGCCTGGCGGGTGTTGCCGGCCATCAACCGCATCTTGAGCTCGGTCACGGCCATCAGGCAGAACCTGCCCCAGGCTGTCAAGGTCCTGGACTCCATCGCCGAATGCGAGGCGGACCTGGACCTGGGCAAAGCCAGACCGGACCCTGGGGCTTTGGCGTCCCCAGTATCCTTTGCCCGGGCCATTGAAATCAAGGCCGTATCCTTTGTCTACGGCCAGTCGGCTGAACCGGCCCTGGACAGGGTGGGCCTGACCATAGAAAAAGGCCGGTCCGTGGGTCTGGTGGGACGTTCTGGCGCGGGCAAGAGCACCCTGGTGGACATGATCATCGGGCTTCTGCCCCCCACGTCGGGACACGTGCTCATTGACGGAAGCGAATTCACCCCGGAGAATGCCCGGGCCTGGCTGGACCGCATCGGGTACGTGGGGCAGAGCCCCTACATCTACGACGGCACCCTGGCCGAAAACGTGGCCTTTGGATTGCATGGGGGCCAGATCGACCGGGACAAGGTCCTGGCCTGTTGCGTCCAGGCGGCCATGCAGGATTTTCTGGACGATCTGCCCCAGGGCATTGATACGGCCATAGGCGAGCGGGGGGCCCGGCTCTCGGGCGGCCAGCGCCAGCGGGTGGCCATCGCCCGAGCCTTGTACCGGGACCCCGAGGTTCTGGTCCTGGACGAGGCCACCAGCGCCCTGGACGAAAAGAGCGAGGATTTCATTCAACAGACCGTCAGGGGGTTGACGGGAAAGCAAACCCTCATCATCATCGCCCATCGGCTGACCACGGTGGAGGATTGCGACCAGGTGGTCTGGCTGGAGGGCGGACGCATACGTGAAATCGGCCCGCCGGGCGAGGTGCTCGCCCGGTACCGGGAAGAAATGAAGGAATAATCCGGAGGATATCTTGATGAAGCGGATTTTGGTCACCGGCGGCGCCGGATACGTGGGCGCGGGCTTCCTGCGCGTGCTCTTAAGCGAGGGTTGGGAAGTCGTCTGCGTGGACAAGCTTATGTTCGGCGGTGAGTCCATCATCGACATCTGGCACAACCCCCATTTCATCTTCCACAAATGCGACGTGAACAACTGGCCCGAGTTCGACGTCATCTTGGAAAAGTATAAGTTCGACGCCGTGGTGCACCTGGCCGCCATTGTGGGCGACCCGGCCTGCAAGCGCGAAGCCGACTTGGCCTACAAAACCAACTGGGAGTCCTCCAAGCGTCTGGTAGACCGTTGCATCGAGCTGGGCATCTCCCGCTTTGCCTTTGCCTCCACCTGCAGCAACTATGGCAAGATGCCCGACCCCACCTCCTACGTGGACGAGAATTCCGACCTGGCCCCGGTGTCCCTGTACGCCGAACTCAAGGTCAAGCTCGAGAAGTATATGCTGGAGGAGATTCCCAAGACCGAGGCCTTTTGCCCCACGGCCCTGCGCTTCTCCACGGTGTACGGCCTGTCCCCGCGCATGCGCTTCGACCTGACCGTGAACGAGTTCACCAAGGACCTGGCCCTGGGCCGGGAACTGGTGGTTTTCGGCGAGCACTTCTGGCGTCCCTACTGCCACGTCAAGGATTTCTCCCGGGCCTTCACCACGGTGCTGAACGCCCCCATCGAGAAGGTGGCCTACAAGGTGTACAACGTGGGCGACACCACCGAGAACTACACCAAGCAGATGATCGTGGACGAGATCAAGAAGATCATCCCCGAGGCCAAGATCAAGTACGTGTCCCAGGTGGACGACCCCCGGGACTACCGGGTGAACAGCGACCTGATCAAACGCGAGCTGGGCTTCGTCATTTCCATGAAGGTCCCGGACGGCATCCAGGAGGTCAAGGACATCGTGCAGCTCGGCGTGATCCAGGACCCCGACGACCAGCGCTACTTCAACATCCCGCACAAGAGGCCCTAATGTCCCTGGCCGACGCCATCCTCTCCGCCCTGGCGGGCGTGCTGCCCGCCGGGGGGGTCAAGGCCCTGCACGAGCCCTGGTTCGCGGGCAAGGAATGGGAGTACGTCAAGGAGTGCATCGACACGGGCTGGGTATCCACGGCGGGCAAGTACGTGGACCGGTTCGAGTCCATGCTCCAGGACTTCACCGGGGCCAGGCGGGCCGTGGCCGTGGTCAACGGCACGGCCGCCCTGCACATGGCCTTTGTCCTGGCCGGGGTGAAGCCCGGGGACGAGGTCATCATGCCCGCCCTGACCTTCGCGGCCACGGCCAATGCCGCCGCCCACCTGAACGCGGTCCCGCATTTCGTGGACTGCGAGGAGCGCACCCTGGGCCTGGACCCGGCCAAGCTGTCCGCATATCTGGACCAGATGGCCGAGAAGCGCGACGGCGGGGTGTTCAACCGCCTGACCGGCCGCCGCCTGGCTGCCGTGGTCCCCATGCACACCTTCGGGCATCCGGTGGACCTGGACCCCCTGGCCGCCCTGTGCGGCCGCTGGACCCTGCCCCTGGTGGAGGACTCGGCCGAGTCCCTGGGCTCCTGGTACAAGGGCCGCCACACCGGCCGTTTCGGCAAGGTGGGCATCCTGAGCTTCAACGGGAACAAGACCGTGACCTGCGGGGGCGGCGGGGCCATCCTCACCGATGACCAGGACCTGGGCGTCCTGGCCAAGCATCTGACCACCACGGCCAAGGTCCCGCACAAATGGGAGTATTTCCACGACGCCGTGGGCTACAACTATCGCATGCCCAACCTGAACGCGGCCCTGGGTTGCGCCCAGTTGGAGCAGTTGCCAGACTTTCTCAAACGCAAGCGGGCCTTGGCCGAGGCCTACCGCACAGCCTTTCAAACCGTGCCGGGCGTGACCTTCGTCACCGAGCCCGAGGCTTGCGTGAGCAACTACTGGCTGAACGCCCTGCTCCTGGACTCCGAAGACCTGAACCTGCGCAACGAGGTGCTGGAAATGACCAATGCCGTGGGCATCATGACCCGCCCGGCCTGGACCCTCATGCACAGGCTGCCCATGTACCAGTCCTGCCCGCGCATGGACCTAGCCGTGTCCGAGAGTTTGGAGAAGAGGATCATCAACATTCCCAGCGGACCCAGGCTGGGCCGCGCCTGAACCAGCCAAGAGGGAGTGAGGAGGGAAACCATGGATGCGTCCACCGAAACCATCGTGAAGATGCTGGAACCCCTGTCTGAGGATTCCCGGCAGCGGGTCGTCCGGGAAATGAGTGTTTTGGTTGCTGGAATAATGTCTGAAAAACAGTGGGATACGCTTTTTCATTCTCGGGAAGATGGGTTGGCGCGAGCGGCCCGTCAGGCCAAGGGCCAGATTCGGCAGGGCTTGGCCAAACCCACGAGCGGGACCGGGCCAGAAAAGCGTATCGGCTGTGGGCGGATTCCCCGTTTCATCCATCCCTGCATTTCAAGTGCGTGAATGTGCGGGAACATGTCTGGTCTCTGCGCATCTCGCGGAGTATCCGGGCTCTGGGCATTTTCGAGGGTGAAACGGTGACCTGGTTCTGGATCGGAACACACGACGAGTATGAGAGAATGCTGGGATGACGGGCATGAAGCCGAAAATCTGCGTCCTCACCGGAACCCGGGCCGAATACGGTCTGCTGCTTCCGGTCATGCGCCTGCTGACGGCCGATCCGGGCTTTACGCTTCAGGTGGTGGCCACGGCCGCGCACCTGTCCCCGGAGTTCGGGGAGACCTGGCGGGTCATCGAACAGGACGGATTCCCCCTGGACGCCAAGGTGGAGATGCTCCTGTCCAGCGACACGGGCATCGGCACGGCCAAGTCTGTGGGCCTGGGCATTTCCGGCCTGGCCGATGCCCTGGACCGCCTGTCCCCGGACCTCCTTCTGGTGGTGGGGGACCGCTTCGAGATCCTGGCCGCGGCCCAGGCCGCCCTGTTCCTGCGCATTCCCGTGGGCCACATCGCGGGTGGGGACGTGACCGAGGGGGCCATGGACGAGTCCATGCGCCACGCCATCACCAAGCTGGCCCATCTGCATTTCGTGACCAACGAGGTGGCCGCCCGCCGGGTGCGGCGCATGGGTGAGAGCCCGGACCGGGTCTTTGTCACCGGCAGCCCGGGCGTGGACACCATCCTGTCCCTGGAACTCATGGACCGCACGGCCCTGGAACAGGACCTGGGCTTCACCTTCCGTCCCAAGAATTTGCTGATCACGTTCCATCCTGAGACCCTGGCCGGGCGACCGGCCATCGCCCAGTTCCAGGAACTCCTGGATGCCCTGGACGAACTGGGGCCGGACATGGGCCTGCTCTTCACCCGGCCCAATGCGGACACCGAGGGCCGGGCCTTGAACCGGGTCCTGGATGAGTACGCCGCCAGTCGGCCCAATGCCCAGGCCTACACCTCCCTGGGCCAGCTCCGGTACCTGAGCCTCATGGCCCAGGTGGACGCCGTGGTGGGCAATTCCTCCAGCGGGCTGTACGAGACCCCCACCTTGAAAAAGCCCACGGTGAACATCGGCGACCGGCAGAAGGGCCGGGTCCGGGCCGCCTCCATCATCGACTGCGCGGCCGAACGGGCGGCCATCCTGGAGGCCCTGGCCAAGGCCCTGGCCCTGGACTGCTCCACTGTGGTGAACCCCTACGGCCAGGGCCAGGCCTCGGAAAAAATCCTGGCCGCGCTCAAGGGGATTGGCGATTTCAAGGCCCTGGTGCGCAAACCGTTTTACGACCGGGAAGGGTAGGGCATGGGCCGAGTGTACATCATCGCCGAGGCAGGCGTGAACCACAACGGGTCCCTGGACATGGCCCTGCGCCTAGTGGACGAGGCCGCTGCGGCCGGGGCCGATGCGGTCAAGTTCCAGACCTTCAAGGCCGCGCGCATCGCCTCGGCTAGCGCGGGCAAGGCCGAGTATCAGAAGCGCACCACGGACGGGGCCGAGAGCCAGCTGGCCATGCTTAAGCGCCTGGAGCTGGACGAGCCTGCGCATCTGCGCCTCATGGACCGCTGCCAGGAAAAAGGCATTGCATTTCTGTCCACGCCCTTTGACCTGGAAAGCCTGGACCTGCTCGTCAAGCTCGGGGTGTCCTGGCTGAAGATCCCCTCGGGCGAGATCACCAACGGCCCCCTGCTCCTGGCTGCCGGAAAGAGTGGCCTGCCCCTCGTCCTGTCCACGGGCATGGCCGATCCGGCCGAGATCCGGGCCGCCCTGGGCGTCCTGGCCCTGGGCATGGTCGGCGGCGAAGAGCCGGGTATGGAAGCCTTTGAGCGGGCCTATAATTCCGAAGCCGGTCAAAAGGCCCTGCGCCAGCGCGTGACCCTGTTGCACTGCACCACGGAATATCCCGCGCCCCTTGAGGACGTGAACCTGCGGGCCATGGCCTTCATGCGCGAGGCTTTCGGCCTGCCCGTGGGTTACTCGGACCACACCGAGGGCCTGGCCGTGCCCACGGCTGCCGTGGCGCTGGGGGCCTGCCTCATCGAGAAGCATTTCACCCTGGACCGCTCCCTGCCCGGCCCGGACCACAAGGCCTCCCTTGAGCCCGGGGACCTGGGCCGCATGGTCGAGGCAGTGCGGGCTGTGGAGCTGGCCCTGGGGCGACCGGACAAGGCCCCGGCCCCTTCGGAGCTGAAAAACCGGCCCGTCGCCCGCAAGAGTCTGGTGGCCGCCCGGCCCGTGGCCCGAGGCGAGGTCTTCACCCCGGACAATCTCACGGTGAAGCGGCCGGGGACCGGGATTTCGCCTTTGCGCTACTGGGAGTTCCTGGGCCGTCCGGCCGACCGGGAGTATGCCGCCGACGAGGTGATCGCATGAGCCTGCCGGTTTTCATCCTTGGCGCAGGCGGACACGCCCGAGTGCTCTTGGACTGCCTGCGCCTGTCCGGGGTCCAGGTACTCGGCCTGCTGGACGCCGACCCGGCCAAGCACGGCCTGGAGATTCTTGGCACACGGGTGCTTGGCGGGGAGGACCTACTGGAGAGCTGCGACCCTGGAACCGTGGCCCTGGTCAATGCCGTGGGTTCGGTGAAAAGCATGGAAGTGCGCGCGGCTGTGTATGAGCGCTTCGCGTCCCGGGGCTTCAATTTCCCGGTGGTACGGCATCCATCGGCCGTGGTGGCCGAAGACGCGGCGATTGGGGCAGGGGTTCATCTCCTAGCCGGGTCCGTGGTCATCACCGGGAGCGAAATCGGCGAGAACACCATTGTGAACACCAAGGCCAGCGTGGACCATGACGGCCGCATCGGGGCGCACGTGCACCTCGCGCCCGGCGTGACCCTGTCCGGGGGCGTGCGCGTGGGCGAGCGGACCCATATCGGCACCGGGGCCAGCGTGGTCCAGTTCGTGACCATCGGCAGCCGGTGCCTGGTGGCCGCAGGAGCGGTGGTGGTGGCGGACGTTCCGGACCAGGCCTGGGCCATGGGCGTTCCGGCCAGGGTGGTGAATTCATGAAGAATTGGCGAGATGTTTTGGTTTCTCCGGATACTCCAGTGCTGGAAGCTCTGAAGCGTATCGACCGGGGGGCTCTGCGCATCGCCTTGGTGGTCGATGGCGAATGCCGACTCCTGGGCACGGTCACGGACGGGGACGTGCGTGCCGGCCTTCTGGATGGCGTGGCGTTGGGGGCGCCGGTGTCCCGGGTCATGTGCATGACGCCCACAGCGGTCCGACAGGATGCCGATTCTTCGGAAATCATGGCCGTCATGAGGGAAAAGGATATCCTGCAGATTCCGCTCCTGGATGTCCGAGGCCGGGTGGTTGGACTCAAAATCCTCAAGGATTTTCTGACGACGCCTCGGCGCGAGAACCGGGTGGTGCTCATGGCCGGGGGCCTGGGAACCCGCCTTGGGAAGCTTACGGCTAATCGGCCCAAGCCTCTTATCGAGGTCGGCGACAAACCCATTCTGGAAACCATCCTGGAAAATTTCGTCCGCCATGGATTTTACAATATCTCCCTTTCTGTGAACTACTTGGCGGAGATGATCGAAAACCATTTTGGCGACGGTTCCCGCTGGGGGGCCAGCATCGAGTACCTGCGGGAGAAGAAGCGCCTGGGCACGGCCGGGGCCTTGAGCCTTTTGACCCAGGCCCCGGCAGAGCCCTTTTTCGTCATGAACGGGGACATCCTGACCAATGTGGACTTCGCCCGGCTCCTGGACTTCCACCAGCAGTCCGGTGCCGAGGCCACCATGTGCGTGCGAGACTACGATTTCCAGGTCCCCTACGGGGTGGTGCGCACTGAGGGCGACCGCCTGGTGCGCATCGAGGAGAAGCCCGTGCACCGTTTTTTCGTCAATGCGGGCATCTACGTGCTCAATCCCTCGGCCCTGGAGCGAGTCCCGGGCGACAGCTTTTTCGACATGCCTCAGCTTTTCGAGCGCATCGTGGAGTCCGGACGGGAGGCGGCGGTGTTTCCCATCCGCGAATACTGGCTGGACATCGGGCGCGGCGACGACCTTGAGCGCGCCCGGGACGACTATGAACGTCATTTCTCCGACCATAAGGAGTCTGGACAATGAGCGAGACCTTCAAATTCCTGCTTCAGAACAGCATGTGCCACGGGGTCGGCTGGTCCCGGGGCCTGGGCGATTTTCTCAAGGAGAACGGCTATGGCCGGGCGCTTATCCTGGTGGACCAGGGCGTGGCCGACCATTCCCCGTACTTCTGGGAGATAGAGGGGCTGCTCAAGGCCGCATTGACCGGCCTGGACGTGCTGGTTCTGCGCGGGTCCGAGGAGCCGGACTACGACTATCTGGACCAGGTGGCGGGCCAGGCCCGAGCTCTGCAAAAGTCTGACGTACTGCTGGGCATCGGCGGCGGAAGCTGCATGGACATCGCCAAGGCCGTGGCCGTGCTCCTGACCAACCCGGGCAAGGGCATCGAGTACCGGGGCTTCCATATGGTCAAGGTTCCGGGCGTGCCCACGGTGTGCATCCCCACCACGGCCGGAACCGGCAGTGAAGTGACCATCAACGCCGTGTTCACGGACAAGAAGGAGATGAAGAAGCTCGGGATCAACGGCCGGTACTTGAACGCCACCCATGCGGTGCTCGACGCCGAGTGGACCATGAGCTGCCCGCCTGCCGTGGCCCTGTCCTCGGGCATGGACGCACTGACCCACGCCATGGAGAGCTTCATGTGCAAACAGCACAACGGGCTCACCCGGGTGTTCAGCGCGGCGGCCTTCGAGCTTTTGTACAAGAGCCTTCCGAGCCTGGTTGATGACCCCCAGAACCGGGACAAGCGCCAGGACATCCTGCTCGGCGCGTACCTGGCTGGCGTAGCCCTGTTCAATTCCGGCTCGGGCATTTCCGGGGCACTGTCGTACCCTATCGGCGTGCATTTCAAGGTGCCCCACGGCATCGGCGGGGCCGTGTTTCTGGCCTCTGTGGTGGAGTACAACATAAAGCGGGGCTACACGGATTACGCGGAGTTGCTGGATCGCATTGAGTGCAACCCGGGCATGAGCCTGGCTGAGAAAAGCAAATACTTCGCCGAGCTCTTCCGGGCTTTGTCAGACAAACTTGGAGTGCCGAAATATCTCGACCAGTGGGGGATCACCCGCGCGAATTTGAAGGAGGTGGCCAGGCTCCTGATTCCTTTCCAAGGTGCATTTAATCAGAATCCGGTGGAGTTTTCAGCTACCGAGGACGGACCTAAATTTCTAGCCAGGCACGTAAAAGAAGGAACGTCCCTATGAAAGAGCGATTGAAAATTTTCTTGTGTGATTTCGTTCACGATTATAGTGGGATGGGCACGTTCTGTTTCCCGCTGAACATCGGCTATTTAAGTGCTTACATCAAGAAGTATCATGAAGATGATGTCGATATCACTCTTTACAAATATCCAACCCCATTTCTCGAAAAAATTAAGAAAGACCGTCCTGATCTAGTTGGATTTTCAAATTATACTTGGAATCAAGCTTTGAACCGTTTGGTGGCCAAGAATATAAAGCTTATCAATGCCAATATAGTAACTGTATTTGGCGGTCCAAATTTCGACACCGATGAAATAGGAGTGCAACAATTTTTCAATCACTGCGGGTTGATTCCTCGAAGCTCGCTTCGTTTACTCTTGGTTTGAGGAGTCTGTTCTGGGCCTTATGCCTTTGATGCTCCGCAGCTTGCTGCGGGGTAGTTCACTAAGACCAAAGATGTTGATTTTTATATACCATTTCAAGGAGAAAGCCCTTTTATAAAGCTGGTTGAATTCATTTTGTCGGGCTTGAGCATCAAAGAAATCAAAGAGAAGAAAAGCAACAATTTTGCATTTTTGGAGCAAGAGAGCGGTACCGCTTGGCTTGGCAGCTCTTTGGAGAGAATAAAAATACCTGATGAAATACCTTCGCCGTATTTAACAGGTATTTTGGACGAATTTTTTGAGACCAATCTTATACCCATTGTTGAGACCAATCGCGGGTGTCCTTACCGTTGCACGTATTGTGCCCAGGGCTTTTCTTCGTACAACAAGATGGAATTTTTTTCAACTGAACGAGTCAAAGAAGAAATATATTATATTGCAAATCGTGTAAAAAATACCAATATTTTGTGTTTCGCTGATTCAAACTTCGGTATTCATAAACGTGATATAGAATTAGCAAAGTACCTAAATCAAGTTTCAATAG
>CAILNX010000036.1 GCA_903835685.1 uncultured delta proteobacterium
AGCTGCTATCTGCTCACCTGTAAAGTCGTCAATCATTGCCAGCATAGACTGAAATTTGGAGTTGTCCATGGATTCTCCTTGTTGATGCAGTAATACTGCATTAGACAAGGAGAGTCAACTGCTAGCGCGAACAGAGCCAAAATTTATACTTGTTGTCTGCCATTGTGCCCCCCCTGCAATCGCACTGGAATTCATCACCGTATTCGCGGGTGAGTACTCATTACCATGGCGGGGCCTACCCTCGCAATACGGGGTAGACCCAACAGTCGTGTCACCAGGGGCATTTTTGAATTTGATAACGGCGAGTTAAGGGTTTTATCATTGGTCAGAATTGAGTGATGCCATACTTCTTGAAACTCGGGGGCCGAGGGGCACAGATATGAGAACGGATTTCGAGAGGCCGGGAGGCCCGGCCTGGTGGATTCTCACGCCGAGCGTCAAAAACGAGGATTTCCGAGAGCCCGGCGAAGCTACAGGCCTTCGCGGACGTAAAATCCCGTTTCGTGTTCCCCCCCTACTTCTCCGGCTCCATGTAATAGGTGATCCGGGTGCGCGGGCTTAAGTACTCGAAGATTTCCGGGGGTAGGTGGGCCGGGCGGATGCTCTTTTCCACTTTCAGGCCCGGCTCCTCGCGCAGGTCCACGATCAGGGCCTCCTTCTTGGGGATTTCCGGGTCGTGCAGGACCACGCTGGGCGCGAGCTGGTTCTCGGGGTTCACGGCCATGACCATGCCGATGGCCCCGTTGGAGAGCTGGACCACGGTGCCCGGCGGATAGACCCCCAGGCAGCGGATGAAGAGCGGGAGCAGGTCCCGGTCGAAGCGGGTCTTGTGCTGGGAAAAAAGCACGGACAAAGCCAGATACGGGGTCAGGGCCTCGTCCTGGTCCGGGGCGTTGCACAAAGAGTCGTAGGCGTCGGCAATGGACACGGCCGAGACCAGGGGGGAGACGTCCTCCCCGGAAAGGCCAGCCGGATAGCCCGAGCCGTCCACGCGCTCGTGGTGCCGGGCCACGATGTCCAGGGCCTGGACTGGGAATTCCTTGACCTCGGCCAGAATCTCCCGGCCCATGTCCGGGTGGCGGCGCATGAGGGTCTCTTCCGAGGGCGAGAGCGGGCCGCGCTTGCGCAGCAGCTTCTTTTCCAGCCGGGTCTTGCCGATGTCGTGGAACAGCGCGCCCATGCCCGCCAGCACCAGGTCCCCGGACTCGAATCCGGCCTCCTTGCCCAGCATCATGGCCAGCACGGCCACGTTCACCGCATGCGAATACGACCGCTCCACCGGGGTCATGACGTTCATCAGGTGCAGGGTGGATTCCCGGTCGCCCAAGAGCTGGGCGGCCATGCGCTCCACAAAGGCCAGGGCCTCGGCCACGGCCCCGGCCCGGCCCGAAACCATGCGCTTGGTCATGCCCTCCAGGTCCCGGGTGAAGGCCGTGAAACGCTCCTCGCACACGGCCAGCCGCTTCTTCTTGTCCTGGAGCCTGCGGGTGCGCTCCTTCTTGATCTCCCAGAGCCGGTCGATGGCCTGGGCCTGGTCCGGGGTCGGGGATTGGGCGGCCGGGGCCTTGGCTTTGGCCGCCTTGGCCGGGGTGGCCGCGCCGAACATGCCGGTGTCGGCCGCGCGTCCCGGGGCAGGCTTGGTCAACGGCGTCGCCGGAACCTCGGTCCTGGGCCGGGAGCGGCCGGGCAAACGGTCGCTCTGCTCGGGCACGCAGATGACCTCGCTGATGCCCAGGCCCCGGAGCACCTGGATCTGCTCCTCGCTTTCGATCTTGAAGCTGTTGAACAGGAAGGGGTGCTTGAACCAGTTCACCCGCTCGATGCGGATAAACACGCCGGGACGGAGCAGGTCCACGGACACGCGGTATTCGGGGATGCTGAAATCAGGCATGATCCGGGAACTTACCGGGGGGCGGGGCAAAGGTCAATGCGGCCCGAAAGGGGCGGGGTCCAAAACAGGCATTGCCCCCGGAACGCATCTGGGCTATGGGTGGCCTCGCCGCAGAGGGAGGATTTTTCACGCCCTTTTCCGGCCTTCACCTTCAGCCATCACGGAAAGCACGTCCATGCCCAAGAGAACTGACTTAAAGAAAATCATGCTCATCGGCTCCGGGCCCATCATCATCGGACAGGCCTGCGAATTCGACTACTCCGGAACCCAGGCGGTCAAGGCCCTCAAGGAAGAGGGATACGAAGTGGTCCTGGTCAACTCCAATCCGGCCACCATCATGACCGACCCGGATCTGGCCGACCGGACCTACATCGAGCCCATCGATCCCGAGACCGTGGCCAAGATCATCGAGAAGGAGCGCCCGGACGCGCTTCTGCCCACCCTGGGCGGCCAGACGGGCTTAAACACGGCCATTGCCGTGGCCGAGGCCGGAATCCTGGACAAGTACGGGGTGGAGCTCATCGGCGCCAACCTGGCCGTGATCAAGAAGGCCGAGAGCCGGGAGCTGTTCCGCAAGGCCATGCGCGACATCGGGCTCAAGGTCCCGGAGAGCGGCATCGCCCGGAATATGGACGAGGTCCGGGACTGCGGCCGCAAACTCACATTTCCCATCATCGTGCGCCCGGCCTTCACCATGGGCGGCACCGGCGGCGGCGTGGCCTACAACATGGACGACCTGGAGGAGATCTCCGCCCGGGGCCTGGCCGCGAGCCTGAAAAGCGAGATCATGCTGGAGCAGTCCCTGCTCGGCTGGAAGGAATTCGAGCTGGAGGTCATGCGGGACAAGAAAGACAACTGCGTGATCATCTGCTCCATCGAGAACCTGGACCCCATGGGCGTGCACACCGGCGATTCCATCACCGTGGCCCCGGCCCAGACCCTGACCGACTGCGAGTACCAGAAGATGCGCGACGCGGCCATCGCCATCATGCGCGAGATCGGGGTGGAGACCGGCGGGTCCAACGTGCAGTTCGCCATCAACCCGGTCGATGGCGAAATGATGATCATCGAGATGAACCCCCGGGTGTCCCGGTCCTCGGCCCTGGCCTCCAAGGCCACGGGCTTTCCCATCGCGAAAATCGCGGCCAAGCTGGCCGTGGGCTATACCCTGGACGAGATTCCCAACGACATCACCCGGGAGACCATGGCCTCCTTCGAGCCGGCCATCGACTACTGCGTGGTCAAGATCCCCCGCTTCACCTTTGAGAAATTCCCCGGGGCCAAGGACGAGCTGACCACGGCCATGAAGAGCGTGGGCGAGACCATGGCCATCGGCCGGACCTTCAAGGAAGCCTTGCAGAAGGGCCTGCGGTCGCTGGAGACCGGCATGCCCGGACTGGGCAAGCTCTTCTCCTCCCTGCCCCGGGACCGCGAGGACATCCTGGCCAAGCTGCGCACCCCCAATTCCCAGCGGCTCTACGCCCTGCGCCATGCCCTGCTCTCGGGCCTGACCGAGGAGGACATCTTCGAGGCCTCGGCCATCGACCCCTGGTTCATCCGCCAGATCAAGGACCTGGTGGACTACGAGGCCGTGCTCCAGACCGTGAAACCCGGGGATGACGATTTCGCGGCCAACATGCTCAAGGCCAAGGAGTACGGATTTTCCGACCGGCAGCTGTCCACCATGTGGAGCCTGTCCGAGTTCGAGGTGCGGGCCTTGCGCAAGTCCCTGAACATCGAGCCCGTGTACTATCTGGTGGACACCTGCGCCGCCGAGTTCACGGCCCACACTCCCTACTATTATTCCACCTACGAGACCGGCCGGGAAGTCCAGCCCAAGAAGGTCAAGAAGGTGGTCATCCTGGGCGGCGGACCCAACCGCATCGGCCAGGGCATCGAGTTTGACTACTGCTGCTGCCACTGCTCCTTCGCCTTGAGGGAGGAAGGGGTCATGTCCATCATGGTCAACTCCAACCCCGAAACCGTGAGCACGGACTACGACACCTCGGACCGCCTGTATTTCGAGCCCCTGACCTTTGAGGACGTGCTGAACATCATCGAGTTCGAGCAGCCCGACGGCGTGGTGGTCCAGTTCGGCGGCCAGACCCCGCTGAACCTGGCCGTGCCGCTCATGAAGGCCGGGGTCAAGCTCATCGGCACCTCCCCGGACAGTATCGACCGGGCCGAGGATCGCAAGCGCTTCAAGGAAGTGGTGGACAAACTGGGCCTCATGCAGCCCGAGAGCGGCACGGCCATGAGCCTTACCGAGGCCCGGGAGATCGCGGCCCACCTGGACTATCCCCTGGTGCTTCGGCCCTCCTACGTGCTGGGCGGCCGGGGCATGGACATCGTGTACGGCCTGGACGAGTTCGAGGCCTATTTCGCCAACTGCTCGGTGATCTCCCCGGACCATCCGATCCTGATCGACAAGTTCCTGGACCACGCCCTGGAAGTGGACGTGGACGCCCTGTCCGACGGCACGGACACCTACATCGGCGGGATCATGGAGCATATCGAGGAGGCGGGCATCCATTCCGGGGACTCGGCCTGCGTGCTCCCGCCCTACAGCATCCCGGCCCACGTGGTCAAAGAGATCGAGCGCCAGACCGTGGCCCTGGCCCAGGAGCTGAACGTCATCGGGCTCATGAACATCCAGTTCGCGGTCAAGGACGAGGTGGTCTTCATCCTGGAGGTCAACCCCCGGGCCTCGCGCACCGCGCCCTTTGTGAGCAAGGCCACGGGCGTGCCCCTGGCCAAGCTGGCCACCAAGGTCATGCTCGGGGCCAAGGTCAAGGACTTGGACCCCTGGTCCATGCGCAAGGAAGGCCATGTCTCGGTCAAGGAGTCGGTCTTCCCCTTCAACCGTTTCCCGGGCGTGGACGTGCTGCTCGGGCCGGAAATGCGCTCCACGGGCGAGGTCATGGGAATTGATTCGACTTTCGGCCTGGCCTACATGAAGGCCCTCATGGCCGCCTCGGGCCGTCCGCCGCTCTCGGGCACGGTGTTCATCTCGGTGAACGACCGGGACAAGCCGGACATGCTGGTGGCCGCCCAGGGCTTTCATTCCCTGGGATTCAAGATCGTGGCCACCAAGGGCACGGCCAAATTCCTCATCGCCAATGGGATCAAGACCGAGGCCGTGTTCAAGGTCGGGGAAGGGCGGCCCAACATCGTGGACGCCATGATCAACAAGACCATCGACCTGGTCATCAACACGGTCACGGGAAAAAAGACCGTGCACGAGTCCAAAAGCATCCGCCAGACCGCGCTCCTCTATTCGATTCCCTACACCACCACCATCTCCGGGGCCAAGGCCATGGCCGAGGCCGTCCGCGAAGTGCGCGAGAGCGGGCTTGGCGTGCGCTGCATTCAGGAGTATTATGGGAAGGTCGGGAAGTAGTAGGGCAGGGGGGCTTCCTTTAGTCCCTGACCAAGGGCGATAATCCCGGGGGTGAGGCATGATCGAGCGCCTCAAGCTGAAAAACTTCACGGCTTTCAAAGAGCTGGACATGGAGTTCGCCCCAGGGGTGAATTTGTTCATTGGCGCGAATGGGACGGGGAAGACGCATATATTGAAGGTGATGTATGGCTACCTCAGCGGCGCAGTTGTATTAGATATTATTGGTGCTATCGTTGATGTTTTTTTGCCATTTGGTAAGGATATATCTCGATTGAAGCACCACCGCCGTCAAGACCATCACTCTTTAGTCCAGATTGCGGGATTCAAGCGTGGGGAAGAGGTTGAGTACGAACTCCGCGCCAGTAAAATTGTATTGCGTGATGATATTATTGACAGTGAGATCGGCCAGTTGATCTATATTCCTGTCAAGGAAATGCTTGCCAATGCCCCCGGATTTCTTTCTCTTTATGCATTGAGACAGATTCATTTCGAGAAGATTTACCAGGATATTCTCGTTCGGGCTTTTCTTGACCCACTCCGGGAACTCCCGCCAGAAATGCAAAAGCTTATGGCCAAGCTTGAAAAACGCATCGGTGGGAAGGTTATTCTGAGAAAGGAAACATTCTTTCTTAAAAACAAGCAGGGCGAACTCGAATTTGATCTTCTGGCCGAAGGACTGCGCAAGTTAGCCCTCCTGTGGCTCCTGATCCAGAACGGAGGCCTATCCAAAGGCTCCGTCCTCTTCTGGGACGAACCCGAGGCCAACCTGAATCCGGAACTCCTCGAACCCCTGGTGGATGTCCTTCTTGAGTTGCAGCGGCAGGGCGTACAAATGTTTTTGGCCACCCACGATTACGCGCTCCTCAAGCTCTTTGACCTGAAAAAGACCGAAGCCGACACCGTCCGCTTCTTTTCTCTTTTCCCGGATAAGGAGAAAGGTGTGGGGTACACGGCCAGCGACGGGTATCTGGGCACTTTGCCGAACCCCATTTCCGAGGCCAGTGAACGGCTTTTCGTCATGGAAGTGCAAAAGGGATTCAAGGAACGGCGGCAATGATCGCTGCGGAAGGCGAGGTGCGCATCGATTTCAGCGGTGCCCTGTCCTGCACCAAACTGGACGAGAACCATCCCTTGACCCACGCCATGTCCTGTGTGGATTTCGTGGTGGATTTCGTGGACCGCATCATCCTGGTCGAGGTCAAGGACCCGGATTGCAGTCGGGCCCAGCCGAAGGAAATCAGGAAATTCGTGCGCAAGGTGGAAGACGGCAAACTGGCCGTGGAACTGGCCAGGAACGGCCGGGACAGTTTTTTTTATCAGGCCTGCACTTGCGGATTGGACAAGCGGATATACTATTACGTCCTCCTGGGCATGGAGGAATTGTCCCCGGCCGACTTGCAGGCTCAAACGGACAAATTGAAGAGCTTTCTCCCCCTGAACCAGGCGGATGGAAAAGCATGCCGGGAACGGCTCATCGAAGACTGCGCAGTGCTCAACTTGCGCTTGTGGAACGCCATTTTTCCTTTCAAGGCCCAGCGCATCGTTTAACCGAGAAGAGAACATGAGCGAAATCAAGGAAGCATGCGGCCTTTTCGGCATCTATGGCCATCCCGAGGCGGCCCGGATGTGTTATTTCGGGCTCTACGCCATGCAGCACCGGGGCCAGGAGTCGGCGGGCATCGTGTCCTGGGACGGGTCCAAGATCCGCGAACAGCGGGGTATGGGCCTGGTGGCCGACGTGTTCAACGAGCGCCACCTGGGCAAGGAGCTCAAAGGCAACATCGCCATCGGGCACATCCGCTACTCCACCACCGGGGCCTCGCTCATCAGAAACGCCCAGCCCTTCCTGGTGCGCTTCAAGGACCTGGGCATCGCCATCGCCCACAACGGCAACCTGGTGAACACCCTGGAGCTCCGGCGCGAACTCGAAGACGAAGGCTCCATCTTCCAGAGCACGGTGGACAGTGAAGTCCTGGTCCACCTGATCGCCAAGAACCTGAATGGCAAGTCCCTGGAGGAGGCGGTCATCGCCGCCTGCAACCGGGTCCAGGGCGCGTACTCCCTGCTCATCCAGGCCAACAACAAGATGATCGCGGTGCGCGACCCCCACGGGTTCAAGCCCCTGGCCCTGGGCCGTTTGGCCGACAACTATGTTTTCGCTTCCGAGACCTGCGCCTTTGACCTGATCGAGGCTGAGTACATCCGGCCCTTGCAGCCCGGCGAGATGGTGGTGGTGGAGAACGGGCGGCTGACCAGCTACCGCATCGCCGAGCCCACCCGGGTGAGCCAGTGCATCTTCGAACTCATCTATTTCGCCCGACCGGACTCCGTGGTCTTTGGCGAGGTGGTCTACGAGCGGCGCAAGCGCATGGGCGAGGTGCTGGCCCTGGAGGCCCCCCAGGACGCGGATTTCGTCATGCCCTTCCCGGATTCGGGGAACTACGCGGCCATCGGCTATTCCCGGCAGTCCGGCCTGCCCCTGGAGCTGGCCATGATCCGCAACCACTATGTGGGCAGGACCTTCATCAATCCCTCCCAGGATATGCGCGATTTCGGCACGCGGGTGAAGCTCAACCCCGTGCGCAGCATGATAAAAAACAAGCGCGTGCTCATCGTGGAAGACTCCATCGTGCGCGGGACCACCATCCGCACCCGGGTGAAGAAGCTCCGCGAACTCGGCGCGCGCGAGATACACATGCGGGTGAGCTGCCCGCCCATCCGCTTCCCCTGCTTTTTCGGCATCGACTTCTCTTCCAAGGGCGAACTCATCGCCGCTCATCACGCCGAGGAGGACATCGCCCGCTTCATCGGCCTGGACTCCCTGCACTACCTCTCGGTGGAAGGCCTGCTCACGGCCGTGAGCGAGCCCAAGGACTACTGCCTGGCCTGCTTTACCGGGGACTACGTGGTGGACCCCTGCGCGGGCTTGAGCAAGCTCTGCCTGGAGGAAAAGCCGGTCAAGACCACGGGCACGGGCTAGCCATGACCGACGGGGTGCGGGACATGGACTGGCTGGCCAAGGCCCGGGAGGTCCTGTCCATCGAGATGGAGGGGATTTCCCAGGTGCGCGACAGCCTGGGCCAGGGGTTTGTGTCCGCCATGGACCTGCTGCTGGCCCGCAAGGGCCGGGTAGTGGTCACGGGCCTGGGAAAGTCCGGGCTGGTGGGCCGCAAGATCGCGGCCACCTTGTCCAGCACGGGCACGCCCGCCTATTTCCTGCATCCGGTGGAAGGGGCTCATGGCGACCTGGGCATGATCCGCGAGGGCGACGTGGTCCTGGCCATCTCCAACAGCGGCGAGACCGACGAGCTGTTGAGCATCCTGCCGGCCTTGAAATCCCTGGGCGCGGCCCTGGTGGGCATGACCGCCCGGCCGGACTCCTCCCTGGGGCTTTTGTGCGACGCGGTCATTGAAATTTGCGTGTCCCGGGAGGCCTGTCCCCTGGGCATGGCCCCCACCACCAGCACCACGGCCTGCCTGGCCGTGGGCGACGCCCTGGCCGTGTGCCTCATGGAGGCCGTGGACTTTGACCGCCAGGATTTCAAGCGCTTCCACCCCGGGGGCATGCTGGGCAGCCGTCTGGCCCTCAAGGTGGCCGACCTCATGCGCGCCGAGAACCTGCCCCTGGTTCCGGCCGGGCAGACTCTGGGCCAGGCCTTGTCCGTGCTCGACGCCGGGCGTTTGGGCCTGGTGGCTCTCACGGGTCCCGACGGGCGGCTGGCCGGGGTCATTTCGGACGGGGACGTGCGGCGGCTGGCCTGCCGGGGCGGCCTGGACCAAGGCAGGCCCGCGGCCGAGGTCATGACCGCGCGTCCGGCCAGCGTGGGCCGGGAGGCCAGCGCGGCCCAGGCCCTGGACCTCATGGAGGAGCGCCAGATCACGGTCCTGCCGGTCCTGGACCCCGAGGGACGGCTGGCCGGGGTCATCCATCTGCACGATCTGCTGGGCAAGGGCCGCCTCAAATTTTCCACCTGACGCACTGATTGAGGGCTTTTTTTGGCCCCCTGTCCCTTGCCGGGCAGGGGATGAGGCATGAGCGTTCCCGAGATATGCACGAAGATCCCCACGTCTGTCACCGATGCGCCCTGGCCGGGCCGACCTGCTGCCAGCTTACGGCCGGGCAGGAGGATTTCTGCTTCCCCCTGTCCGTGCTGGAGAAGGACCGCATCCGGGACCATCTGCCGGATTTGGGCGGGTTCGCCTCGGCCCCCAACTCGGCCGCCTTTCTGGACGGGCTGGTCCGGCTGTTCCCGGCCGAGAGGCGGGAGGTCCGGGCTCTGTTCCCAGCGGGCAAGGAGCATCTGCGCCTGGCCGTGGACCGGGAAGGGGCCTGCCGCTTCCTGGGACCGGGAGGGTGCCTGATCCCCCGGGAGGCCCGGCCCTATTATTGTCGCCTGTTCCCCTTCTGGATGAACGGGGAGCGGATCACGCTGTTTGAAACGCCCTTCTGTCTGGCCCAGCAGGAGACCCCCAAGGTGGGGGGCCTGCTGGCCGTCCTGGACATGTCCCCGGCCGTGCTGCGTACCCTGTACGGGAGCCTGCGCCTGGCCTGGGGCCTGCCCCCGCGTCAGGGCATGGACACGGTCAAAAAAGGATTCTAAGAGCACGCCCATGAAACGTTTTCTCAAACTCATGACCATTTTTCTGCCCGTGGCTGCCGTATTGGGCCTGGCCGCGGCCGGGGCCGTCTACTGGTGGGCTGCCCGGGAGCTCCCGGGATTCACCTCCATCACGGACTACAAGCCCGCCCTGGTGACCACGGTCTATGCCCAGAACAACCAGGTCCTGGGCTATCTGTACCGGGAGAAGCGTTTCCTGGTGGGCCTGGACCAGATGAACGAATTTCTGCCCAAATGCTTCCTGGCCGCTGAGGATTCGGGCTTCTACCAGCACGAGGGCGTGGACCCCGTGGCCATCTTCCGAGCCTTTCTGGCCAACCTGAAATCCGGGGCCACCCGCCAGGGCGGGTCCACCATCACCCAGCAGGTCATCAAGCGCCTCCTGCTCACCCCGGAGAAAAGCCTCAAGCGCAAGGCCCGGGAGGCCATCCTGGCCTATCGCCTGGAACATCATCTGAACAAGAACGACATCCTGACCATCTACCTGAACCAGATCTACCTCGGGGCCGGGGCCTACGGGGTGGAGGCCGCGTCCCGGGCCTATTTCGGCAAGCACGCCCAGGACCTGACCCTGGCCGAGAGCGCCATCCTGGCCGGGCTGCCCCAGGCCCCCAGCCGCTACGACCCGTACAAGAACCCTGAGGCGGCCAAGACCCGGCAGATGTACGTGCTGGAGCGCATGCTGGAGCTGGGCTGGATCAAGCGTGAGCAGTACGACGCGGCCGTGCGCGAGCACCCGGTGTTCAAGGAGATGCCCGACCCCTCCTGGCAGGTGGGGGCCTATTATCTGGAAGAGGTCCGCCGCTGGCTCATCGAGCACTACGGGGACCAGGAGACCTACGAGGGCGGGCTCACGGTGTACACGGCCTGCGATCTGACCCACCAGGCCGCGGCGGACGCGGCCATGCACGACGGACTGCTGGCCGCGACCAAGCGCCACGGCTGGGAAGGCCCGGTGCAGCACCTGGACACCCAGGAGGCCATGAACGAATATTTGAAGACCGAGGCGGTGAACGACAAGGACCTGGCCTTGGGCAAATGGGTCAAGGTCCTGGTGGTCGATCCGCAGAAGGACCGCGCCCTGGTCCGCTTCGGGACCTATGAGGGCGAAATCCCGGTCAAGACCCTGGCCTGGGCCAGGGAGCCCAACCTGCACCGCGCGCCCGAGGACGCCCCGCGCGTGGAGGACACCCGCAAGGTGCTGAAAAAAGGCGACGTGGTCTTTGCCTCGGTGCAGAAGCTGCCCGAGGGCCAGGGCCGGGGCGGCTTCATCCTGGGCCTGGAGACCGAGCCGGAGATCGAGGGCGCGCTGGTGTCCATCAAGCTGGAGGACGGGGAGCTTCTGGCCGTGAACGGCGGCTTCTCTTTTGCCGAGAGCCAGTTCAACCGGGCCACCCAGTCCAAGCGCCAGCCCGGGTCCTCGTTCAAGCCCATCGTGTACTCCACGGCCATGGACAACGGGTTCACCGCCGCCACCATCGTGCCGGACGCTCCCTTCGAGTATTTCGACGCCGAGCACGCGCGCATCTGGAAGCCCATGAACTACGAGAACGTGTTCTACGGCCCCACGCTCTTGCGCACGGCCCTGGCCAAGTCCCGCAACCTGGTGACCATCCGGGTGGCCCAGAAGGTGGGCATCGGCAAGATCATCGAGCGGGCGCGGGCCCTGGGCCTGGACGCGGACTTCCAGTCCAACCTGTCCGTGGCCCTGGGCTCGGGCGAGGTCTCGCTCATGAACCTGGCCCAGGCCTACACCGCCTTTGGCCGGGGCGGCTCCTACGTGAAGCCGCGCATGGTCCTTGCGGTGAAGAGCGCCTGGGGCCAGGAAATCTTCCACTCCCAGGTGGAGGCCGTGCAGGCCATGAGCCCGCAGACGGCCTACATCATGACCAGCCTGCTCAAGGAAGTGGTGCGCGACGGCACGGCGGCCAAGGCCAAGGTCCTGAACAAGCCCATGGCCGGAAAGACCGGGACCACCAACAACGAGCTGGACGCCTGGTTCATGGGCTTCTCCCCCTATCTTTTGACCGGGGTGCACGTGGGCTACGACCAGCCCAAGCCCATGGGGCGGCTGGAGACCGGCGGCCGCGCGGCCCTGCCCATCTGGCTCCAGTACCGCCAGGTGGTGGAGGGCCAGTACCCGCCCTCGGACTTCCCCCAGCCCGACGGGGTGGTCATGGTCAATGTGGACGCCAAGACCGGGCTTCTGGCCGGGTCCAGCGGCGGGGAGTCCTATTTCCTGCCCTTCAAGGAGGGCACCGAGCCCACCACCCAGGCCACGGCCGGGTCGGTCCCCACCACGGGCGGGGCGCCGGCGGCCGGGGACGACCTGTTCAAGCAGTTCTAGACCGACACGGCCTGACGGCCGGGAAGAGAAGAGTAAGAAAAAAATAGGGAAGGCCGCGCGGTGCAGGCCGGGAAAAGAAACCACTTTTTTTGGGCGGCGTTGCAGGGTAGGGTGGGGGAACTTTTGCAGGAGGACGCCGCCATGGAACTGCCCTTCTACCAGGTTGACGCCTTCACCTCCAAGGTCTTCCGGGGCAACCCGGCCGGGGTCTGCCCGCTTTCCGCCTGGCTGCCCGACGAGGTCATGCAGTCCATCGCGGCTGAGAACAACCTCTCGGAGACCGCCTTTTTCGTGCCCGAGCCCGGGGGCTTCGCCTTGCGCTGGTTCACCCCGGTCACGGAGATCGACCTCTGCGGCCACGCCACCCTGGCCTCGGCCCACGTGCTTTTCGAGCACCTGGGCTTTGTCGGGGAGACCATCCGCTTTTCCTCCCAGAGCGGCCCGCTTTTCGTGACCCGGGAACAGGGGCTCATCACCCTGGACTTTCCCACCTGGGACCCGGTCCCCCGGGACATCCCCGAGGCCCTGACCCTGGCCCTGGGGGTCCGGCCCGTGGAGCTTTACGCCAACCGCGATTTCCTGGCCCTGCTGCCCTCGCCCCAGCACGTGCTGGACTTAAAACCCGACCTGGAGCTCCTGTCCACCCTGGACGGCCTGTGCATCATCGTCACGGCCCAAGGCCGGGAGTACGACTTCATCTCCCGGGTCTTCGTGCCCCGCGAGGGCATCCCCGAGGACCCGGTCACGGGCTCGGCCCATTGCTCGCTCATCCCCTACTGGGCGGCCCGACTGGGCAAGAAGAAGCTGCGGGCCTATCAGGCCTCGTCCAGGGGCGGGGAGCTTTTTTGCGAACTGCGCGGGGAGCGGGTGGCCATCGCCGGTCAGGCGGCCCTGTATCTCAAGGGAACCATCTTCATCTAGGAGGCCGAACATGCCGGTTGCGCATCTGAAGACCAATGTGATCCTGGCCCCGGAAGCAGCCAAGGCCCTGGCCCTCAAGCTCTCGGCCCTCATGGCCCGGGTCCTGGGCAAGCCCGAGGACTACGTTCTGGCCTCGGTGGGCGGGGGCAAGGCCCTGGTCTTCGGCGGAACCGCCGACCCGGCCGCCCTGGTCCGCTGCGGGAGTCTGGGCCTGGAGCCCAAGGCCTGCAGGAGCCTGACCCGGGAGCTGTGCGCCTTCCTGGAAGCGGAGCTGGGCATTTCCCCGGCCCGGGTCTTCGTGGACTGCGTCAGTCTGGACCCAGCCATGTTCGGCTGGAAGAACGAGACCTTTTCCTAGGGCTGCGATCCTCACATACGATCAGCCAAGAATGAGGAACAAGAAGTATTGTTCTTGATCCTTGCGCTCCGGTAAAAGACGCGGCCCGTTCCGGAACGTGGCGCTAGGACTTCGTTCCTTCAGCGACCGTGAAATTGAGCATCATGCCCTGGTCCTCGTGTTCCAGGTTGTGGCAGTGCATCAGGAAGGTCTGCTCCCCGGCATAGTCGGGAGTCGAGAAATCCAGGGCCAGGGACACGGTTTCGCCCGGCCAGACCAGGACCGTGTCCTTGAAGCCCAAGTCCGTGGGCAGGATGCCGCTCGGGTTCACGGCCAGGCCCTTGACCTGGGCCGGACTGCCCTGGCGGGACAGGACCCGGAAGGGATAGCCGTGCACGTGCATGGGGTGGGGCATGCTGCGGACCTGGTTCACGAACCGCCAGCGCTCGGGCTCTCGGGCCTCCACCCGCACCGGGGTTTCGTGCATGGCGTAGGTCAGGCCGCTTATGGTCCACTCCTGCCCGCGCGCGGCCAGGGTGAAGTCCCGGGTGTTGGCCAGGCTGCCGGTCTGAATGGCGCTCAGATCCGGAAGGCTGGAGAAAATGGCCGGTATCTTGCGGACCTGGGCCGGGCCGGGTCCCACCTGGATGCGCAGCAGGGGATAGGCCGCGCCCTCGGCCAGGCCCCCCTGTCCGTGAGCGTCCCCGTGGGCGTCCCCTTGGGCATTGTCGTGCCCGCCCATCTTCATGTCGTCCTTCTTCATGTTGGGCATCTTCATTCCGGGCATGTCCATGCCGTCCATCTTCATGCCGGACATGTCCATGCCGCCCATGCCTGCGTGCCCGGCGGCCGCAGGACTCTTGGCCTCCCCGTGCCCTCCGCCATGCCCGGCCATGTCCATCTCCTGGTGCATGGGGTCAAAGGGCCGGTTGGCCAGCACGAACTCCTGGCCTTCCTTGGCCCGGGACAGGTCTACCAGAATCTCCACCCGCTCTCCGGGAGCCAGGAAGAAGCGCTCCATGCTCACCGGTGAGCCGATGAGGCCCGCGTCCGTGCCCATGAGGACCATGGGCTGGGGCTGGCCCTGACTGGTCAGCTCCAGGTGGAAGATGCGGGCCGTGGACCCGTTTAAAAGCCGCAGGCGGTACAGCCGCCGGGAGGCCGTGAGCACGGCCTGGTCCAGGCCATTGACCAGCACCGTGTCCCCCAGGCTGCCCATGAACTTCTCCTCGGCGCTGGGCGCATAGACCAGATGGCCCTTGGCGTCGAAACGCTTGTCCTGCAAGAGCAGGGGGATGTCCGTCAGGCCCAGCTCCAGACCCAGATCCTGGGCCAGGGCGCGCTCCTCCTCGTCCTCCACCAGGAAGAAGGAGGCCAGCCCGAAATAGGTCTGCGGGCCGGTGAGTCCGTGCGGGTGGGGGTGGTACCAGTAGGTCCCGGCCCGGTTGGTGACCGGGAAACGGATGGGGAAGCGTTCGCCGGGCGGCACGGCCAGCAGGGGATGTCCGGATTGCCGCCAGTCCGTGTCCACCCCGTGCCAGTGGATGATGGTGGGTTCGGTCAGGCTGTTGACCATCTCGGCCTGGAAATCCTGGCCGCGCTGGAGGCGCAGGATGGGATTCAGGAAGACCGCCCCGTTCTGGGTGGCGTGATAGGCCAGGAACGGCGAGCCGGGTCGCCCCGGGAGCGCTCCCTGGGCCGGGGCCGCGGTCAGGGTCAGACGGCCCTCGGGGGCCAGCAGGCCGTAAAGCCCGCTTGGTCCGGGCAGGGGCAGGGGATTGCCCCCGTTCTTCTTGGGCAGGGACCAAGCCGTGGCGGGCCAAGACGGCAGGCTCAAGGCCAGGCCGGTCAGGGCTGCCTGCTTCAGGAATTCGCGTCGGGTCAGGGCGGACATGCTGTTGCCTCCTGGAGCTTCAGGTCAGCGCAGGGGGGTGTCCCCATTGTTCTTTTGGAGAGGACTTCTTACGGAGAGAGCTTTTTATGGAGATAGGCATGATCCGGGGCTTGTGAAGGCCCGGGCTGTTCGGCAGGGGGGTGGGCCGAAAGGGACGGGGCGGATTCCGGTCGGCCTGTGGTCCCCAGGTAGATGCCGGCCAGGGCCAGGACCGCGCCAAGCATCTCCATGGGGCCGAAGGCGCGGTGGAAGAAAAGCACGTCCCAGACAAAGGACAGGGCGGGCTGGACCAGGATGACCAGTCCGGCCATGGCCGCCTTCATGCGCGGCAGGCCCCGGCTGATGAGCAACCAGCCCAGGGCCTGGCAGAAGAGGCCGTAGCCCGCCAAAAGGAGGAGGTCCCTGGTCGTGGGGATGGACAGGGGCACGCCCTGGACTTCGGCCCCCAGGAAGAGCATGGCGGCCGTGGCCAGGGTGACCATGGTCTGCACGGCCACGGGCTCGTGCCCTCCGGCCCGGGACAGGAGGCGGCGCAGGCCCAGGATGTAGGCGGCGTAGAACAGGGCCGTGAGCAGGCCGAAGACGATGCCCAGGCGGACTTCCGGGGTATAGGCTCCGGGAGTGAGGCCGGTGATGCAGGCCACCCCGGCCAGGGCCAGGGGCAGGGCCAGCCAGAACCGGGCGCCCAGCTTTTCCCTGAGAAAGATGAGGGAGACCAGGGCCAGGATCGGGACCTGGAAATTGCCCAGCAGGGTGGCCAGGCCCGGGCCGACCAGGATGATGGCCCTGTGCCAGCAGACCAGGTCCAGGGCGAAGACCAGGGCCGTGACCAGGCCCAAACCCAGGTTCCCGGCCCCGCGCATCCGGCCGTGGCCGCCGAAGAGGCTTATGGCCAGAAGGACCAGGCCGCCGAAAAAGACCCGGTAGAAGGCCGAGACCGTGGGCGGAACCTGGACCAGTTTCACGAACACGGCGGAAAAGCTGATGATGAAGGACCCGAGCAGCAGGGGGAGCATGAAGGCCTCGGCGCTTACGGTTGATCTGGGAATGGGTCGGGAAGGGGCGTAAAAAAGCGCCGAGGCTGGTTCACCAGCTTGCCCGGGCCGGGTCCCGTGATTCGGTGTCCGGCCGCGAAGCGGTTCGGCGCATGATTTTATTGGGGGCTTTGGCGACTCAATTCGCCAGATGTCAAATACTCATCCGGTGGTGTGATACCGCCTTCCTCCTGTTGGAGTTTCGGGCTTCCTGCGAAGCGCCCTGGTTCCCCGCGCGGTTCCGAAATCCAGGGGCGCACTCCCATCAGGGAATGCAGGTCCTTTATGCTCCAAGGGTTCAAGCCCGTCCAGAGGTTTTTTTAGGCTAGGACCCGGTGGCCCGGCATCAGAATGAAATGAATGGGGATAAATTTTTACCTCCCCCGGTCCCGGCTGGAGGAAAAAGGGCCGGTCGCCCCAAGCCCTGGAAGGTCTCCTGTCATCCCGCGCTCTTGGCCAGGGTGGGTGCTTTTTGCGGGTGGACGGGGGAAATGAAAGAGGGTAGATCAAACAAAAAACAAGCGGTTCGGCGTGATACGAACCGCCAAGGGGCGAACATGCTGCCGGTGGCCGGACCTGGCGCGCCGCAAGGCAAGCGCATTCTGGTCGTGGAGGACTCCAAATTCCAGCGCAACACCCTGGTGCGCCAGTTGCGTGACTGGCAGTACGAGGTGCTGGAGGCTGTCAACGGCGAGGAGGGGCTCAAGCTCTTCCTGGAGCACTCCCCCCCGCTCATCATCACCGACCTGCACATGCCCCGCATGGACGGCTACTCCCTGGTCAAGGCCGTGCGCGAGAGCGAGGTCAACTACACCTACATCATCGTCATCAGCGGCATCCAGGAAAAGGAAAGCATCGTGGCCGCACTCGGGGCCGGGGCCGACGACTACCTGACCAAGCCCTTCCACCCCGGGGAACTGGAGGTCCGCCTGGCCTCGGCCGAGCGCATCTTCCGACTCCAAAGCCAGGATCTGCTCATCTTCTCCCTGGCCCAGTTGGCCGACTACCGCAGCCGGGAGACCGGCAACCATATCCGCCGGGTCCAGCATTACACCCGCCTCCTGGCCCAGGCCCTGGCCCCGGTCGAGCCCTGGCTGAATCCGGCCCGCATCCAGCTCCTGGAGTCCATGTCCGTTCTGCACGACATCGGCAAGGTGGCCATTCCCGACGCCATTCTGAACAAGCCGGGCAAGCTCAGCAAGCTCGAGTACTCCATCATGCGCAAGCACGCCACCATCGGCGGCAACCTGCTGAAAGGTATCTACGAGAAGGTCGGGGCCGAACCCCTGCGCGTGGCCACGGAGATCGTCCTGCACCACCACGAGCGTTTCGACGGTGAGGGCTACCCCCACCGCCTCGCGGGCCTGGAGATCCCCTTGCCCGCCCGCCTGGTGGCCCTGGGCGACGTGTACGACGCCCTGAGTTGCAAGCGCTGCTACAAGGACGCCTTTGCCCAGGAGAAATGCCGGGAGATCATCCTTTCCGAGCGGGGCAAGCATTTCGACCCCATTCTGGTGGACATCTTCGAGAGCCTGGAACAAGAGTTCTGGGCCATCCGCCAGGAATACGGAGAGAAGTAGGCCTCTCAGCTCATCCTCACCTCGAACACCGTGTCCACCCCGTCGTCCCACCCGTCCCACAGGAAGTCCCGTTCCCGGCCGTCGGCAATGAGCCGCAGGGCGTGGCGGGTCTGCTCCTCGTAGAATCCGCAGAAGGCCCCGGGTTTATCCATGCCCCCGCGCATCTCGTGGGCCTCGGCCGGGCAGGGCGAGCCGCAGAAATGGCGGATGGCGCAGCGCCTGCACGGCTCGATGTCCTCCACCTTGCGGCCCGTGACCTTGGCAAAGGCCGGGCTGGCCAGGGCCGGAGCGATCCCCCCGTCGAACAGGTTGCCGCCCAGGAACTCCGGCAGGCCGATGAACTCGCTGCACGGAAAGAGCCCCCCGTCCGGGGCCAGGGCGAAGAAGGCCCGGCCGCCCCCGCAGGGCGAGATGTCGCACATGAGCCGCCGGGCCGTGGGGGCCAGGATGGCCAGGAGGATGTTGGCGAAATTGGCCACCACCAGCTTGCGGCCGGTTGCGGCCCGCAGCTCGTCGGCCCGCTTGAGCGCGGCCAGGAAGTGCCGGGCCATGTCCGCGTCCGCGGGCTTGACCTCCCGGGCTCCGGGCAGGGTGCAGCGCACGGCGTTCAAGAGGCAGGTGGACACCCCCTTGTCGTGCAGGAACTCCACCAGCTTGGGCAGGGTGCGCATGTTGGCCGTGGTCACGGTGGAGATCACCGAAAAGGCCGGGTACCCGGCCAGCAGGTCAAAGGCCTTCATGACCTGGCCGTACACCCCGGTCCCGCCCCAGGTGGTCCGGGTACGGTCAGCCACCTTGGCCGTGGCCCCGTCCAGGGAGATGCCCACGGACACCCCGTGCTCGCGCAAAAAAGCCACGGCCTCGGCGTCCAGCAGGGTGGCGTTGGTCTGCACCCCGAAACTGAAATCCTCGTGGAACTTGGCGATGGCCGGAAACAGGGCCGCCCGGTTGAGCAGGGGTTCGGCCCCGTGGAACACGATGCGCGGCTTGCGCCCGGCCGGAAGCGTGGCCGCGAAATGGTCCTTGAGGATGGTCAGGGCGCGTTCGATCTCGGCCTGGTCCATGTGCCGACCGTCCCGGCGCAGGGAGGCCGGGATGTAGCAGTAGGCGCAGTTCAAATTGCAGCGCTCGGTGGGGTTGAAATACACGGCCGAGGGCGTGAGCCCGAAGCGCAGGCCGTCCATCTCCTGCCGGAACTGCCCGGATTTTTCCCGGTAGGCCGAGAGAAAGGCGGGCGAGGTCAGGGTGGAGGCCAGGCGGTCCTTTTTCACCAAGGCCCAGAAGGCCGTGTCCGGGTCCACCAGAGCCGTGTGCGTGGCGTGCCCGATGTCCACCGGGACCAGGAAGGGGCCGTTGCCGGTGTTGGCCAGGCGGCCCGAGGACAGGGCCGCCTGGTCGAACGAGGTCGAAGTGCTCGAAGGGGTCATTCTTAGGCCTTTTTGGGGTCCATGAGGATGTAGTGGGACAGGCCCATGCCGTCGGCCGAACAGGCCTTGCGCAGGGCCAGCACGGCCGGGGTCTTGGTCTTGGCCTTGGTTTTGGTCGCCGGGGTGGCCGTGGCTGGAGTGGTCTTGGCGCTCATGTCTTCCTCCTTGGGGTTTGGGGAACAAAAAAAAGGGTTCCGACAGGCGCGGCTGCACCTGTCGGAACCCTTTGCCATCGGATTCCTTCAATAAAAAAACCGGCACGAACAGGTCTTCCGGCTTACGGATCATTCGGGGAGAGACGCCTTCCCGCCGGGGTGTTCCCCGACAGTGGCCGGGCCTTCAAGCGCCCTTGTCTCCCCCGTCCCCGATTACGGCGGCGGGACCGCCACGGATTTCAACCGTGTTCCGAGATGTTCGTCCAGCGGACAGAGGGTGAATACACCAGGGGCCGGGGATGGGCAAGGGGTAGGTGTGGGCAGAAGACCGCCAGGGCTAGATCGGCCTGCTCTTCTTGTTGAGTCTGTTATATATGCATGGACTGTTGCAGCTTTCTTATTTTGAGGTGTGTTGAATATTGGACACTAGGCTTTACATTCCAAAATGTTTTCTGATCTCCTCGCGTACTTTTGGGAAAATTGATACAATACCATTTTCATCTCGGAAAACTTTACCGTGTGAGTTGCCTTTGTCTGTTTTCATGGACGTATAGTTTGTTGAAAAATTTTTAATCACTGCGGGTCAATTCCTCGAAGCTTGCTTCGTTTAGTCTTCGTGTGCTAGCCAAGGTGCCATGAGCCAATATATCCACAAACGGCATAATGTTTCTGTCTTGCTGTATCACATAGTATGCCCAGCTAAATACC
>CAILNX010000037.1 GCA_903835685.1 uncultured delta proteobacterium
CATCAGCAACAGCTGTCTTTGTTTTCTTGTCTTTGATGCTCCGCAGCTTGCTGCGGGGTAGTTCACTATACGAAATAATTCTCCACTCCATTTTGATGTATCGGTAGTAATATCCCATTCCCAACTTCCGACATGAGCAATAGATTCAGTTCTTGTCAGCATTTCTTGCTGATAGCGTAACTCTTGTTCAATTTGTTTACGCTCGGTGATGTCGGTATGGGTGCCACTCATTCGAAGGGGTCGGCCATCAGCATCGCGTTGAACAACTCTGGCTTGGTCTAGTATCCATCGGTAGTGGCCGTCCTTGGTCATCATCCGGTATTCCGCCCGGTGCATGGGGGTCAGGCCTTGGAGATGGGCCTGGATTGACTGCCAAGCCCACTCCCGGTCGTCCGGGTGGAGGAAGTCCTCCCATTGGTTGACAGTGAACTCGACGTCTTTCAGCGTATACCCGAGCATCTCCGCCCATCGCTCATTTCGGACGACGACTCCTGTCTCCAAATTCCAGTCCCAGAACCCGAGTTGGCTGCCTTCCAATACGCAGGTGAGGCGAGACTCGCTCTCAAGCAAGGCCACCTCTGTCCGTTTGCGCTCAGTGATATCGGTAAAAACCACTATCCCCGCCACAACCACCCCGGTCTCATCCCGGATGGGCGCAGCGTTGGCTGAAACAAATCGGTCGTCAGAATTATCCCGGCGAACGATAAAATCACGGCTACATGTTTCTCCAAACATTATTGCGCGAGCTAATGGGACTTCATCGGGACGAAGAGGCCTGCCATCAAAATCCAGAATCTGCCAACTCTTCACGTACTGTTCGATGCCGACTCCGTTCACGACACTTTCTCGGTCTCCGCCTCGGATAAGCAGTCCTGCATCGTTCACATAGCGCAGCATACCACTAGGGGCGTCGGCAATTGCAATGCCCGCTGGGCTTTGGTCCATGGCCGCCTGAAGTGAGGCTTTTGCATATTGAAGCTCTTTCTCTACTCGGCGTCGCTCCGTTACGTCACGGAACACGCCTAGGACAAACTTTTGCCCACCAATCTCGAAGTGACTGGTTTGCACCGACGTATGGCGAACTTCCCCGCCAGCAGCGCAGAGAGAAACCTCCTCAATCTGCCCTGGTGTGGTCACAACGCGGCGGAAGTCTTCGGTCATCCCATTGGTGACTGGCACAGTAGGGGGATGCAGCTCTCGCTGTGGCATCCCGATGAGTTGCTCTCTCGTCCGTCCAAAATACCTTTCCGCAGCCAAGTTGCATTCAACCAGAATACCCGTGTCTATGTCGGCCACAAGGACAGGGTCACTCACTGAAGAAAACAGGGCGCGATGGCGTTCCTCACTTTCCCGTAATGCATCTTCGGCTCGTTTCCGCTCTGTCATTTCCTTTGAAAGTGTTTCGGCCATTTGGTCAAAGGCTTGCCCCAGTTTCTGGATTTCACGGCAACCCGTAAGGTCGCCGATTCTGGCCGCAAGGTTCCCGCTAGCCAGTTGGCTCGTCGCTTGAGTGAGGCGGTCCAAGCCTTGGCCAATGGTCGTGGTGCCTAGGAAACGAGCAGTCAGAAGAGCCAAAATTGTAGCACCGATGAGTAGCAATACCGCCGGGGCCAAATGAAATATCATTGCTGCCATTGTTATGTTTGGCATACCGGAAATAACTATGATGTAGGGATTATCTGTAGGAGTAAGACGAAGTTTCACGAACCCGAGTACTAAATCAGTGCCACCTGGTCCTGGGGCGTAGTAGGTCCCATCATCAGAATTTGAATCGTTTATTATCTTAACAGCGTAGGGCGAAAAGAAAGTTCCGAGTGGAGCGTTTTCATCGAAAGGAAATCGATAAGAGCGGACATAGTCGTGGTCTAAGAGTATGCAGCGCGTAAGAGGAGGCAGCGTTATGCCCTGGAAAAATGAGTCGTATTGGTCCAGTCGAATTGCGGCGACTAGGACCGCTTTCATGACGCCGTCAGCGGTGAACACAGGAGTCGAGAAATGAAATATAGGGTGTTTGATTAATCTACCAACAGTGTATTCTCCGGCACTGAACCGTCGGGTTAGAATCGTATCCTGGAAATATTTGCGGTCAAAGACGTTGATGGGTTCCAGGAGTTCATGGCTGGCGCTCACCATCGTCCCCTGCATGTCCGCGTAGAAAACGTTGGTATAATTGGGGTGGACGTTGAGCAATTCCTTGAAGAGCTTATGCATGGCCGGAGCGTCAGCGGCTTGCACCTCCGGCAATCGGGCTAGGGTGTATAGGAAAACACGGGTGTTTTCAGTAAGGAGCTGTTGCTGGAAGGCTACAGACTTGGCCAGGATTAGTGCTTTATCGCTGGTATCCGAAACCGAACGCCGGTAGTCTACCACCCCGTAAATAACGATGACCAAGAGGGCCGGGAAAATGGCATACAGCACCAAAATATAGAGGTTTTTTCGGATGGACCACCGCTTGATGAATTCGAGCATGGGACCTTCCAGGAGAGTTTGATGAAAGCTCTTGCGCCTACTGAAAAGGAAACGTCCATTTTCAAACGGCTCGACCTTCTGCCCAGGCGGCCCCGCTACATTGTGAGGCGACCTGTAAAGCATACGTCAATCATTACTGATGTAACGTAATTTCGCTTACCTGTGATGGTCAATTCTGGCAAGCTGAATGTGTTGAATGTCAGGCCGCCTCTTTTCAAATGAGGGCGTTAAGGTTCTGGCTTGCAGCTTTGCCGTGGCTGGTTGCTGACTCGGCAAAACTTGGCAGCCTAGCCACTTGGGCCGGGCAGGGCAGGGCAGGGTGGGGAGAGGGTAAACCCTTCAGAATCCCTGCCCGAAAATCCCGAAAAACCACCTAAAAAGTTACACCAGGGTGACATCAACGAAAAAGCCCTGTCCGAGGACAGGGCTAATATCGTTACGGCTATTCGCTTTGCGGTCGTGGCGCATGCGCCTTTGCAGACCTCTGCCTTACCACTTGGCTATGCCGCCTTTTTCGCTGGAGCGGGAAACGGGATTTGAACCCGCGACTTCAACCTTGGCAAGGTTGCACTCTACCGCTGAGTTATTCCCGCTCACGGGAAGAAGGCTTGTATACCTGCCGTGCACACCTGTCAACCGGGAAATTGGGAGTTGCGTATTTCTTGCGACCGGGCAGGGGGCGCGCAGGCCCGGCCTGGGCCGTGCGGCCTCAATCGTTGCAAAAACTACATATTTTTAGTGGGTTATCCGCCTTTACTTTCCTTATGAGATTGTATATTAACCACCACTTTACTTCGTCATGCCTGTGCCTTCAGCAAATCCGGCATGCGAGGAGGATGTGTATGGATCCCAAGGACATTGAGTATTTTCGGGGAGTTTTGAACCAGTCTTTGGATGAAATCCTTCAGCAGGGTCAAGCCACCCTGGAGGACATGACCGACACCAACGAGGTGTACGCCGACCCGGCCGACCGGGCCACGGCTGAATCCGACCGGGCCTTCACCCTGCGCCTGCGGGACCGGGAGCGCAAGCTCATCAAGAAGATCCAGCAGGCCTTGAAGCGCATCGAGGACGGCGAATTCGGCATCTGCGCCGAGTGCGGCGAGGAGATTGGCATTGCCCGGCTCAAGGCCCGGCCCGTGACCACCCAGTGCATCAACTGCAAGAGCAAGCAGGAGGATGACGAGCGGGTGCGGGGCGACTAGTGCCACGCTCTGCAATGAGGTTCAAGCAAGAAATAAGAATAAATATAATTATTTCTTGTCCTTCCTCGCTTGCGAAAGACGCAGTCAATTCCGGAACGCGACACGAACTCTCTGCATTGACCTGAATGGACGCCCCTTTTTTCCGAACGTTGGCCGCCGAACTGGCGGCCCAGTTGTCCGGAAAACGTCTGGGCAAGGTTTTTGCCCCGGCCGACGGGAGTTACACCCTGGAGATTCAAGGCCTCAAAGAACGGCATCTGCTTTTCAGGCCAGCCAAATCGGCTGGCCTTTTCTTTTTGTGCGACCAGAAGCCCGAGAACCCGGCCGCGCCGCCAGCCCGGGTCATGTGGCTGCGCAAGCGCCTGTCCGGCCGCCGCCTGCTGGGCCTCACCGCGGACTGGCCCTTCCTGCGCCTGGCCTGGGAGCTTTCCCCGGGCGAGGGCCGCTTCCTGCTCCTGGACCTGCGTGAGGGCCTGTCCCTGGTCAAGGAACTGGAGCCTGGGTTCGGGGCGGAACCGGCTTGGCCGCCTCTGGCGGACATCCTGGCCCGGGAGGACATCTGGCGGGACCATCCGCACCTGTCCCCGCCCTTGCGCCGCCGCCTTGCCCAACTTGATGGGGGGGCGGGACAGGCGGCGGCGCAGGCCCTGCTCGACAGCCTGCGCCAGGATCAGGCCCGGGAATTCTTCGTGCATTTCCGGGACGAGGCCCCGGTGGGCCTGGGGCTGTGGCCCGAGGACGGCCTTGGCCGGGTCTCCCGGCCCTGCGTCTCGGCCCTGGAGGCGGCCGCCGTCCTGGGCCGGGCCGTGCTCTTTCCCCATCTGGCCCGCGTGGTCCAGGCCCCGGAACGGGCCGAGGCCGGGCGAGAGGCCAAGCGTCTGCGCCGGGCCTTGGTCAAGCTGGACCAGGAGGAGGCCAGGCTTGAGGGCCTGGCCCTGGTCAAGGCCCAGGCCGAGGCCTTGCGGGCCGGGCTCTATCTTTTAGGAAGGGAATCCGGCGCGAAACAGGCCCTGCTGCCTGGCCCGGACGGGGTTGAATGGACCATTCCTCTGGACCCGCTGCTGACCCCGGCCGAGAACATGGCCGCGCTCTTCGCCCGGGCGGCCAAGGCCGACCGGGGCCGCCCCCATCTGGTCCGCCGCCGGGCCGAGATCACCGCCCGCTTGGCGGCCCTGGAGGCCGGGACCTTCGAGGCCGCGCCTTCTTCGGCGTCTCATCGGGAATCCGGCGCGGCCCTGGCCCAGCTTTCGGTGATCCCCAAGAAGCTCCAGGGCCTGGCCGTGTCCCTGTTCCGCTCCAGCGACGGGTTCCTCTTGATCCGGGGCAAGAACCGGGCGGCCAACCAGAAGCTCTTCACCGTGGTGGCCGCGCCCTTTGATCTCTGGCTGCACGCGGCCGACGGCCCGGGCGCGCACGTGATCCTGCGCCGGGACCATCCGGGCCGGGAGGTTCCGGATCGGACCCTGGAGGAGGCGGCCCAGTTGGCCGCGCTGAAAAGCTGGAAGTCTGGGGACGCCCTGGCCGAGGTGATCTGCGCCCTGGTCAAGGACGTGCGGGCGGTGAAGGGCGCGGAGTTGGGGCGGGCCTCGGTGCAGAAGATTTACAAAAGCCTGCGGGTGGCCGTGGACCCGGAGGTGGAGAAGAGGCTGGCCGTGGCGGGCCAGGAGTAGGGGGCGACTCTACGCCTCACTCCCCAGCATCCCCATCGCCAGGTCCTGCTCGTTGGCCAGGCGGTTCTTCACCCCGGCCTGCACGGCCTCGGTGGAGGACCCGAACTGGGTCTTGCGGCCGGCATAGACCTCCTGGATGATCCCCTTGGCGAATTCCTTGCTCTGGCCTTCGGGCATTTTGGAGATGGCCCGGCTGAAGATGTCCGCCGCGCCCGTGGGGCCGTGCTGCACGGCCGTGCTCCAGAGCACTTCCTTCAAGGCCGGGGGAAAGGCCTTGATGTCCACACCCGTGCGCTCAAGGACCTTGTCCATGGCCGGGGAATAGTAGGTGTCCCGGATGAAATTATTCTGTAACTGCTCGAATCGTTTGGGGTTCTCCGCAGCGATCTTCTTCCATTCCGCAGGCATGGCCCCGCTGGTGGACTTGGTGTTGGCCGGGCCTGCGTTTTTGAGCCGATTGCCCCAGTCCGGGGCCTTGTCCTTCAGATAATCGACGAAGCGGTCCATGCTCCCCACCCGGGAGGCGATCTGGAATTTCCCGTAGGAGGTGCCGCCTACCTCGTCGTAGCCGATGGCCTCGATGCCCTTGCCTGCGGACTCGAAGCGGGCCGAGAGTCCGCCCACCCCGTCCTCGGACCCGCTGCGGGGCATGGGCAGGCGGGAGAACAGGGGTGCGTCCGGCGAGCCTTGGCGCAGGCCGTTCTGACCTTGGGGCGCGGCCTTGGCCGCCTGCTCGAACAGGGATTTGATGCGGGCCAGGACCCCGGCCGCGTCTCCGGCCAGGCCGTCGGCCACCAGATGCGGGTCGAAAATGGGCACGTCCGGGGCCTGGGCGGGCCGTTCCAGGCGTTCCCGGGCGGCTGCAAGCTGGTCCGAGAAAGAGCCCTGGGCCGCCATCCTGGTCCCGGACAACGGGGCGATCCGGGGCAGGCGGGCATCGACCGGTATGCCCGGGCCGATGGCGAGCGGGGTGGTGGCGAAGGTCATGGGGCATTACTCCTGGGTCAAGAATCCGACATCTCGATGACTTCCAAGCAAGGGCCGTGCCTTTCTGTGTAATCATATGATATAAAACAAGTATTTTCTATGACTCCGAACGGGCTGAAGTTTTCGGGGAATCCGCCGAAAAGATCAGCGAGGAAAGGGGGCGAACATGGACCGGGTGGTGGATTTACGGGCCTTTCGCACCGCTCAGGGAGGCGGGCCGGACTGGTCGAACGAACCAATCGAATCGGACGGGCCTGACCTGTTCGGCGGGTCCGGCGAATTCGGAGGTTCGGGCGGGCAGCCGGGCCAGGTCGAGCCCCGGCGGCGCGAGCCCTGCGTGTCCCTGTACGATCTCATCCCCCGGGACTTCACCCTGACCGAGGAGATCGTGCATGGCCTGCTCATGGTCCGGGAGGTGCTCTCCTGCGTGCTGCCGGGCCAGGGGGCCTGGCGTGGGCCGCTGTTGACCTTGTTCGACGCCGCCCACCACCGCCAAAGCCCTGACGATCCGGATTTTTTGCGCAAGCTTCAGGGTTTCAAGAACTTCCTGGAGCGCTTCATCACCCTGGAGAACGCCCGGGACCTGGGTACGGCCGTGGTTATCTTGACTCTCATCAGCCGCTCTCCGGCCGAGCGCCGCCCGCGAGTACAGTCTTAAGCCTCGGGTCGTCCAGCATGAAGGCGATGAGCCTTCGGTGTCCGGCCGGAAAGGCGTAATCCGTCAGTTCCTCGGGCCGCACAAAGGCCCCGGCCGTGGCCTCGTTCAGCTTGGGCCGCACGGAGTTCCCGTCTTCGGCTCGGCAATAGAAGCCGTACATGGTCACCCGGTACTTGGTGTAGGAATATTTCACGGTGGTGATGGGCGACACTGGGACCACCGGGGTTTCCGTCTCCTCCAGGTACTCCCTCCGCAAGGCCTCCTCGGCCGTCTCCCCCTTTTCCATGACCCCGCCCGGGAATTCCCAGAGTCCGGGCCACACGTCGTTGTCCCGGCGTTTCTGGATGTACAACCGGCCCGCATGGGCCAGGACCCCGGTGGCCATGTTGATGCGCACCACCTCCTTGGGCGGGGCGGGCAGGGGGCGCAAGGCCACGGTCCCGGCGGCCAGGGCGCGGCACCAACTGGCCAGGGGGCAGTCCGCGCAACGCGGGTTGCGGGGCAGGCAGACCAGCGCGCCCAGCTCCATGAGGGCCTGGGTCAGGTCCCGGGGCGCGCCCTGTTCCGGGGATGTGGGCATGAGGGCCAGGACCGCCTGACGGATGAGGGCCCGGGTCCGGGGAGATTTGACCGGCGCGTCCAGGTCCAGGACCCGGGCCAGGGTCCGCTCCACATTGGCGTCCACTGCGGGCACGGGCCGGTTGTAGGCGATGCTGGCCACGGCCCCGGCCGTGTACGGCCCCACCCCGGGCAGGGCGGCCAGACCCTCGGGGTCAGCGGGAAAGACCCCGGCGTGATCCTCGGCCACCAGGCGGGCCGCCTGGCGCAGGTTGCGCGCCCGCAAGTAGTAGCCCAGCCCTTCCCAGGCCTTGAGCACGGCCTCTTCCGGGGCCTGGGCCAGGCTGTGCACGTCCGGAAAGCGGGCCAGGAAGCGGTTGAAAAACGGGACCACCCGGTCCATCTGGGTCTGCTGGAGCATGATCTCGGACACGAAGACCTGATAGGGGTCGTAGTCCCCGCGCCAGGGCAGGTCCCGCCGACTTGCGGCGAACCAGGTGAGCAGGGCGCGGGAAAGGGCGGCGGCCGTGGCCGGGTTCAGGAATGTGTTCATGGGGTGACGTTTCAGAGACATGGGTTTTCTTGCTTTGACTTTCCAGGGATTGTGCTCTAATCATTTATAAATGGCAAATTGCCAATAACAACGCCGGATGGGCTTTGGCCTGTTCCGGGGAGGTATGATCCATGAAGAGAACGTCCGTGATCGTGGCGGCCCTGTGCCTCGCCGCCCTGCTTCTGGCCCAGATGACGCCCACCCCGGCCCAGGCCCAGGCCCAGGACCTGACCGGGGGCAAAACCGGCAACGCGACGACGGCCACGACGGCCAAGTCGGCCAAGTCGGCCAAGACGGCCAAGAGCAAAAAGGCCCAGCCCGACGGCAACAACACCTACAGCAAGGAAGAGATCAAGCAGGCGGTGGAGGGCTTTTTCGCCGGGACCTCCGAGGGCTTGGCCAACATCATCGAGAAGTGCTTCAACGACCTGGGCCGGCCCGTGGGCTACATCACGGGCGGCGAGGGTGGCGGGGCCTTCATCGTGGGCCTGCGTTACGGCGAGGGCACCCTGCACCTGAAGAACGTGGGCGAGCGATATCTCTATTGGCAGGGACCGTCGGCCGGTTGGGACTTCGGCGGCGACCTGGCCAAGAACTTCACCCTGGTCTACGGCATGACCAAGCTCAATCAGATTTACAAGCGCTATCCGGGGGTGGACGGCAGCGCCTACCTGGTGGGCGGGTTCAGCCTGAACTACCAGCGGCGGGGACCGGTGACCCTGGCTCCCATCCGCTCGGGCGTGGGCTTGCGTCTGGGGGCCAACGTGGGCTATCTGGACTACACCAAGGAGAAGAGCATCAACCCGTTCTAGGGCGGCGTCCCGGGAGGACCCCATGGTCCTTGATTGGCCCGAGGCCGACGCCCTGCCTGCCTCGGGCCGGGTCCAGGGGGTCCAGACCCTGGTCCGGGCGGCCATGGACCGCATGGTCCCGCGCTGAAAGGGCTCCTGCCCCGGTCTTTTCATCCTGAAGGCCTCGACAAAATCAGTCTTCCCCCTTGCTTGAGAGGCCAAGGTGGGGCATTATGCCACAATGCTCCAACGAGAACTCCCCAACCAGGCTCGCCCCTCTTTCAGGCTGAACCTCGCGGCGGCTTTCTGCGGCGGCCTGACCCTGGCCTTAAGCGGCCTGGGGTTCCTGGCCGGGCTCAGCGGCTGGCTCTTCCTGACCCGGATCATGCCAGGGCGGGTGCCCATGGCCTTGAGCACGGCCCTGCTCTTTTGTCTGAGCGGGGTCTCCTTGATTCTGATGTCCCGGCCATCCGGGATCGGACGCTGGGCCTGGGTCTCCCTGATCCTGTCGGTCCTGGTCCTGTACGGGGGATTCGAGGACCTGGGCGAGTTCCTCCTGGGTCTGGACCCGGACTGGGACATCCTGGATCGTTTGGGACAGGCCGTTCAGGATATCCTCCATATTCCCCACACCCCCATGTCCCCCGTGAGCTCCGTGCTTTTTGCCGCATCCGGCCTGGCCCTTTGCCTTTTGACGCCCTTTCCGGTTCGGTCCCTTTGGGTGGATCGGGCGCGCAACCTGGCGGGCCTTTTCGGCGGAACGGTCTTCCTGGTCGGTCTGACCCTTCTTCTGGCGTATCTCTATGGCTCCCCCTTCCTGTATGGGACCGCTACGGTTCCGGTGGCGGTCACGACCGCGACCGGATTTCTGATCCTCGGCGCGGGGATCGTCTGCGCTGCCGGGGAACGAGCGCTCCCCCTGCGTCCGTTCCTGGGCAACTCCACCCAGGCCAGGCTCCTGCGCGTGTTCCCGCCCATCCTGTTCGTCATCACCCTGGCCCACCCCCTGTTCACCCGGGTGTTCCTGGGCACATTTGAAATCAATGACGCCCTGGTCCATTCCATCTGGGGCGCGCTCTTCTCCAGCCTGACCGCCGTGCTGGTCATCCAGGTCGGGCGGGTCATCGGGGGCGGACTGGACCGCGCGGAGCGGATCAGGGGCCAGGCCGAGGAGGCCCTGCACCTGTCCTTTCTGGACATCCGGCGACAGCGCGCGGAATCCGAGGCCCTGCGCCAGGCCGTCTCCCTGGTCCTGTCCACCCAGGACTTCCCCAAGGCCGCCAGGCATATTTTCGAGGCCTGCCGGGAACTGATCGGGGCTCGAGCCGGGTACGTGGCCTTGATGAGCGTTGACGGGGTTGAGAACGAGGTGCTTTTTCTCTCGCCCGGCGGCCTGCCGTGCACTGTGGACCCCGCCCTGCCCATGCCCCTCCGGGGCCTGCTCGTCGAGGCCTACCGCACGGGCGCAACGGTCTATGAGAACAATTTCCCGGCCAGCCCCTGGGCGGAAAATGTTCCTGAGGGGCATGCGGCCCTGGACAATGTCCTCTTCGCCCCCCTCATGCTCGGCGGCCGGGCCGTGGGGGTGATTGGGCTGGCCAACAAGGAGGGCGGATTCGACCAGAACGACGCCCGCTTGGCGGCCTCTTTCGCCGAACAGGCGGCCATCGCCCTGCGCAACAGCCGCATGCTTGAGTCCCTGACCAGCAGCGAGGCCCGCTTCCGATCCGTGGCCCAGACCGCGGCCGACGCCATCATCACCATGGACGCCGAGGGGCTTATCACTTTTTGCAACGAGGCCGCAGTCTCCCTGTTCGGGTATCCGGTCGAAGAAATCCTGGGACGCCCGGTCACGGATCTGATGCCCCAGGAGTTCCGGGCCGCCCACCAGGCCGGGCTGCGCCGGTTCCTGGACACCGGGCGGGCCACGGTGTCCTGGAAATCCATGGAGCACGTGGGCCAAAAAAAAGACGGGAGCCGGTTCCCCCTGGAGTTGTCCCTGACCGTCTGGCAATCCGAGAGCGGCCAGCAGTTCACCGGCATCATCCGGGACATCTCGGAACGCAAGCGGGTGGAGGCCGATCTCCAGGCCGCCACCAGTTCGGCGGAATCAGCCAACCGGGCCAAGTCCGAATTCCTGGCCAACATGAGCCACGAAATCCGAACCCCACTCAACGGCGTGCTCGGCATGCTCCAACTCATGGAGACCACCTCCCTGGACGAAGAGCAGCGGGAATATATCCTGAACGCGGTCAAGGCTTCCAAGCGGTTGACCGGGCTTCTCTCGGACATCCTTGATCTGTCCAGGATCGAGGCCGGGCGGATGGTCCTGGACGAAGCGGAATTCGAGATCAAAAGCCAGAAGGACTCCACCTTGGAGCTGTTCGCCCTGGCCGCCAGGCAGAAAGGCCTGGCCCTGGATTTTGTCATTGATGAACGGGTGCCGCCAAAATTGATCGGGGACAAGGCCCGGCTGCGCCAGATTCTTTTCAACTTGATCGGCAACGCCCTCAAGTTCACCGGCCAGGGGCACATCCATGTCCGGGTCTTCCCCCTGCCGACCCCCTGCCAGAGCTGCCTGCGGGTCCTGTTCACCGTGGAGGACACCGGCATCGGAATCCCCGACGACCGGCTCAAGGACGTCTTCGAACCCTTTGTGCAAGGGACGCAATCCTATGTCCGCCAGCACCAGGGCGCGGGATTGGGGCTCTCCATCGTCCGCAAACTGGTGAAGCTCATGGGCGGCGACCTGTCCATCGACGACACCGAAGGCGGGGGCACCACCGTCTACTTCTCCCTGCCCTTCAGGCTCCCGGAAACCCAGGCCGGGCAGACCGGCCAGGACTCCCGATCCCTTGGTCCTCCGGCCGGGGACGTTCTGCGGATTCTCTTTGCCGAAGACGACGAGGTGAGCCTTCAGGCTGGCAAGCGTATGCTGGAGAAGGCCGGGCATGTGGTGAGCGTGGCCCAGAACGGCCAGGAGGCGCTCAAGCTCTTTTCCGGGCAGGATTTCGACCTGGTCCTCATGGACATCCAGATGCCGGTGCTGGACGGGGTCGCGGCCACCCGGGCCATTCGGGATACCGCGTCCTCGGACGGGAAGTCCCATGTCCCCATCATCGCCATGACCGCCTACGCCATGATCGGAGACCGGGAAAAGTTCCTGGCCGCCGGGATGGACGGCTATATTTCCAAGCCGGTGGACATGGAGAAACTCATGGCTGTCATCGAGACGGTCATGGCTGAAAAGGGGAAGGGAAAGAGGCAGTGAGGGGGAGGGGTTACGCCCTACGCTTTGCCCTGATTGGCCACGGCCCTGGCCGCCGCCTCCACTGCCGCCGCGTCGCCCAGATAATAGTGGCGCAGGGGCCTTAAATCCTTGTCCAGCTCGTAGACCAGGGGCACGCCCGTGGGGATGTTCAGCTCCATGATCTCGGCCTCGCTCATGTCGTCCAGATACTTGACCAAGCCGCGCAGGGAGTTGCCGTGGGCCGCGATGAGCAGGCGCTGGCCGCTTTTGATGGCCGGGGCGGCTACCTCGTGCCAGTAGGGCACGACCCGGGCAATGGTCATCTTCAGGCTTTCGCCGAGCGGCAGGTCGGCCTTGGACAGGGAGGCGTAGCGCGGGTCCGCGCCCGGGTGGCGGGGGTCGCCGGGTTCGAGGAACGGCGGGGGCGTGTCGTAGCTGCGTCGCCAGATTTTCACCTGCTCGTCCCCGTATTGCTTGGCCGTTTCGGCCTTGTTCAAGCCCTGCAAGGCCCCGTAATGCCGCTCGTTGAGCCGCCAGGTGCGGACCACCGGCAGCCACATGAGGTCCATCAGGTCCATGACCATCCACAGGGTGCGGATGGCCCTTTTCAGCACCGAGGTGTGGCACAGGTCGAAGCCGTAGCCTTCGGCCATGAGGGCTTTGGCCCCTTCCTCGGCCTCCTTGCGGCCCTGATCGGACAGGTCCACGTCGGTCCAGCCGGTGAAGCGGTTTTCCAGGTTCCACTGGCTCTGGCCGTGGCGGAGCAGCACGAGCTTGAACATGGTCGGCCTCCTTGGGGTTCGGGGATTACGGCTTGGGCATAGCCCATTTTATGGGCTTTGAAAATGAGAAGGGGGGGGCAGGGCCGCGCCATGAGAAAAATACGAAAGGTGTTTCTAACAAAACAACATTCTTTTTTTTTTCTTATCTTGGGCTTTGAGTCAGCGGGCTAGAAAAGCAGGGCCGCCGCCAGGGGCGCCAGCGCGGCGGTGAATATCCCGGCCAGGATCATGGCCAGTCCGGCCATGGCCCCGGGAAGATCACCCTCTTGGAGGGCGATGGCCGTGCCCTGGGCGTGGCACATGGTCCCGAGCGCCAGTCCCCGGGACATGGGCTCGCGGATGCCCATGAGGTTCAGCATCCAGACGCCCACGAGCGCGCCCAGGGTGCCCGTGGCCACCACGAAGGCCGCGCTCAAAGGCGGGATGCCTCCGTACAGCGCGGAGATTTCCACGGCAAAGGGGATGCTCACGCCCTTGGGCAGGATGGAGGCCACCACCTGGTCCGGCAGGCCCCCGATCCGGGCCAGGTACCCGGCCGAGAGCATGGCCGTAAGCGATCCCAGGGCCACGCTGCCCGCGATGGCCCCCACGAAGCGGCGCAGGAGCTGGCGGTGGCGGTAGAGCGGCACGGCCAGTCCGACCGTGGCCGGACCCAGGAGCGCGGTCATGATGTCCTTGGCCGGGGCGTAATCCTTGAAGGGGACGCCCAGGACGATGAGCACGGCCAGGACCACCCCGGCGCTGACGATGAACGGGTTGAGCAGCGGGTGGCGGAAACGCTGGCAGAGCGCCCGGGCGGCCAGGTAGGTGGCCAGGGTGAAAAGGACCCAGACGGCGGTGGACAGGCCCGGGGTCATTTCCCCCTCCGCAGCAGGGCCTGGCTGAGCCGCCCGGCCACGGCCAGGGCCAGGGCCGAGCTGACCACGATGGCCACGGCCAGCGCCAGCCAGTGCTCGGCGAACATCCCGCCCCAGTCCAGGAGCCCGGCCGTGATGGGCACGAAGAAGAAGACCAAGTGCTTGAGCAGGAAGTCGGCGGCCAGCTCCACCTGCCCAAGCTTCACCACGCCCAGGCAGAGCAGGACGAAGAGGACCAGCACGCCCAGCACGTTGGCCGGAACCGGCGCTCCCGTGGCCTTCACCAGCCAGGCGCTGCCCCAGTAGATGGCCGAGAGCAGGGCCAGTTGGCCCAGGGCCTTCAGGGTTTCCGTCATATGGCCACCTCAAGTCAAAAAGGGGGAGCCGCGCTCCCCCTCGTGACGCATTCGGCATCACCCCAATATAAGCCCCAAGGCCCGCGCGGCTAGTCCTCGCGCATGCGGATGGCGCAGAACTTTCCGCACATGGCGCATTCCTTTTCCTGGGAATGCTCCTTGCGGCGCTGGCGAACCATGTCCGGGTCCAGGGCCAGGCGGGCCATGCCCTCCCAGTCCAGGTCCATGCGCGCCTGGGAAATGTCCAGGTCCCGCTGCCTGGCCCTCGGGCTGCCGGTGGCCGACTCCCCGGCCTGGGCCGCGATGAGGCTGGCCATGACCCCCTGGCGTACGTCCTCTTCCCCGGGCAGGGTGAGGTGTTCGGCCGGGGTGAGATAGCACAGGAAATCCGCGCCGTTGACCACGGCCAGAGCCCCGCCGATGGCCCCGGAGATGTGGTCGTAGCCCGGAGCGCAGTCCGTGACCAGGGGTCCCAGGACGTACAGCGGCGCGCCATTGGTCAGGCGCTTGATGCCCTTGATCTGGGATTCCACGAGGTTGAGCGGCACGTGTCCCGGACCCTCGATCATGGTCTGGACCCCGAAGGCCAGGGCCTGCTGGGCCAACTGTCCCAGGGTGATGACCTCCTCCCACTGAGCCCCGTCGCCCGCGTCGGCCCCGGCCCCGGGCCGCAGGCCGTCGCCCAGGCTCAAGACCACGTTGTGCTTGAGCGAAATGTCCAGGATTTCCTGGTAGTGGGTCAGGAAGGGGTTCTCCTTGCGGTGGCGGCGCATCCAGCGGAACAGGATGGACCCGCCCCGGGACACGATGCCCAGGACCCGGTCCTTGTCGGCCATCTCCGCCCCGCGCAGGGTCACGCCGCAGTGCACGGTCATGAAGTCCACGCCCTGTTCGGCCTGGCGCTTGATCTCGTCCAGGATGTCGGCCGGGGTGAAGTCGGCCGGGTCTTTGCCCGCAGCCACCATGCGCTGGGCCACGCCGTAGATGGGCACCGTGCCCAGGGGCAGCCGGGTGGAGGAGAGCATCTGGAGGCGGATTTCATCCAGGTCCCCGGCCGTGGACAGGTCCATGACCGCGTGCGCCCCGGCCTTGGCCGCGATTTTGAGTTTCCTGATCTCGGTCTTCACCTGGCACATGAAGGGCGAAGTCCCGATATTGGCGTTGACCTTGACCTGGGCCGGGCGGCCGATGAGCGTGGGCAGGACCTTTAAGTGCCCGGGGTTGGCCAGAAGGACCATGGTCCCCTGGGTCACGGCCTCCAGGATGGCCTGGCGGGTGAGTCCCTCTCGCTTGGCCAGGGAGGGCAGGTGCTTGGTCAACAGGGCGTTCAGAACGGGGTTTTTTTCCAGGATGGACATGGATTCCTCGGGGTAGGGGTTTGTGACGGCCGCCACGGTGCGCGGCCCCGGGTCTATTGTACTGATTTGCGCCCTGGCGTCCAGGGGGCGTCCGGGGCTGTCGGCCCTGGGCTCATCTTTTCCAGGGCGGCCACCCGGGCCACCAGGGGCGGGTGGGTATAGTCCAGGGCCACGGTGAGCGGATGCGGGGTCAGGTTGGAGAGATTGTCCAGGGACAGCTTGCGCAGGGCCTGGACCAGGGCCGCCGGATCGCCGGTGGTGCGGGCGGCAAAGGCGTCGGCCTGGTACTCGAAGCGGCGCAAGAGCCCGTTGAAGGCCACGGACAGGACCAGGGACAGGGGCGTGTACAAAAGGCCGAAAAAGACCAGCCCGGCGGCCGGGCTCATGCGCTCGGGCGGCAGGCCGAAGGCGGCGAACAGCCCGGGGCTGTTCAGGAAAATCGAGAGGAGCCAGAAGATGAGGCCGGACTTGACCAGACCGATGACAATCTGTTTGCGGATGTGCCCCATCTTCCAGTGCCCCACCTCGTGGGCCAGCACGGCCAGGATTTCCCGGGGCGTGTGCCGCGTAACCAACGTGTCGAAGAGGGCGATGCGCCGCTTGGACCCGAATCCGGTGAAAAAAGCGTTGGACTTGGTGGAGCGCTTGGAACCGTCCATGACAAAAAGCCCGGTGAGGGTGAAGCCGTTGCGCCCGGCGTACTCCTCCAGGGCCTGGCGCAGTTCGCCGGGTCCCAAGGGGGTGAAGCGGTTGAACAGGGGCAATATCCAGGTCGGGGCCACATAGGCCAGGGCCAGGGAGATGAGGGCGGTGACCGCCCAGCAGTACAGCCAGGCGTAAGGCCCGGCCGTGGCCAGGAACCAGAGCACGGCCCAGAGCACCGGGCCGCCGATGGCCAGGGTCAGGACCCAGCCTTTGAGCTTATCCCACACAAAGACGGCCGGGGTGGTGGTGTTGAACCCGAAGCGGGCCTCCAGCACAAAGGTCTCGTGCAGGTCGAGCGGCAGGCGGAGCAGGTCCGAGGCCAGCCAGAGCGCGGCGATGAAGACCAGGCCCGTGACCAGGGGGGAGAGGCCCAGGCCCCGCGTCCAGAGGTCCAGGACGTTGAACCCGCCCAGGAGCATGACCGCCAGGGTCAGGGCGGTGAAAAAGGCGTCCTCGCGGCCTTCGTGGCCCATGCGGGCCTTGGCGTAGTCCTGGGATTTGCGGTATGTGTCCGCATCAAAGAGGTCCGCGAACCCGGCCGGGGGCGCGGGGGGCAGGGCCTTGCGGTTCAAGGACCGGGCCAGGGTGCGCAAGCCCCAGGCCAGGCTCAATGAGGCCACGATCACCGCCAGATACCAGTTCATTCCGTATTCCTTTGGACCGCGAACATGGACGTCATACTCATCTTCGAGGGCGACACGGCCGAGCTTCTTCAGACCCGCCACGACCAGGGGCGGGTGGCCTGGCCCGTGACCCGGCGGGCCTCGATCAAGGACGTGGTCGAATCCCTGGGCCTGCCCCACACCGAAGTCCACTCCCTGCTTGTCCAGGGCCAGGAGGTGGGCTTCAACCATATCCTTGAGCCTGGCCAGGAGGTTCGGGTGCGCGGCCCGATCCGGCCCGTGGACCTGTCCCAGCCCTCGCTTCTGCGCCCGGGTCTGCCTTCGGCCGCCTCGCCAGGTCGGGACTTTGCCCCGGGCTTTCTGGTGGACGAGAACGTGGCCAAGCTGGCCATGCTCCTGCGTCTGCTCGGCCACGACGCGGCCTATGACCGGACGTGGGAGGACTCTCTTATCGCCGAGACGGCCCAAGCGCAAGGCCGGGTGGTCCTGACCCGGGACAAGGCCCTGCTCAAGCGGGCCAGGATCACCCACGGTCGCCTGATCCGCTCGGCCCTGCCCCGGGACCAGCTCCTGGAAGTGGCCGGACTTTATGGCCTTGCCCCCCTGGGCGCGCCCTTCACCCGCTGCCTGCGCTGCAACACGCTCCTTGAGCCCGTGGACAAGGCCGCTGTCCTGCACCGCCTGGAGCCCAGGACCAAAAAATACTACACCGAATTTTTCCGCTGCCCGGGCTGCGACCGGATCTACTGGCCGGGCTCCCACCACGGCTTCATGGCCGGGTTTTTGGAGGAGTTGAAACTCGGGTGAATTCCTGGCCGCGCCTGACTTGAAAAGAGTGACAGGAGGTTATAAGGGATAGGTTGATATGCGTCGATATTTCTTCACTCCTGTTTCTCCCGGAGTCCCTGCATGACAGTCCAGCCGTCCCAGACCAAGAACATCAAGGAGCACATCGCCCGGGCCAAGGCCCACGTGGGCAAGCAGGACGTGATGCGCGCCCTGCATTCCCTGTGCGAGGCCCTGGGCGTGCTGCTCAAGGCCCAGGTTTTTGGCCGGGAGAAATTCGAGATCGGCATTCTGGTGGACGAGGTCCTGCGCTCCCTCAACCAGTACCCGGAGGTCAAGGCCGTGGCCGGCGCGGACCTGTCCTTTCCCAAGGGGCAGGAAAAGGCCCTGTTCCTCTCCTTGCGCAGAATTTACGGGGAGATCAAGGAAGCCCGGGACAAGGTCCAGTTGGAAACCACCCGAGCCCAGAAGATGGAGATCGACGAACTCATTCTCCAGGGCCAGGCCCACTTAAGCCAGAAGAATTTCATTGAGGCCCGCAAATATTTTCGTCGGGCCACCGAGCGCTTCCCGGACGAGCGGGGCATCCTGGTGGACGTGGGCCAGCGCCTGATCAAGGCCGGGCAGTTCGCCGAGGCCCTGGAGTACCTGGAGCGCGGCATGGAGCGGGACCCCACGGACCCCCGGCCCTACTCCCACCTGGTGACCTGCTATGAGGCCCTGGCCGAACCGGACAAGGCCGAGGATCTGTTGAACAACATCCTGCGCCGGTTCGGGGCCAACGAGTCGGTGTTCCTGCGCCTGGCCAGGCTGCACCTGCACAAGCGCAAGTTCAACGAGGCCTTTGAGGCGGCCGACCAGGCCCTGATCAAGAACCCCCTGTCCCGGGACGCCATGAAGATCCTGGACGCCGTGGGCCCGAAACTTTTCGGCGGCAGCTACCAGCGCAAGACCCCGGTCCCGGTGGCTCCGGCTGCGGCTGCGGCCGATGAGGCCGCGCCGGTCAAGCCCGTCAAGCTGGACATGTAGCCTCACTAATATGGAATATATATGAGCGGAGTCCCTGCATATTTGTTAAGGGTATTCAGCTCGGTCCTGACAGGCTGTTCAGCCTTGTTACTCGTCAATGCCGCAGGTCGGATTTTCCCTTTCAATCACTGCGGGTTGATTCCTCGAAGCTCGCTTCGTTTACTCTTGGTTTGAGGAGTCTGTTCTGGGCCTTATGCCTTTGATGCTCCGCAGCTTGCTGCGGGGTAGTTCACTTGGGCACAGTCGCACGATTTGTTAGTTCTTGACGCTTCGTTGCGCATTTATGCTTTTATTAAGGGCAGTGATTTTACTATTTATGTACGACAGAATTGGGGCTATTTACTGCTTATTGCTTTTTTTGCTGGTGAGCTGCTCTCAACTTCTTGGGAATTTTTTGTCGTACATCGACTTTATGGAGACCGGAGAAGTGGTTATGGGCCGAGAGATGAATTTGAATTTGTCGAGTATGAAATATCGAATTATATCAAAGGTGCATTCCTCTTTATTTTTGTTGTTGCCTGCACACTTTTCTTGTGTTCAAGAGAAATGTTTGTCTTTCCACTTGCGACTATTGCATTTATTGGGGCGTTTATTGCGATTTACTTTAGTATTAAGGAGCAAAATCATCTTGCTCACAAAGAATGTTTATTCAATCACTGCGGGTTGATTCCTCGAAGCTCGCTTCGTTTACTCTTGGTTTGAGGAGTCTGTTCTGGGCCTTATGCCTTTGATGCTCCGCAGCTTGCTGCGGGGTAGTTCACCGAAGAATTCATTTTTATCATAAACGATCCTAGCCAATCAGTTTTTCAGATATCAGAATTGTATTACAATTTTCATAGATTGTGGTGCGGAGTGACTTGTTGTGCTTTTCTGCTTTTAATCCATTTTTCCGCTTATTGTTTTTTAGGTGAAATTAAAAATATAAATAATGTGTTATGTTTTTTTATTGGTATTTGTGTAGTCATATGTGTTTCATTTTATATATCGATATATTATAGAAATTATGCAAACTACTTCACCAGGATCAATTTCAGACGGAAGAAATGATTTTCGAGTGCCGCTAACTCGTAAAAAAACGGCCGAGGCTTAAAAGCCCCGGCCGTTTCTCATTTCTTAAAGGGATGCGCGGTCTAGTACATTCCGCCCATTCCACCCATTCCGCCCATTCCGCCACCACCCATGGAGGGCATGTCCTTCTTGGGCTCGGGCTTCTCGGCCACGGCGGCCTCGGTGGTCAGCAGCAGGCCGGACACGGAGGCGGCGTTCTGCAAGGCGATGCGGGTCACCTTCTTGGGATCGATGACGCCAGCCTTGATCAGGTCTTCGTATTCGCCGGTGGCGGCGTTGAAGCCGAATCCACCCTTGCTCTCGCGGACCCGCTCCACCACGATGGAGCCTTCGAATCCGGCGTTCAAGGCGATCATGCGCAGGGGCTCTTCAATGGCCCGGCGGATGATGGCCACGCCAGCGGCCTCGTCGTCGTCCGAGGGCTTGATGGCGTCCAGGGACTTGGCGCAACGGATGAAGGCCACGCCGCCGCCGGGAACGATGCCTTCCTCGACAGCCGCGCGGGTGGCGTTCAAGGCGTCTTCGACCCGGGCCTTCTTTTCCTTCATTTCGGTCTCGGTGGCCGCGCCGACATTGATGACCGCGACGCCGCCCACGATCTTGGCCAGGCGCTCCTGGAGCTTCTCGCGGTCGTAGTCCGAGGTGGTGTCGTCGATCTCGGCGCGGATCTGGCGGACCCGGGCCTTGATGGTGTCGGCCTTGCCAGCGCCGTCGATGATGGTGGTGGCTTCCTTGTCGATGGTGATGCGCTTGGCGGAGCCTAAGTCAGCCAGGGTGGCGTTCTCCAGCTTCACACCCAGGTCCTCGGCCACCATCTGGCCGCCGGTCAGGATGGCGATGTCCTGGAGCATGGCCTTGCGGCGCTCGCCAAAGCCCGGGGCCTTCACGGCGCAGACCTGCAAGGTGCCGCGCAGCTTGTTGACCACCAGGGTGGCCAGGGCCTCGCCTTCCACGTCCTCGGCCACGATCAAAAGCGGCTTGGCCATCTTGGCCACCTGCTCCAGCACGGGCAGAAGGTCCTTCATGGCCGAGATCTTTTTCTCCACGATGAGGATGAGCGGGCTGTCCAGCTCCACGACCATCTTTTCGGCATTGGTCACGAAGTAGGGGGAGAGGTAGCCGCGGTCGAACTGCATGCCCTCGACCACGTCCAGGGTGGTCTCCAGACCCTTGGCTTCCTCAACGGTGATGACGCCTTCCTTGCCGACCTTGTTCATGGCCTCGGCAATGATGTTGCCGATGGTGGCGTCATTGTTGGCGGAAATGGTGCCGACCTGGGCGATTTCCTTCTGGTCGCGAGTGGGCTTGGCCTGCTTCTCCAGCTCGGCGGTGACCACGGCCACGGCCTTGTCGATGCCGCGCTTAATCGCCATGGGATTGCGGCCGGCAGCCACCAGCTTGCCACCTTCGGCAAAGATGCTCTGGGCCAGGATGGTGGCCGTGGTGGTGCCGTCACCAGCCACGTCCGAGGTCTTGGAAGCGACTTCCTTGACCAACTGGGCGCCCATGTTCTCGAACTTGTCTTCCAGTTCGATCTCCTTGGCCACGGTCACGCCGTCCTTGGTGATGATCGGGGAGCCGAAGGACTTTTCGATGATCACGTTGCGACCCTTGGGTCCCAGGGTGACCTTCACGGCGTTGGCCAGCTTGTCCACGCCTCTTTTCAGTTTTTCGCGGGCCTTGGAGTCAAAAAGAATTTCTTTGGCAGCCATAGTGATATCTCCTTGTTCTAGAATAAAATGTCAGGCGACTTTACGGGGGACGGGCCTAGTTCTTCACGATGGCCAGGATGTCGTCCTCGCGCATGATGAGCAGTTCCTCGCCCAGGACCTTGATCTCGGTTCCGGCGTACTTGTTGAAGAGAACCTCGTCGCCTTCCTTGACTTCCAGCTTCACGCGGTCGCCCTTCTCGTTGCACTTGCCCGGACCCGTGGCCACGATCTTGCCGCGCATGGGCTTTTCCTTGGCGGAATCCGGGATGATGATGCCGCCAGCAGTCTTTTCTTCGGACTCCAGGCGCTTGACCAGAACACGATCATTGAGTGGTTTCAGCTTCATTTTCAATCCTCCACATGGGTTTTTGAAAGAATTGGCACTCCCGCCAGGAGAGTGCCAACCAAAGGGCAGTGCTCCGCATCCGCAGTCATTTTGTTCCCGCGTCGAGGTGGGGAATTAATCACCTTTGAGGCCGTGTCAACCAAAAGCGCAAAAAAAAACTGGAAGGGCATCGGCCTCCTGCCCTCCAATCATCGACCATATACTCCCAGAAAGTCACGAAGACAAGACCAATGGGCGACACATTGGATACCTCCGCCCAAGGACTGCCCGCTAGGGCATGAGCGGGGCCAGATCGAGGCCCTCGGCCAGGGGCAGGCCGCACATCAGGTTGGCGCAGGCCAGGGCCTGGCCCGAGGCCCCCCGGCAGAGGTTGTCGATGGCCGAGACGATGATGAGCCGACCGGTGCGCGGGTCGGTGATGATCCCGATGTCGCAGAGCATGGTCCCGCGTACGTGCCGGGTCTCGGGCAGGGTCTCCAGTGGCAGGACCCGGACCCAGGGCTCGTCCTGGTAGTATTTGGCGTAGGCCGCATGGATCTCGTCCTGGGAGGTCCGGCCCGGCCGCAGCTTGGTGTAGATGGTGGACAGGATGCCCCGGTTGATGGGCAGAAGATGGGTGTTGAAGGACACCACCAGGTCAGCGCCCGCGATGCGCGAGATTTCCTGCTCAATCTCCGGGGTATGCCGGTGTTTGGTCAGGTTGTATGCCCGGAAGGTGTCGGAAACCTCGCAGAACAGGGTGCCCACGGCAGCCTTGCGGCCCGCGCCCGAGGTCCCGGACTTGGAGTCGGCCACGATGCCGTCGGTTTCGATAAAGCCGTTCTCCAGAGCCGGGGCCAGCCCGAGGATCACCGAGGTGGGGTAGCAGCCCGGGTTGGCCACCAGCCTGGCTCCCACGATCTTCTCCCGGTTCAACTCAATGAGCCCGTATACGGCCTGGGACAGGAGCTTTTCGTGCCGGTGTTCGACCTTGTACCATTTCTCGTACACGGCCCGGTCGTTCAGCCGGAAATCGGCGCTCAAGTCCACCACGGACAAATCCCGGGCGCGCAGTTCGGCGGCCATGTCCATGGCCGCGCCGTGGGGCACGGCCAGGAAGGCCAGGCGGCAGGCCGAGGCGATATCGTCCGGGTCGGGCTTGGTCAGGACCAACTCGGCCAGGGTGCGTCCCTGGAGCCAGGGGTAGATGTCCCCGAGCTTCTTGCCCGCGTCAGTGCGGGAGGTGGCCCGGACCAGTTCGAAGCCCTCGTGCCGGGTCAAAAGCCGGACCAGCTCCATGCCGGTGTAGCCCGTGACGCCCACCAGGCCCACGGGGATTTTCGCGCCCATGCTTGCTCGCTCCTATTTGTTCTTGGCCACGTACCGCATGCGCAGTTGGCACAAGAGGTCGCACATGAGTTTCTGTTCCTGGGCCGTCAGATTTCCCTTGGTTTTCTGCTCCAGCATGGCCAGGATGTCGATGGTGTGCTTGGCCAGATTGGGGCGGGGATCGAGATGGCCGCTGACCGGGTCCGGGGTCTCGCCCAGATGGACCAGGGCCGAGGAACTCAAGGACAGGATAAAGGTGGTGAAATTGGCCTCGGGCATGGGGTAGTCGCCCAGGTTGCAGCCGCACGCGTTGCCAAGATCCTTCAAGGACTCGCCGGACATGATTTCCTCCTCGATGCATAGCCTGGAAAGGCCCTTACCTCATCAAAACCCCAGGCGCAAGAAAACCAGGCCCTGCCCTCTCGGCGCAAAGCCCGGAAAACCCCTCTCTCATTCTCCAGGGGGCTTGGATTCGACTCCCCCTTCAGGCTTGCTCCCTCTCGGTATGGCGGGTATATTATCCCAAACACTTGAGAGGGACGAACCAGTGGATGCAAAGGCGTGGTTTAGGACAACTTGGTTTGTGTCCATCCTCTCTCTTCTCGTGCCTTTTGGTTTGTATCAGCATTATTATGATGATGTTAAAAATTCATTAGAAGTAGAATCGATATTAAAAAAAGATGTTTCTGAGCGCAACAGCACCATATATAGCTTATATGCCAAGCTAGATTCATTGGGTATAGATTGTATTTTTGTTTCAACTTGCCGAGAAAATACAACTAATATCGACTTGGAAATTGGAAGACTGTTGGGGTATATTGAAGAGGATGATGAAATAATTAATTATATTAATGATGAACTGCCAGGAATAGTAATGCTTAGAGACCTAGCGTATATATGTGCATTTGTTGGTCCTCCATCATGCTGGTTCCTTTACCTCTCTCTCACTTGGATACTCGCTGGCCATGTACCTTTCAAGAAGCTCAAGCACGGACAGTCCCAACCCCGTCCATAGTCATGGAGCGCTTCGATTCTCATGCATTTTCTTTTTTAAAATGGTCTGAACCGTGCCCCAGGTCTAGGAGAGGCCTGTTTTTGCGGGAATGGATGGATGATTAGCCAATCCTCTCAATAATTGCCCGGACCATTTCCATGTCCGACTTTCTAATGTGGTCATTGAGCCAGTAAAGAAGAAAATCTTTTAAGTCTGCAATCGCTAATTTTTTATCCCATAGTTTTGTTTCTAGAGCTAAAACCTCGATGACAAAATCGTCATGCTCTTTCTTGTGCTCTTCAAATCCAGCATAGCCATGGGCTGACATCCACTCTTCTTCGTGACTGAAATGATTGATTGCGTATTTATTAAGCATGTCAACATATCTTTCAAGCGACATATCAACACCGACTCCAGCCATATTGTCTTGCATGTTATTCATAATAAAGAATAAATATTGATGCTCTGTGTCAATTTCCGCGTTTCCCGTGAGGAGCGATTCGTCCCAATATATTGATGCCATAAGATAACCCTCTTCATGTAAGAATGGCCCCTCCCTCTCTTTTGGAACAAGGTCTTGGCAACCTGTTTTCAAAGGAGGAAGCTATCATTCTCGGAAAGGTAGTAACCCTTTGGGGGGGAAGGATGTCCCTTAATATTCGTGTTATCATGGGCTGAATCCTTGGCAAGTTGGGGTAATTGGTAGGGAGCGTGAGTAGAAAAGGGCCAGCTACCAGAGAGGATGACCAAACCGGCATCGAATCCCTGCCGCAGACGCTTTTAGCATCCCTGCTCCCTGACCGTTTGGATAAAGTAAGGAAGCAGAGCAATACGGTAGCTGGCCCCTTTGGGAATGATTGTAGCTGAAGTTGGGATTTAGGCAAGAAGGGAAAGGCAAGGGGAGGCCTTGGTAAAAAGAAAGGCAGGGGAGTTTTACCTCAACCCTGCCCATCCTATTTATTGGGTATTGCCGTCTCTCTCTTCCAAAAGGGGTTTTTCTCCCCTCCCCCGGTTCTCTTACTCTTTCCCCTTGAGCTTCACCCCGCGCAGGAGGTGGCGTTTCTGGGCCGAGAGCACGACCTTGCGCAGGCGGATGGAGATGGGGGTGATCTCCACCAGTTCGTCGTCGCGAATGAAGTGGATGGCGCGTTCCAGGGTCATGGGCCGGATGGGGGTGAGCACGGTGTGCTCGTCCTTGCCCGAGGCGCGCATGTTGGACAGCTTTTTCTCCTTGCAGCCGTTCACGTCGATGTCGTTGTCCCGGTTGTGCTCGCCGATGAGCATGCCTTCATAGAGAGGATCGCCGGGGACCACGAAGAGTTCGCCGCGCGGCTCCAGGTGAAAGAGGCCATAGCCCACGGCCGGACCCTGGCGGTCAGCCACCAGGGAGCCGGTGAAGCGGGAGAGGAAGTCGCCCCGAAACTCCTCGTACCCGTGCAGGTAGGAGTTCATGATGCCGGTGCCCTTGGTGTCGGTCAGGAATTCGTCGCGGTAGCCGATCAAACCCCGGGAGGGGATGGTGAACTCGATGCGGGTGCGGCCCTTGCCGTTGTTGACCAGGTTCAGCATCTTGCCCTTGCGCAGGGAGAGCTTTTCCGTGACCACACCCAAAAAGCTTTCTTCGCAGTCGATGAAGAGGTGCTCGATGGGCTCCAGGCGCTTGCCGTTCTTGTATTTGAAGATGACCTCGGGGCGGCTCACGGAGAGTTCGAAGCCTTCGCGGCGCATGGTCTCGATCAGGATGGCCATCTGGAACTCGCCCCGGCCCTTGACCACGAAGCTGTCCTTGTCCTCGCCCTCTTCGATCTTGATGGCCACGTTCTTCAGGGATTCGCGGTCCAGGCGTTCGCGGATCTTGTTGGACTGGACGAACTTGCCTTCGCGTCCGGCCAGGGGGGAGGTGTTGATGGAGAATTTCATGGACACCGTGGGTTCGTCCACGGTGATGCGGGGCAGGGCCTTGGGCTGGTCCTTGGAGCAGACCGTGTCCCCGATCTTGATGTCCTCGATGCCCGAGAGCACGGCGATGTCGCCGGTCTGGACCTCTTCGACCTCCTGGAAGCGGATGCCTTCGTAGACCTGGAGCTTGGAGACCTTCAAGGGGAGCTGCTGGCTCTGCTCGTCGATGCGGATCAAGTTGTCCTTGAAGCGGGCGTGGCCCGAGACCACGCGGCCAATGGCCAGGCGGCCCAGGTAGTCGGAATAGCCCAGGTCCGAGACGAGCATCTGGAAGGGGGCCGAAGGATTGTAGGCCGGGCCGGGAATTTTCTCCAGGATGGTGTCGAAGAGCACGTGCAGGTTTTCGCCTTTGGCCTCTTCCAGGGTGAGCTGGGCCACGCCTTCGCGGCCGATGGCGTAGAGCAGGGGGAATTCGAGCTGGTCCTCGTCGGCGTCTAAGTCGATGAACAGGTCGTAGACCTCGTTTAAGACCTCGTCGGGCCGGGCGTCCTTGCGGTCGATCTTGTTCACCACCACGATGACCGGCAGGTGGGCCTCCAGGGCTTTTTTCAGCACGAAACGGGTCTGGGGCAGGGGGCCTTCGGAGGCGTCCACCAGGAGCAGCGCGCCATCGGCCATGGACAGGGAGCGCTCCACCTCGCCGCCGAAATCGGCGTGGCCCGGGGTGTCGATGATGTTGATCTTCACGCCTTTCCAGGCCACGGAGCAGTTCTTGGCGGCAATGGTGATGCCCCGTTCGCGCTCCAGGTCCATGTTGTCCATGATGCGGTCTTCCATCTGCTGGTCCGGGCGGAAGAGGCCGCTCTGTTTGAACATGGCGTCCACCAGGGTGGTCTTGCCGTGGTCGACGTGGGCGATGATGGCGATGTTTCGGATCTTGTCGTTACGGGTCTTGGTATTCATGGATTCTTTGCGGGGGGCGGGTAAAAAGGGAAAAAAAACCCCCGCCTCGCGACGAGGCGAGGCGGGGAAGGGCGTTTGGCCTGGTAGGGATCAGTAGCGGCGGGCCGGGCGTTCCTGGCGTTCGCGAGCTTCGTTGACTTTCAGATTGCGTCCGCCGAATTCTTTGCCATCAAGGGCTTCGATGGCGGCCATGGCTCCGTTGTCTTCCATCTCCACGAAGCCGAAACCCCGGGGACGGCCGGTTTCCCGGTCGGTGACGAGTTTCACTGACTGGACTTCGCCGTATTGGGCGAAGAGGCCGCGGATTTCATCTTCGGTAGCCTTGAACGGCAGGTTTCCGACGTAAAGCGATTTGGCCATCTTCCTCTCCTTGAGGCGGAAAATAAGGTAACAGCCGCCAACGGGTCCGGCTCCCCTCATGAGCCAGTCCGGACTGCGGCGTAAAATAAAAAATTATCCCTCTTTCCTTTAATAGGCAAGCAAAATCTTGAACGGAAGTTTTCGACTTGCGGCCGGGGAGCCGGTGGCTTGGCCCTCTGGGCAGGCCGGGCCTGGGCAGCAGGGAACAGGAATTTCCTGTGGTTCCAGCGTATCAGCTATAACATGCCTAATTTACATGTAATATTTTTTCTTATTTTTGGGTGGAAGTTCTTGTGAAATATTGACCAAGCTCCGAATCTGTCGTAGTAAACGCTTCGCCTTATGGCGAGGCTCATCCGTGGCCGTACCCTGGCCCGGGAAAAATACGCACAAGGAGAAACACATGTCGAAGCTTGTTCCCCCGCATGGTGGCAAAGGTCTGGTTTGTTGCTTGCTTGAAGGCGGAGCGCTGGATGCCGAGAAAAAGAAGGCCGCCGGTCTGAAACAGATCGAAATTTCCTCCCAGGAAAAGGGCGACTTGATCATGATGGGCATCGGCGGCTTCAGCCCGCTGAATGGCTTCATGGGCAAGGCCGACTGGAAGAGCGTGTGCGAGAAGCTGACCCTGGCTGACGGCACCTTCTGGCCCATCCCGGTGATGCTGGCCACTGACGAAGCCTCTGTGAAGGCCGGCGAAGAGATCGCCCTGGTGCGCAACGGAACGCTCATGGCCACCATGAAGGTCACGGAAGTCTTCGAACTGTCCGAGGCCGAGAAGAAGTCCGAGTGCGAGAAGGTCTACAAGGGCGAAGGCCCGGACTCCGCCGAGGACAAGTTCTGGGCTGTGGCCATGGAAGACCATCCCGGCGTGAAGATGGTCATGGCTCGCCAGAAGCATTGCCTGGCCGGCCCGGTCAAGGTCCTCTCCGAGGGCGGTTTCCCCGAGAAGTTCCCCGGCGTGTACAAGCGCCCGGCCGAACTGCGCAAGGAAATGGACGAGAAGGGCTGGAAGAACGTAGCCGCCCTGCAGCTGCGCAATCCCATGCACCGCTCCCACGAATACCTGTGCAAGATCGCCGTCGAAGTCATGGACGGCGTGGTCATCCACTCCCTGGTGGGGGCCTTAAAGCCCGGCGACATCCCGGCCGAAGTCCGCGTGGACGCCATCAACACCCTGGTGAAGCACTACTTCGTGGACAAGAACGTCATCCAGGCCGGCTACCCCCTGGACATGCGTTACGCCGGTCCCCGCGAGGCCCTGCTGCACGCCACCTTCCGTCAGAACTACGGCATGAACTACCTGATCGTCGGCCGTGACCACGCGGGCGTGGGCGACTTCTACGGCATGTTCGAGGCCCAGGTCATCTTCGACAACCTGCCCCAGAACGCTGTTGCGGGCAAGAACCTGCTGACCCAGCCCTTGAAGATCGACTGGACCTTCTACTGCCACAAGTGCGACGGCATGGCCTCCCTGCGCACCTGCCCGCACACCAAGGACGACCGCGTCATCCTGTCCGGCACCAAGCTGCGCAAGATGCTCTCCGACGGCAGCCCGGTCCCGGATCACTTTGGCCGTGAAGAGGTCCTGGTCATCCTGCGCAAGTACTACGCCACCCTGACCGAGAAGGTCGAAGTCAAGATGCAGCAGGCCGCTTCCGGCTCTGTGATGTAAGTGACTTAAGGCCCTGATTTGAGTTCCCGAGAGGCGGCTTCAAGCCGCCTCTTTTTTTGTCTTCTTTGGCCTTGACCAAAGCCCCGGGCGCATCCACAATCGCCCGGCGAACATCCTCTCCCGCCACCAAAGGACTGCGCCATGACCGTGAAGGAACGCCTGGGCCTGACCAAGGAGCCGCTTTTTCTCGTGGACGGCTCCTCCTTTCTCTACCGGGGCTTCTACGCCTACCCGGATTTGAAGCGCTCGGACGGGTTCCCGACCAACGCCATCTACATCGTGCTGCGCATCCTCACCCGCCTGCTGCGGGAGGAAAGGCCCAAGTACCTGGGCTTTTTCCTGGACGGCCGGGGACCGAATTTCCGTCACGCGCTCTATCCTGAATACAAGGCCAACCGGCCGCGCATGCCCGAGGACCTGGCCGTTCAAATCGACCCCTTAAAGACTGGCGTGGGCCTTCTGGGTCTGTGCCTGGAGGTGCCCGAGGGCGTGGAGGCTGACGACCGCATCGCCTCCCTGGCTGCGGCCTTCAAGGCCGAGCGCCCGGTGGTCATCGTGGGTTCGGACAAGGATTTGAAGCAGTGCCTGGACAGAGGCGTGTACCTGTGGGACCCGGGCTCCAAGAAGGACGCCATCTCCACCCTGGACGACTTCGGCCAGGAGACCGGCCTGGCCCCCGGGCAATGGCCGGACTTCCAGGCCCTGGCCGGGGACAGCGCGGACAACATCCCGGGCGTGCCCGGCATCGGGCCCAAGACCGCCCTGGCCCTGCTCAAGGATTTCCCCACCCTGGAGGCCCTGCGCCAGGGCATCGACCGGGTGCCTGAATCCTCTCGCAAGAAGATCGCGCCCATGCTGGACCAGCTCTTTCTGTACCGGGAGCTCACCCGTTTGCGCCTGGACGGGGCGGGCGGGGTGGATCTCTCGGCCTTTGCCTGCCGGGACGATGACCGGGCCGCGCTCCTGGCCTACCTGAACGAATACGAATTCCGCAGCCTGGCCAAGGAATGGGCGGCCAACGGGTCCATGGCCGCCTCTGGCCCCGCCCTCTCTCCGGCCTTGGCCACATCCCCTGGCCCGGCCCGGGGCGCCAAGTCCGGGGCCAAGGCCAAGGCCCCGGTCCAGGCCCAGCTCTCGCTCTTTGACGCCGCGCCCCTGGCTCCGTCGGCCGGACCGGCCCCGGCCCTGCGCCGGGCGGCCACAGCGGCCGATCTTCCGGACCCGGCCGGGCAGACCGTGGGGCTGGTCCCGGTGGAACGGGGCTTTCACCTGGGGCTGGGCGATGTGGAATGGGGAATCTTTCTGGCGGACAACGAGGAGCCCGTGGCCGGGCTGGCCCATCTGGCCTCCGCTCTTGCCCCGCGCCTGGCCTCGGCCCGATGCCTCGCCGTGCCCGGATGGAAGCAACTCCTGGTCGACCAGCCTGCCTGGGCGGATATCCCCGTGGCCCACTGGTTCGACTGCTCCCTGGCGGCCTATCTCCTGGCCCCGGAGGACCGCAACTATTCCCTGGACCGCCTGATCCTGGGCTTGGGCCTGGACCCCGAGGCTCCGGCCGTGCATCCCGATGCCCCGGGCCTGGCGGTCCTGGCCCTGTCCGGGCTCCAGGAGCGCCGCCTGGCCGCTGCCGGGCTGGACCGCCTGGTCCAGGACCTGGAGCTGCCCCTGGTTCCGGTGTTGGTGGACATGGAGCGGGTAGGGGTGTGCATCGACGCCACGGCCTTTGCCGTCTACCTGGAAGAGGTCGGCGCTCAACTGGCCGCCCTGACCCGGGACATCCTGGCCCTGGCCGGAGAGGAGTTCAACATCCGCTCCAGCCAGCAACTGGGCCGCATCCTCTTTGACAAGCTGGGCCTGAAACCCTCGGGCAAGACCGAGGGTGGGGCCTTGTCCACCTCGGTGGAAGCCCTGGAAAAGCTGGCGGGCAAGCACCCGGTCATCGACAAGATTCTGGAATACCGCACCCTGGAAAAACTGCGCTCCACCTATCTGGAGCCCCTGCCCAAACTGGCCGACGCCGACGGCCGGGTGCACACCTCCTTCAACCAGTTGGCCACGGCCACGGGACGGCTGTCCAGTTCCGGCCCAAATCTCCAGAACATCCCCATCCGGGGTCCCCAGGGCAACCGCATGCGGGCCTGTTTCATCGCCGCGCCCGGTCATCTCCTGGCCGGGGCCGACTATTCCCAGATCGAGCTGCGGGTCCTGGCCCATTTTTCCCAGGACCCGGCCCTGGTGGAGGCCTTTGAGACCGGGGTGGACATCCACACCCGCACCGCCTCCCTGCTCCTGGACAAGGCCCCGGCGGACGTCGCCCCGGACGAGCGTCGCAATGCCAAGACCGTGAATTTCGGCCTGATCTACGGCATGGGACCCCAGAAGCTGGCCCGGGAATTGGGGGTGACTTTGAACGAGGCCAAGGCCTTCATCGAGCGCTATTTCGCCAAGCTGTCAAAGCTCAAGGCCTTTTACGAGACCACGGTGAACGAGGCCATGGACCGGGGCTACGTGACCACCCTGGCCGGGCGTCGCCGTCTGTTGCCCGAACTGACCTCGCGCAACCAGAACCTGGCGGCCCAGGCCAAGCGCCAGGCCATCAACACCGTGATCCAGGGCAGCGCGGCGGACATCATCAAGATGGCCATGCTGGCCGTGCATGCCGATCCGAACCTGCGGGACTTAGGTGCCCGCCTGGTCCTCCAGGTTCATGACGAACTGTTGCTGGAAGCCCCGGAAGCCACGGCTCAGGCTGCGGGCGAGGGCCTGAAGGCCCTCATGCAGAACGTCACCACCCTGGCCGTGCCCTTGAAAGTCGATCTGGCCGTGGGCCGGAACTGGGCGTTGGCTCATTAGGAATGAGGGGGGAGGAGCCTGGAAAAGGGCTGAACCCCTATTCCTTGTTGAGGCGCAAATACACGGTGGAAGTGTCGGTGTAGTCCTCGCCTTCCTCCCGGACCACCTTCTGGTAGAACTCGCAGTCCAGGCAGTTTCCGATCTTTTCGGCAAAGGCCCCCTGGGGCTTGCCGTTGCAGAAGGTCCCGGCCACGACCCAGCAGGCCCGCCCGGCCATGCGGCCCGAGTTGATGCCCTCGGCCTTGACCGTCGTTGGAACCGGGCAGGTTTTTTTCCCAGGGCCTTGGTCCTTCTCCATCCCGCATTTCTTGAACTCCCAGCAATTGAGCTTGACCATGGCCTGCCTCCAAAATGGCGCAAGTCGGTGTTCGGATATTCCTATTACTAATCACTTGTGCGTGTTCCTGCAATGGAAGAAGAGAGAGCGCGCGAAACCTCAAGTCGGCGGATTTTCTTTGGGCGGGCGCTTGGGTGAGATGGGGGGCCGGTTTTGGGCCGGGGGCAGGCGGGGGACTTGAGGCTGGGATCAGGTCTTTAAATGCGCCACCAGTTCCCGGGCATGCACCGGCAGCTCCTCGAAACTGCGCACGCAGATGGTCAGCTTGCGGGAGGCCCAGGCGTCCGTGAGGCGGATCAGGCGCAGGTCCATGGTTTTTTTGGCCCGCAGGGCCGCGGTCTCCGGGATGATCCCGATGCCCACGTCCCGGGCCACCATGCGGCACAAGGCGTCGAAATTGCGCATGCGCACCCGGTAGGTCAAGTGCTTGCCCGTGCGGGCCGCGTGTCCGGCCAGGAATTTCTGCAGGGAGCTGTCCTCGGCCAGGCCGATGAACCCGTAGTCCAGAGTCTCGGCAAAGGAGATGCTCCGGCGCTTGGCCAGGGCGTGGCTGGGCGAGGTGATGAGCACCTTGCGGTCGATGTGAAAAGGGTAGGTCTCCAGCCCGCTGGTGTCCCCCACGTCGCCCAGGATGCCCACGTCGGCCCGGCCGTCGATGATCTCCTGCACGATCTCGCTGCTCATGAGCTCGCGCAGGTCGATGTCCACATGGGGATGCAGGTTCAAGAACCCGCTCAAGGCCTCGGGCAGGTACTCGGTCAGGGTGGTGGTGTTGCACACCAGGCGCACGTGCCCTTTCAGCCCCTGGGCGTACTGGCCCAGGTCCCCGCGCATGCGCTCCACCTGCTGCAATATGGTCCGGGCATGGTGCAGCAAGGCCCGTCCGGCCGGCGAAGGCTGCACCCCGCGCCGACCCCGGATCAAGAGGGGCACGCCCAACTCCTCCTCCATGCCCCGCACCCGCGCGCTGGCCGAAGCCAGGGCGATGTAGCTGCGCTCGGCCCCGGCCGTGATGCTCCCGGTCTCCACCACGTTCTGGAATAGCTGCAAATCGGTCAGATCAAAGCGCATGCGCGGCCTCGCTAGGGGTGGTGTGCCTTCGTCTGGGCCGAAGGCTTACTCCATATCTTCCACATTTACAAGCCAGGGCAAGGGGGCCAGGGTGCAGTCATCGCAGGGGCAAACGCCACTGCAATGCAGGGCTTAAGAGAAGAGAATGATGACCACATCAACTGTTGATATGAATGCTGTGCAATGTATCCACGTTGGCGGAAAAGGTTGCAGTCCGATCATGGCGGGCGGAAAATCCCGAAAAATGAACAGTTGATGACAATGAACCGGGCCTGTCCCCTAAAATTTCAACAGGTATGAACGAAAGGAGTACGACGATGAAGACGATTCTGTGGGCCGTTGTGGCCGCTGTCATTCTGGTGCAGTTCACCGTGGCCAACACCGTGGCCAACACCCCGGCCAGCGCCGTGTGCGTGGACCCCCAGACCAATGTCCGGGAACTGGAGATGAAGGTGACCCAGTTGGAGCAGGAGCTGGGCATGGTCAAGCAGGAGTTGAACATCTCCGGGTCCAAGAACGACATCCGGTTCGACTAGACCGGCGAGCGTGGAGGACTCCAGGGGAGTCTCCGGGGTTTTTAAGAAATTTCTTCAGACGCCACCGGGGATTCCCGGGAAAATGGCCCTGGCCCCCGACCGTTCCGGCGCGTTGGCGAACGAACCGGAACCCCACGGGGACAGGCCCGGCCGGTCTGAGAGAAAAACCTGCGAAAAATGCAGGGCGTGATTCTGGCAAGCTGTTCGGCAGGACGGCGGAAGGCGGCGTGCGAAAGTGCGCCGCCTTTTTTCGTTCAGGCCTGGGTCTGGCCCTGGGCGATGGCCTTTTCCACGGCCTCGGCCATGTCCCCGGCCGGAGGCGGGGTTTCGGACTCCAGCAGGGCGATCTGGAGGTTGACCTCCCGCTGCACGGTCACGTTGGTGGGGTCGAAATAGATTTTCCAGACCACGGCCGCCTTCTGGGGGCGGTCCAGGCGGCACAGGACCAGGCCCAGGTGCAGGAGGCAGAAGGGGTCCTTCTGGTGCTCGCGCAGGACCCGCTCGAACTCCACCTTGGCCTGGGGCAGGCGGCCCATACGGTAGAAGCACAGGCCCAGGCGGCGGCGCACCTCCATGTTGTCCATGTCCGCCAGCACGTATTCCCGGTAATGGCCCAGGGCGGCCTCCAGGTCACCGGCGGCAAAGGCCTGGTTGGCCTTGGCCAGAAGGGGGGCCAAGTCCTGGGCCGGGGCCTCGGGCGGCTTGGGGTCCCAAGGTTTGTCGCGCTTGAGGAAGGACCCGAAGAGCAGGGAACGGCGTGAAAATCCGGCGGGTTGGTCTGACTTGGACATGCGCTCTTCCCTTGATTAGGGCTCGATCCCTTCCTGTCCGTCCCGATAGCCCTTGTCGTACTGCTTGGTGGCGTTGTTGAAATCGCGTTCCGCCTTGCCCACCAGCTTTCCGGCCGCATAGCAGCCGCTGGTCAGGGCCAGGGCCAGGGCGCACAGCCCGACCAAAATCCGATTGAACATGCGAACCTCCAGGTGGGGGGTGAGACTTTCGCGCTGAACCGCTGTGTGGCTCAAATGTCGGAAAAAGGCAAGGGAGCGGGGCCGGTGCGGCCTCTCCGGGCGGCTGTGGCCCTACTTGCCCTGGCCCTCGGACTGCTTTTTGAGCTTCAGGTAATGGCTTAAGACCCGCTTGGCGTAGTCGTAGGCCCGCCAGGCGTGCCGATCCGGGTCCCCGGTGTGGTAGGCCCCGATGGCCTTCCAGGTCAGCCCGTGCCGGTCCAGGCAGTCGCGCATGATGAAGGCCCCCAGCCGCACGTTGATCTCCGGCTCCAGCACGTCGGCCGGGTTGAGCCGGTATTTGCGCACCCAGAAGGAATTGATCTGCATCATGCCCAGGTCATAGGAACGAGGCCGAGACAGGTGCAGGGCGAAGAGGGCCTCCTGCTTGGTGCGGGGCAGAAAACCCCGGCCGTCCATGTTCACGGCCCAGGGGTTGTGGGAGCTTTCCTGCTTGGCGATGGCCCAGAGCAGGGGCGCGGGCACGTCGAACTCCCGGCTGACCTGGTTGAGCAGGGGGGCCAGGCGCGAGGGATCGTAGGGCCGCAGCTCCTTGGCCTGGTCCGGCAGGTCCACGGGCGCGTGCAGGACATGGTCCGGGAGCGTGGCCGAGGGTTCGGTCGGGGCCGGGGCCTTGGGGGGGGCTGGCGTGAGCCCGGCCCGGTTGGCCAGGGTTCGGTTCGGGGCCTGTTTGGCCGGTTTGGGGGCGTGCTGGCGCACCAGGTTCATGGAGGCCAGAAGGATCAGGGTGAAAATGACCGGGTAGAGGATGGAGAGAAAGCGCATCATGGCCGTTGCTCCGGCATGTCCTGGGCTTGTGGAATTTCCATCCTGGGGAAAAGGCCCGCCGCCAGGGGGCGGCGGGCCGGAAAAACTAGGCCTCGAAACGGGTCGCGCTGATGATGGTCACCGGGTCCACGGGAACGTCGCTGAAAGGACCGGAGGTCTTGGTGCGCACCTTCTTGATCTTCTCCACCACGTCCAGGCCTTCGGAAACCTGGCCGAACACCGCGTAGCCATAGCCCTGGGGGGTGGCCTCGGTGAAGTCCAGGAAGGAGTTGTCCACCACGTTGATAAAGAACTGGGAGGTGGCGCTGTGCGGGTCGCTGGTGCGGGCCATGCTCAAGGTCCCCACGGTGTTCTTGAGCTCCAGGCTGGCCTCGTTCTTGATCGGCGCGCGGGTGGGCTTTTCCTTCATCATGATGGTGTAGCCGCCGCCCTGGATCATGAATTTGCTGATGACCCGGTGGAAGATCAGGCCGTCGTAGTGCTTGTCGTCCACGTAGACCAGGAAATTGGCCACAGTTTCTGGGGTCTTGTCTTCAAAAAGCTCGATGAGGATGTCGCCCATCGAGGTTTCCAGCAGGACCATGGGATTGGACATATCGGGTTCTCCTTGGGTGTCAAAATCAGTGCCGCGCGGCCTTTTCAGGAAAAAGCCCTGGCTGGCGCTGCTGGTGGCTTCCTAGACCAAATCCCGGTCCAAGTACAGGGTTTTCGCCCTGGCCCGGGCCAGGGCTTTTCCTGGCTGTCGGCGCGGGGTTCGGGGCTGGCGTAGGCCCCTGCTTTCCCAATCCCGGACCCTTGCCAGGCAGCCCTCCTTGCTCTAGGGTGGCCTCCAGAAATTGATCGTGCCGACTTTAAACGCAACCATTTGAAATAATAGTTTCTAATCCTTTTTTAGAGGGAAGGGTTCATGCCATTGAGCGACGAGGAAATCCGCAGCCATTTTGTCGAGGTGGTGATGAGCCGCGTCAATGCCGAGGCTGACCGGCGCAAGGAGGCCCTGCTGGAGTATTTCGGGTTGACCCTGCCCGGGGTCAGTACCGAGGAAAAGGACTGCCTGGCCCAGTGCATTCCCACGGTCCTGCCCAGCCTGTACCGGCGCTGGGCTTTTCTGTGTGCGGCCCGGCTCCTTCAGGCCGTGCCCAGGAACCAGTTGGAGCATCTGTGCGACGGTTCGGCGGCCAACGAGGCCGCCCTGGTCCTGGTTTTTATCATGTTCCTGGAGTCCGAGCGCATGGAGAAACAGATGGACGAGGATTTGAAGGCTTACGGCCAGGCCCATTCCGGGGCAGCCGACCTGGGGGTGGTGGCTGCGGACTTCATCCGCTCCAGGATGGCCGGGATCAAGGCCGCCTTGCAGCCCGAGGGCGGCCCGGACCCGGGGCGTAAATAAGCCCTTTTTCCTTTTTTAGTGCTATGATTTCAGCAAGATGTCTTGAAGACTCCGAAGCGGCTCCGGCCTGTTTCCCGCACGCATTTATATTTTTATACTTGTATTTCAGCTCGGTATGTTTTCATATCCCGGAGATGTGAATTCTTCCCGAGCCCGGCCCACTTGACGTAACTGAATAAATCGTTTAGCAAAACGCCACCAAAATAAAGCCTTGTGAATTGGTAGGATTTGCGTGGAACGGAGCGAGCCCAATACTCCGTGACGAGAACCAGCGGCCGCCTTGTGGTCTGTAACTTTTGAGGAAGGGCGTAAGGGTATGGAGAGAGGAAAATCAGTGCTGCGATGGACTGGAGTCGTTGTCGCGTTGGCCGTGGCGCTCCTCGGCGTTGAAGCCTGGGGAACCAGCGGCGCGCCTGCCGCTCCTGACAAAATGCGGGCGGATATCGTCAAGATAGACGCCATGAAGGTCTACGGAAAACTTGAGCTGGCCCCGGTCACCTTCCTGCACGACAAGCACACCGATGCGGTGGCCAAGGCGGGCAAGGACTGCAAGGCCTGCCACAAGGAAGACGAGAGCAAGCGCCTTTCACTGACGTTCATGCGGCTCAAAGATGGCTCGCGTGAGGAAGTCAAGGAAATCTACCACGCCAACTGTTTCAAATGCCACAAGGAAGTGAAGGCCAAGGGCGAGAAGGCCGGGCCGGTGGACGGCGAATGCCGCCTCTGTCACGACGCCAAGCCCAAGACCGTTTCGGTCTGGAAGCCCGTCGTCCTGGACCGCTCCCTGCACGCCAGGCATGCCGGCTCCAAGGAAATCAAGCCTGCCGACGTCCAGTACAAGGACAATTGCGGGCGCTGCCACCACGAATTTGACGAAAAGACCAAGAAGACCTTCTACGCCGAGGGCAAGGAAGGCAACTGCGGCTACTGCCATCTGACCCAGGCCAAGACCCCGGTGGTCAAGCCCGGCGAGACGGTGGAGAAGACCATTCCCCGGGCCATTGACGCCGCCTCTCACGCGGCCTGCGTCTCCTGCCACCTGGCCCTGACCCTGGAGAAGAAGGACGCCGGCCCGGTCAAGTGCGCGGGCTGCCACACCGCGGACTCCCAGGCCAAGATCAAGGTGCTCAAGGAAATCCCGCGCATGAAGCGCAAGGGCCTGCCTGACGCGGCCCTGCTGGCCGCCCCCTACCTGGCGCCCATGAAGGAGCCCATCAAGGAAGGCAAGGTCCTGGCCGTGAACCCCGTGGCCTTCAACCACAAGGTCCACGAGACCGTGTCCGACACCTGCATCGCCTGCCACCACGGGGCCATGGAGTCCTGCTCCAAGCGCTGCCATACGCTCTCTGGAGCCAAGGAAGGCCAGTTCGTGCTCCTGGATCAGGCCATGCACCAGCAAAAGAGCATGCGCTCCTGCGTAGGCTGCCACGCGGTGAAGCAGGCCGATCCCAAGTGCGCGGGTTGCCACAAGGTCATGCCCCAGCGTTCAAGCGAAGCCTCCTGCGCCAAGTGTCACGCGAAGCCCATGCCTGAAGAGGCCAAGGGCCAGGAACTGACCCTGGAGCAGAAGCAGGCCATCGCCACCAAGATGATCGAGGCCCGGGAGCCCATGGTCCCCCTGACCGTGGAGGACATCCCGGAGAAGGTGGTGGTCAAGGGCGTGGCCGACCAGTACGAGAACGCCGAATTCCCTCACCGCAAGATCGTCATGAAGCTGACCGAGGGCATGAAGGACAACAAGCTGGTGGCCGTGTTCCACGACCAGTACTCCATCTGCGTGGGCTGCCACCACATGAGCCCGGCCTCCAAGACCCCGCCGCGCTGCGCCAGTTGCCACGGCAAGCCGTTCAACCCGGAGACCCCCAACCGGCCCGGCGTCAAGGCCGCCTTCCACCAGCAGTGCATGGGCTGCCACCAGAAGATGAAGAACCCCAAGCCGGCCGATACCGCCTGTGTTGAATGCCACAAGGAAAAGAAGAAATAACCGGGCAGGAATGCTCCAGAAATAAGCAAAGCAGCGAGGAGTGAGGTCCATGCAACGAAGAAAATTCTTAGGCTTGTTGGGCGCTGCCGGGTTGATGACCACGGCCGTGGCCGGTCAGGCCCAGGCTGCTGGAAGCAAGCACTTCGAAGGCTATCCCGACAGCTTCGGAGTTCTCCACGACACCACCCGGTGCATCGGCTGCCGCAAATGCGAGGCCGCCTGCAACACGGTGAACAAACTGCCCAAGCCGGACAAGCCCTTCGACGACTTGAAGGTGCTTGAAACCGAGCGGCGCACCACGGATACGGCCTATACCGTGGTCAACAAATACGAGACCTCCAAGGGGCTCAAGTTCCGCAAGATCCAGTGCAACCACTGCCTGGAGCCTGCCTGCGCCTCGGCCTGCTTCGTCAAGGCCTTCACCAAGAACCCCACGGGCTCGGTGACCTACGACGAGTCCGTGTGCGTGGGCTGCCGCTACTGCATGGTGGCCTGTTCGTTCAACATCCCGGCCTACACCTACAATGATCCGATCACCCCGAAGATCATGAAGTGCACCATGTGCCAGCCGCTCATCGCCGAGGGCAAGCTCCCGGGATGCGTGGAGGCCTGCCCCAAGGAGGCCCTGACCTTTGGCAAGCGCGTGGACTTGATCAAGGTCGCCCGCGAACGCATCCGCCAGTATCCCGACCGCTATGTGGACCAGATCTACGGCGAGCGGGAGATGGGCGGAACGGCCTGGATCTACTTGAACGGCGTGCCTTCGCCCGAGGTGGGCATGCGCGACGACCTGGGCGTGGCCTCGGCCCCGGAGCTGACCGGCGGCGCCCTGGCCACGGTGCCCATGATCGTGGGCCTGTGGCCCGTGCTTTTGACCGGCATCTACGCCGTGTCCAAGCGCAAGGACAAGATCGCCAAGGAAGAGAAGCGTCAGGCCGTGACCGCCGCCTTGACCAAGGCCGCGGCTGACGCCGAGGTCAAACTCTCCGCCGCCCTGACCAAGGCCGAGGTGGAGAACAAGAAACAGATCGAAGTCGCGGTGAAAAAGGCTGTCGAGGAATCGGCGAAGCAGCCCAAAACCGAAGGGGAGGCTTAAATGAGCCAGGATACTGCCGCCGGAAAGGGCAACCTTTTCAATATCATCTCCGGCATCATCATACTGGCGGGACTGGTGGTCACCTTCCTGCGCTTCACCCAGGGATTGGGCGGAGTCACCAACCTGGACAACAACAACCCATGGGGCGTCTGGATCGGCTTCGACCTTCTGTGCGGAGTCGCCCTGGCCGCCGGTGGCTACACCACCTCGGCCGCCTGTTACATCTTCGGACTCAAGCGCTTCCACTCGGCGGTGCGCCCGGCCATCCTGACCGCGTTTCTGGGCTACGCCTTTGTGGTCTTCGCCCTGCACTACGACGTGGGTCGGCCCTGGCGTCTGCCGTACCCCATCTTCGTCTCTCCGGGCACGACCTCCCTGCTCTTTGAAGTGGGTCTGTGCGTGTTCCTGTACGTGAGCGTGCTGTTCATCGAGTTCACCCCGGCGGCCTTTGAGTGGCTGGGTTTCAAGAAGATCCGCAAGGTGGTGGTCAAGCTGACCCTGGCCCTGACCATCATGGGCGTGATCCTGTCCACCATGCACCAGTCCTCGCTCGGCGCGCTGTTCACCATCGCCCCGTCCAAGCTGCATCCGCTCTGGTACTCGACCTACCTGCCCGTGTACTTCTTCATCTCCAGCATCTTCGCGGGCATGTCCATGGTCATCTTCGAGGGCACCCTGTCCCACCACTACATGCACGGCCTGATGGACAAGACCCATCTGGACGAGGCCGACGGCGTGGTCCTGGGATTCGCCCGGGGGGCCTCCATGGTCATGATGGGCTACGTGTTCATCAAGATCATCGGCCTGGTCTCGGACGGGACCTGGCAGTACTTAAGCAGCGGCTACGGCCTGCTGTTCTTGACCGAGCTGCTCTGCTTCGTGGCCCTGCCCGCCATGCTCTACGGCATCGGATCGCGGGAGAAGAACTTAAAGCTCATCCGCTGGACCTCGCTTCTGACCGTGCTGGGCATCGTGTTCAACCGCTTCAACATCTCCATGGTCGCCTTCAACTACCAGTTGCCTTCGTCCCAGCGGTACTTCCCGAGCCTCATGGAGATCGTCATCTCCATCTTCGTGGTCACCCTTATCGTCACGGTCTTCCGGTTCATCACCACTCGGATGCCCATCTTCTACGAGCACCCCGAGTATGCTGAACACGAGGAAGAGCCTGCGGCTCACGGCCACGGCCATTAATCCAGGAGGAATGTGAAATGGACGCCATTTACACCCTGCATGACTTCATGCTCAACAGTAAGAACTGGATCTATATTCTCATGGGTCTCGGCCTGATCATGTACGTGTGCTGGTGGCTTTTCCTCACCAGCCGTGACGAGCCCAAGCGGATCACCTAGCGCCTGGACGATACAGACCGAGCATACCAGAAAAGGAGACGATCATGTATGAGTTCCTGACTGGTCCAGCCCTGTGGCTGACCTTCATTATCTTCTTCGGCGGAGTCGTCTGGCGGGCCGTCTGGTACGTCAGAGGCCTGGACTGGCAGATGGACCGGGTGGCCTACGGCTACCACAACGACCTGGCCATCAAGGGTGCCTTGAAGTCCATCCTGCACTGGCTGCTGCCCTTCGGCTCCCGGTGCTGGAGACTTAAGCCCGGGTTCTACCTCCTGTTCTTCACCTTCCACATCGGGCTTTTGCTCGTGCCCGTGTTCCTGATCGCCCACAACGTGATCCTTCAGGAGCGCTTCGGCATCAGCCTGTGGACCTTCAGCCCCCGCGTGGCGGACGTTCTGTCCATCGCCATGCTGGTCTCGGCCGTGTTCATCGTGCTGCGGCGCATCGCCCTGCCCGAGGTGAGGATACTGACCACCTTCTACGATTACCTGCTCATCCTCATCTCCACGGCCCCGTTCATCACCGGTCTTTTGTGCCGGTTCCAGGTCGGAGGGGACTATCACTTCTGGCTCCTGGCCCACATCATCACCGGCGAAATCTGGCTCATCGCGGTCCCGTTCACCAAGCTGTCCCACGCCATCCTGTTCTTTATGTCCCGGGCCCAGCTCGGCATGGACTACGGCATCAAGCGCGGCGGCAAGTACGGTCGCGGCCTGGCCTGGTAACTTCACCTCAAGACTTGAAGGAGCGGCTTTATGCCCGAGGGAGTTTTTTGCAACAAGACGCCGGTGAGCACCGAAGAGGGGCTCCTCGCGCTTCTGGGCGACAAGGGCGGTCGGCAATACTACGACGAGATGTCCCGTCTTGAGGTGAACAAGGAAGCGCTCAAGGCCACTCTCGACAAAACCTGCAAATCCCGTTTCCGCACCTGGCTGGAAATCTGCGCCCACTGCGGTCTGTGCGCGGACTCCTGCTTCTTGTACCTGGTCAACGACCGGGACCCGGAACAGGTGCCTTCGTTCAAGATCCAGTCCACCCTGGGTGAGATGGTGCGGCGCAAGGGGGACGTGGACAACGCCTTCATGCTGCGGACCATGGAGATCGCCTGGTCCAAGTGCACCTGTTGCAACCGCTGCGGCATGTACTGCCCGCATGGCATCGACATGGGCATCATGTTCGGTTATCTGCGCGGCCTGTGCTTCTCCCAGGGATTCGTGCCCTGGGAACTGAAAATCGGCTCAGGGATGCACCGCATCTACAAGGCCCAGATGAACGTGACCACCGAAGACTGGGTGGGCACCTGCGAGTGGATGGCCGAGGAGCAGCAGGACGAGTGGCCGGGCCTGGAGATCCCCGTGGACCTCGAGGACGCGGACCTCATGTACACCTGCAACGCCCGCGAGCCCAAGCACTATCCCGAGGACATCGCCGAAGTGGCCATCCTCTTCCATATCACCGGCGAGAAATGGACCGTGCCCAGCGAGGGATGGGAGCAGACCTGTCTGACCCTGTTCGCTGGCGACTGGCCGGCCTGCAAGGCCCAGACCGAGAACGTGTATGCGGCCATCGAGCGCCTGCGCCCCAAGCGGGTGGTGGGCACGGAATGCGGCCACGCTCATCGTTGCACGGTGGTCGAAGGCCCGTACTGGGCCGGACGCCGGGACGGACTGCCGCCCGCGCCCTATCTGCACTACACCGAATGGGTGGCCGAAGCCCTGCGCACGGGCAAGATCAAGATCGATCCGGCCAAGCGCATCAAGGAGCCGGTCACCTACCAGGATTCCTGCAACTACATCCGCAACTACGGTCTCTCCGAGATCGTGCGCGAGATCATGGGCTACCTGGTCGAGCCCGGCTACTTCGTGGAGATGTGGCCCAACAAGGAGCACAACTACTGCTGCGGCGGCGGCGGCGGGTTCAACGGCGTGGGGATGTACCGCAAGCAGCGCAACAAGGCCCTTTTGACCAAACGCGACCAGATCCTGGCCACGGGCTGCAAGCTGGTCGTCTCGCCCTGCCACAACTGCTGGGACGCCATCCGCGACCTGGAAGAAGAGTACGAAATCGGAATTCGCTGGTCCTTCCTGAAGCCTCTTCTGATCAAGATGGCCATCATCCCCGAGCATCTGCTGCCCAAGGAAGAGGAAGAAGAGGAATAGCCTCGGCTTCCCCCCCAAGAGAATGAGACAAGGGCGCATCCCCCAGGGTGCGCCCTTTTTTTGCGCGCCTGTCACGGCCCCTCGCGCATCCATTCCAGGCCAGCCCTGGCCTGTCGATTGACCTTTGCGGCCCAGGCTTCTATATATGGATACATGCTCCGGCGCATCCGCGCCCCCCAACCATACCATCCACATGAGGAGGACCCCATGGCCAAATCCGCCAAATCCGCCCGAGACGTGAAAAAGGCCGCTGTCATCGAGGCCCTGAACAAGGCCCGGTCCATGGAGCTTTACGCCATCTCCCAGTACATGAACCAGCACTATGGACTCGACGACAAGGACTACGGGGAGCTGGCGGCCAACATGAAACTCATTGCCATTGACGAGATGCGCCACGCGGAGATGTTCGCCGAACGCATCAAGGAGCTGGGCGGCGAGCCGGTGAGCGAGCCTGCGGGCAAGGTCCAGAAAGGCCAGGACGTGGGCAAGGCCTTCGCCTTTGACGCGAACCTGGAGGACGAGACCCTGGCGGTCTACAACCAGCTTGTGCTGTTGTGCCGGGAGAATGGGGACAGCATGAGCCTGAAGCTTTTCGAGACCATTATCGCGGAGGAACAGGCTCACTTCAACTATTTCGACAACGTGAGCGGACATATCCAGACCCTGGGTGCGTCCTTCCTGTCCAAGATCGCCGGAACCCCGGCCTCCACCGGCCCGGCCTCCAAGGGCTTCGTGCTGAGCAAGGGTGGCGCGTAGGTCATCGTCAGCGAATACCAATGAAAAAGGGGCTGGCCGCGCAAACGGTCAGCCCCTTTGATACTTTCGGGGTGCGGCCTATTGGCCTTCGGTGGGCTTGGGGCCGCCCTTGCGACGGCGGCGGCGCTTCTTCTTGGGGGCCTCGGCATCGCCGGTCACGTCCTCGCCCGCCAGGAATTCCGGGGCCAGGTTGTGCGGGTTGTCCAGGAAGAGCGCGGGCGGCCTGGCCGGGCGGGATTCCCGGGGCGGGCCTTCGGGCAGGGGTTCGCGGCGGACCCGGGGCGGGCCGTCAGAGGGGCGGCTCTCGGGGCTGCGCGGGGCCAGGTTGCGGCTTTCCGGGCTGCGTCCTGCAGGACTGCGGGGTTCGGAGGTGCGACCTTCCGCATTGCGGCTTTCGGGGCCACGGCTGTCGCGGCGTTCGCCCCGGGAGCTGTCGCGCGGGCCTGGGCCGCGTCCCTCCCGGCGTCCCTCGGGACGGGGGCCGTCGAAGCGGCCGCGCTCGGACGAGCGGGGCGGCCTGGGCACATACACCGGCGGGGCCGGGGGCGGGGAGGCGATGGTGCCCTGGTGGTACTCGTCCAGCAGCATGGCCAAGAGGGTCATGCCCTCGTCGGACTGGGCCAGGCTTTGGGCCAGGGGCAGCAGACGACCCTGGCGCTCCAGGTCCAGGGGACCCCTGGCGCGCAGCCGGGCTTCGAGTGCGGCGGTCAGGCGTTCGGACACGGCCGCAGCCGCTTCCTCGTCCGTGGGCAGGGTCCGCTCGGTCATGCGCACCTGATAGCGGGTGGAGATGCGGGCCAGTTCGATCTTCTGGATCACGTCCACCAGGGTGATGACCGTTCCGGCCGCACCGGCCCGGCCCGTGCGCCCGGCCCGGTGGATGTAGGAGTCCGGGTCCTCGGGGGGCTGGTACATGATCACGTGGGTGAGCTCGGGCACGTCGATGCCCCGGCCGGCCACGTCGGTGGCCACCAGGAAGCGCACCCCGCCCTGGCGTACATTGGCCAGGACCTCTTCGCGCTTGGCCTGGGTCAGGTCGGCCGAAAGTTCGTCCACGTCGTAGCCGAACGAGCGCATGACCTCGGTGAGATAGTGCACGTCGGCCTTGGTGTTGCAGAAAATGAAGGATTGGCCGGGGTTTTCCGTCTCAATGATGCGCATGAGGCTGCGGTCGCGGCGCATGCCGGGCACCAGGTAGAAGACGTTCTCCACCTCGGCCACGTTCACCTGCTTGTCCGACAGGCTTAAGAATTTGGGTTCGCGCAGAAATTCGTGGGCCAGGCGCAGCACCGTGGGCGGGAAGGTGGCCGAGAACATGAAGGCGTCCACCCGGCGCTGGGGCATGTAGCGCTGAATGGCCTTCATGTCCGGATAGAAGCCGATGGACAGCATGCGGTCGGCCTCGTCGAAGACCAGGACCTGAAGGTCGTCCAGGCGCAGGTTGCGCTTGAGCAGGTGGTCCAGGATGCGGCCGGGCGCGCCGACCACGAGCTGGGCTCCGGCCTGGAAGGCCTCGATCTGGGCACCGTAGCCCACACCGCCGTAGACCGCCACCACGTTTAAGCCCGAGTCGCCGAAAAGGGTCTTGGCCTCTTCGGCCACCTGGCGGGCCAATTCCCGGGTGGGCACCAGGACCATGGCCTGGCAGGTCTTGCGGTTGGGGTCCAGGCGCTCGAGCAGAGGCAGGACGAACGCGCCGGTCTTGCCGCTGCCGGTGCGGGCCTGGACCATGATCTCCTGGCCGTCCAGCATGTAGGGGATGGCCCGGGCCTGCACCGGGGTGAGGGAGGCCCATCCGGCCCGCTCGGCCCCTTGGCGGATCACCGGGGCGAGTTCTTCCAGGCAGGTCTCGGGCAGGGCGTTTTCCGGCTCCACCACTTCCTGGGTTTCTTGCAATGATTGGGCGCCGGAGGTTTCCGGACCCGTGGCCTTGGTCGATTCCGGGTCCTCGGGCAGGCCGGGGTCGGATATGGGAGGGGTTATTTCATCGTGCATCCGCACTCCCTACACGAAAATTGCGCGGCCGTACACCAGGGGATTGACAGGCCCGTGGACAGCGGGGCAGGGTGGGTGTAGAAAGTATCAAGACTTTTTCATGAACGGGCGGTCCTCTCGTCCAAAGCGCGGAGATGTCCGGTTATGGCGCAACAGAGCAGGAGACTCAGCAAGGAGAGGCCCGGGGCCTCCATGGCCCTGGCCTGCCTGGTTCTGGCCGGGCTGGTGCTCATCGTGTACGGCCGGACCCTGGGCCATGGGTTCGTCACCTTCGATGACCCGGTCTATGTCACGGACAACCCCTCCGTGGCCGCCGGTCTGTCCTGGGAGGGGATCAAATGGGCCTTCTCCTTCCAGGGACGGTCCTACTGGCATCCCATGACCTGGCTGTCGCTCATGGGCGACGCCAGCCTGTGGGGGCTCTCGCCCTTTGGGTTCCACCTGACCAACATGCTCTTGCACCTGGGCGGGGTGCTGGTGCTCTTCGCCTTTCTGGTGAAGACCACGGGCGAGCGTTGGGCCAGCCTGTTCGCGGCCGCGCTGTTCGCCGTGCATCCCATGCACGCCGAGTCCGTGGCCTGGATCACCGAGCGCAAGGACGTGCTCTCCGGGCTTTTCTGGATGCTCACCCTGTGGGCCTACGCCCGGTACGTGGATCGGCCGACCCTTGGCCGCATGGCCCAGGTGCTTCTCGGCCTGTGCCTGGGGCTCATGGCCAAGCCCGTGCTGGTGAGCCTGCCCTTTGTGCTTTTCCTGCTTGATTTCTGGCCCTTGCGGCGTCTGGACCTGGACCAGCCCGCCCGGCCCGCGCCTCGGGGACGCCTGGAGATGTCCCGGCCCTCGTCCCGGGACCTGGGCGAGGTCACGGTCTTTCGGCTCATCACGGAAAAAATCTGGCTCATCCTGCCCTGCGCCGTGGCCACGGCCCTGGTTCTTCTCTCCCACCCCCAGGAGGGCCTGGGCGGCCCCACGGTTTCCTGGGGCTTGCGGCTGGCCAATTCCCTGACGGCCTACTGGTGGTATCTGGGCAAATTCTTCTGGCCCACGGGCCTGGTGGTCTACTACCCCTTCCCGGAGGCGATCCCGTTCTGGAAGTCCCTGGTGGCCGGGATTGGCCTGGCCGCCCTGACCCTCTGGGTCCTGGCCGGGGGGCGCAAGCGGCCGCATCTGGCCGTGGGCTGGTTCTGGTTTCTGGTCACCCTCACGCCCATGTTCAATGTCTTTCAGATCGGCCTGCGCTACGCCACGGCCGACCGTTTCGCCTACATCCCCTACCTGGGCCTGTACCTGGCCCTGACGTTCGAGGCCGCGCACCTGGTCACCTCCCTGCGCATGAAGCGGGGCATCGTCATCGTGGCGGTCTGTCTGGTGCTTGTGCCCCTGACCCTGGCCGGGGCGCGCCAGGCCGGATTCTGGAAGGACTCCCGCAGTCTGTACGGCCGGGCCCTGGACTTGAACCCGGACAACTGGTTCGCCCGGGACGGCCTGGGCGGAGCCTTGTTCCTGGAAGGCGGGGAGAGCCTGCCCCTGGCCCTGGAGAACCTCCAGGAGGCCGTGCGCTTAAATCCCAACCATCCCGAGGCCCGTCACAACCTGGGCCGGACCCTCATGGCCCTGGGCCGCCCCCGGGAATCCCTGGGGTCCTTCCAGGAGGCCGTGCGCCTGCGTCCGACCTTTGCCCTGGCCCACGCCAGTTGGGCCGAGGCCCTGAACCGCCTGGGCCTGCCCCTGGACGCCGTGGAGCACGCCCACACGGCCTTGAAGCTCAATCCTGACCTGGCCGAGGCGCACAACGCCTGGGGCCTGGCCTTAAGCAAGCTCGGCCGTCCCGAAGAGGCCCTGCCCCATTTCGAACAGGCCCTCAGAATCAAACCCGGCTCTGCCGACGCCCAGGGCAACTGGGGCGCGACCCTGAACCAGGCCGGTCGTCCCGAGGAGGCCGTGCCCCATCTCCTGGCGGCCCTGGCCTTGAGCCCGGGCCTGGCCGAGGCCTGCAACAATCTGGGGAATTCCTATTTGCGCCTGAACCGCCTGGACGAGGCGGCCGACCAGTACCGGGAGGCCGTGCGCCTCAAGCCGGATCTGGCCGAGGGCTGGCTCAACCTGGGCATGGTCCTGCTGCGCCAGGGCAAGGCCAAGGAGTCCATTCCGAATTTCCAGGAAGCCCTGCGCTTAAAGCCCGAACTGGCCGACGCCCAGGTGGGCTGGGGTCAGGCCCTGGTCAAGCTGCGCCGAGGGGACGAGGCCCTGATGCACTACGACGAGGCCCTCAAGGTCCGGCCCGGGGACGCGAACATTCAGGCCCTCATGGACCAGGCCCGCGTTGCGCCGCCGCCTCCGGCCAAGCCCCAGGTCACGGTCAAGGTCAAGCCCAAGGCTCCGGCCAAGAAGCGCTAGGGCATGGGGATGGACACCGAGCGGAGGGGCGCTGCTGCGCGCGGAGCGCCGGGGCGGGTCTTGTTGGTCTGCTGATCCATGGCCAGGGAGGATTCGGTCAGGTTGCCGCGCTGGACCTGGGTCCGGTTTCGGGCGAAGTACTCGTCGGCATAGTCCCAGTTGTCGTTGCGCTTCCCCTTCTCCTTGTGCGACTCCACCTCCGCGCCCACGATGCTCCCTCCGGCCATGACCCCGGTCATGATCAGCGGGGCGGCGCAGCCAGTGGCCAGGACCAGGCTTGCGGCCAGGGCGAGAATATGGAGTGGCGTTCGTTTCATGGGGGCTGCCCCGGGGGGCATGGAATGCATAGCCTGAAGCGCTCAGCCTGGGAAGCCCAAAATGGGTTTGACACCCCAGGCCCGGGCAGCTATCTTTTCCGGACCAAAGGGGAGTAGCCGCACGGGCAAAGTCAACATACCAGCGCCAAGCGCTTGGCTTTGCCGTTGGAAAGTCCAATCAGCAAGACCTTTGGCGTGAGAAATCATGCCCGAGGTCTCGTTTTTTTCAGCGGACCCCCAAGGAGAACCAGCCGTGAAAAAACTCATCCCCCTGCTCCTGGCTGTTCTGGCCTGCCTGCCCGGGCTGCATTTCCGCCTGGCCGGGATTCATTTGGGCGCGCCCCAGACCGCGCTCATGGCCGGAACCGCCATCCTGGGGGCCTCCTTTCTGCTCCTGTGGGCCTGCGACGTGGCCCAGATGGACATTCCCCAGGCCCTGGCCCTGGCCGTGGTGGCCCTGATCGCGGTCCTGCCCGAATACGCCGTGGACATGTATTTCACCTGGCAGGCGGGCAAGCATCCCGAGGGGGCCTACGTCCAGTACGCCATCGCCAACATGACCGGGGCCAACCGCCTGCTCATCGGCGTGGCCTGGGCGGCCATCGCGGGCATCCACTGGCTCAAGACCCGCCGATCCGTGGTCCTGGAAGAGGCCCGGCGCACCGAGGTGCTCTTCCTGGGCCTGGCCACGCTCTACGCCCTGGTCCTGCCATTGAAGGGGTCCCTGGCCTGGTACGACGGGCTGGTCTTCATCGGCATCTATCTCTGGTACATCCGCCTGGCGGGCCAGCGGCCCTGCGAGGAGTGCGAGATGGAAGGCCCGGCCGAGGTCATCGCGGGCCTGCCGCCCGGGCAGCGCCGCCTGACCACCGTGGTGCTCTTTCTCTTTGCCGCCGGGGTGATCCTGGCCAATGCCGAGCCCTTCAGCGAGGGACTGGTGGCCACGGGCAAGCAGTTCGGGATCAATGAATTCCTCCTGGTCCAGTGGCTGGCCCCCATTGCCTCCGAGGCCCCGGAGTTCATCGTGGCCATCATGTTCGTCCTGCGCGGGCAGGCGGGCACGGCCCTGGGCAGCCTGCTCTCGGCCAAGCTCAACCAGTGGACCCTTCTGGTGGGCATGATCCCCGGGGTGTACGGCCTGGCCCGGGGCTCCTTCGCCCTGCCCATCCCCATGAGCGGGTTCCAGATGCACGAGCTGCTGCTCACGGCCGCCCAGTCCATTTTCGCCGTGGTCCTGCTGGCCGACCTGTCCCTGGGCCTGCCCGGGGCCTTGATCCTCTTCGTTCTCTTCACCGGCCAGCTCTTAAGCCCGGTCTTTCTGGACGGCCATGCGGGGTTCATGCCCTGGGCCGTGAACGGCGAACAGGCCCACGTCCTGTTTTCGGTCTTCTACCTGTTGACCGCCTTGTATCTGTTCCTGATCAAGCCCAAGGCCGTGTTCGGCCTGCGCCACGGCCTGCGGGTGGACATTCCCTCGGTGTGCGAACCAAAGAATTTGTAGTCAACTGCAATCATTCTGCGAAGGGTCAGCGCTATGCCGGTTTCCCAGCGGGTCAAGGACATCACCCCCTTTCAGGTCATGGAAATCCTGGAACGCGGCCACGAGCTGGAGCGCGCGGGCAAGCACGTGGTCCATCTGGAGATCGGCGAGCCGGACTTCGCCACGCCCGAATGCGTGAACGAGGCCGCCCGCCGCGCCATCCGCGACGGCCACACCCATTACACCCACAGCCTGGGGCTGATCGAACTGCGCGAGGCCATCTGCGAGTATTACGGGACCCGGTACGGGGCGGCCGTGCACCCGGACCAGGTCATCGTCACCCAGGGCACCTCCCCTGGCATGTTCCTGACCTTCGCCGCCCTGCTGCACCCTGGGGACAAGGTGGTGCTCTCGGACCCCTGCTACGCCTGCTACCCCAATTTCGTGACCTTTGCCGGGGGCCTGCCCGCGCCGGTGCGGGTGCTGGAGGACGACGGGTTCCAGTACCGGGTGGAGCGTATTGAGGAGGTCCTGGACGAGCGGGTGCGGGCCGTGCTCATCAATTCCCCGGCCAATCCCACGGGCACGGTGCTCTCGGCCGAGCGCACCCGGGCCATCGCCGGGCTCGGGCCGGTGGTGGTGTCTGACGAGATCTACCAGGGTCTGGTCTACGAGGGCCAGGAGCACAGCATTCTGGAGTTCACGGACAACGCCTTTGTGCTCAACGGCTTTTCCAAGCTTTTTGCCATGACCGGCTGGCGGCTGGGCTACCTGATCGCACCCAGACCCTACATCCGGCCCATGCAGCGGCTCTGCCAGAATTTCTTCATCTCGGCCTGCTCCGTGTCCCAGTGGGCCGGGGTGGCCGCCCTGAAAGAGGCCTGGGAGGACGTGGAGCGCATGCGCCAAATTTACGACCAGCGCCGCCGCTTCCTGCTGAGCCGCCTGGAGGCCCTGGGCTTTTCGGTCAAGTCCCATCCCACCGGGGCCTTCTACGTCCTGGCCGGGGCCGGGCATTTGCGCGGCAGCGAGGACTCCCTGTCCCTGGCCTTCGACATCCTGGAGAAAGCCCTGGTGGGCGTGACCCCGGGCATTGATTTCGGCCCCGGGGCCGAGGGCTATCTGCGCTTCTCCTACGCCAGCTCCCTGGAGAACATCGCCGAGGGCATGGACCGGCTGAAGCCCTACGTGCAAGAACACACCCGGGCCTAGACAGCCCGGATCGCCGCGCATTGTCTTGGCGGCTCTTTTTGGGTATGCATCTCCCCGGACCCCTGGGGGACACGACATGAGATTCATTGAATACCTGGCCCGGGAAGGCTACCGGCCCTATGAAGGGGCCGTGGACACCAGCGTGTACGCCTCCTTCCGCTGCCCCCATCCGCACAAGGCCTCCTGGCTTTTCCGGCCCGGCAGCTACCAGTGCGCCGGGTGCAAGGAGCAGTGCGAAACCGACAATCCCGGAGGGTTCCAGCTCTTTCTGGGGCAGGTCCCCGGCCGGACAGGGGATCGGGAGGGGCGGTCATGAATGGTGGGCAGCGCAGATGGCTGGGAATCCTGGCCGGGGTGGCGGCCCTGCTCGGTCTCTTTTGCGGATCGGTCCAGGCCCTGGACGAGCAGGTGGGGGAGTGCTTCTGCCGGGAGTCCCTGGCCCGCATCCTGTGCAAGCCCGGGGCGGAGTTCAGCTATGTGGGCCGCCAGGAAGAGGACGCCTTTGTCTTCAACGTGTTCTACGGCTCGAAAAACTCCAATTTCGTGTGCACCTTCTACGAAGCGGGCGGCCGGGGCACGGTGGTCATCACCAGCAAGATTTGGCTGCGTGAGCGTCGGAGCCTGGATTTCATCCTGGACCGCTCCACCTTCTGCGCCGAGAGCAGCATACAGAACCCGAGCTGCCCCAGAAAACCACTGAAGTGCTGCCGGACCCCGACCCCGGACGAGGCCAGCTCGGCCAAGGCCGACTCCTTCTGGTACCGGCCCATTCCGCCGGAGCTCATGGACCCGGCCCGACTCGGCGGCACGGTCAATTCCACGGCAGGCCAGCTCAGCGTGCGTCCGCCCGAGCCCAAGACGCTGTTTCCCCCGGCCAACGCCACCCTGCCCGGGGATGTCCTGCCCGTGGTCAACGCCACACCGGCGGCCAAGGCCCCGCCCGCCAAGCCCTCCAAGGCCAAGAAGAAATAGGGGTTTTTACAGCTTCCGCCACCACGCGGCCAGGATGACCAGGGGAATGGCCAGGTACAGGGGCCAGGGGGTCTGCATCTGGATGCAGGAGATGGCCAGACCCAGAAGCCCCAGGGCCAGAGCCCAGGCCTCCAGGTCCTTGCGCACGGTCCGCACCGTGTGCTCGTTCCAGAATCGGCTCCTGATCCGCTCCTCCAACTCCAGCCAGCCCTCGTCGTCGCCCCCGGCCTGGCGCTCGGACTGGAGCTTGTAGCCGCACTCCAGGCAGTAGCGGGCTTCGTCCTCGTTCTCGGCTCCGCATTTGATGCAGGTGATCATGGTTGGCTCAACCCTGGGACGTCTTTAGCTGGCCTGCTTCTTCTTCAGAAAAACCGCGTACTTGTGGTCGGTTCCCCGGATGTGCTTGATGAGCCACTGGGTCAGGAAACGGATGATCCCCTCCCGCACATTGGGCAGGCCGAGGCTCTGGCCCTGGTCGAAATTGCCGACCTTCTTGACGAATTCCCAATGCTCCAACTGGTGGGACTTCAGTTGGGGATAGTCGTTCTTGGCCAGCAGGGACTCCTCGCATTCGAAATGCACGATGGTGTAGTCCTTGAGCCCCTCGATGACCGCGTGGACCTTGGGCTGGTCCTGCCCGGCCATGGTCTCGTCCAGGTCGTTGATGAGATCGATGAGCCGTTTGTGCTGGTCGTCGATTTCCGGGATATGGACGGACAGGGAGTCGTCCCATTCGATGGCTTTCATGCGTGCGCCTCGCGGAAGGTGTATTTCGGCCGGACCTGGCCGGAGCTTCCCATGGGTACGCACCTACCAGAACCGGGGGGAGAAGACAATGAGGCTATTGACAATAGCCCATGCGGGCGCACATCTGGTGGTAGCTCTCGCCCTTGGCCCGGCGCTCCTGGATGGCCCGGATGAATTTGGGGCTGTAGGCGGTGAAGAACTGGGTGCAGGCCTTCTGGTCTCCGGCCGTCAGCAAGGCGCAGGGTTTGGTGTCCACCTCGATGTTCGTGGCCCCTACCGGGGCCGAGGAGGCCGAGAGATCCAGGATGATCTGGCAGGCCGAGCACTCCATGAAGCCGCCGTCCTGAGCCTGGACCTTGGTCGGGACCATGGCCCAGGTCAGGAGCAGGCCCAGGGCCGCGGCCAACATAACATATCTTTGTTTCATTCTTTTTCCGCCTGTGGTGAGGATGCTGGCCGGGCCGGACTGGACCGGGTTTGCGGTTTGCGGTAAGACCGGGCAGCGCAGATGAACATACCCGCTCTTGGCCGGCAAGGGAAGGGGCAAGGACGACCTTGGGGGATGCCGTGCGGTTCTGGATGATCTTCGGGGCGGTTTTGACCGTCATGCATTTGGTGATCTGGGCCCAGGCCAGGCGGCACCTGCACCTCGGCCCCTGGGTGTCCATCCTGGCCCTGGCCGCGAGTCTGGCCCTGGCCCTTTTTTCCGTGTCCATCCAGTCCCTGCCCGAGACTTGGCCTCCGTCCGTGACCATCCCCATCTGGTGGATGGTCTATTTCTGGCTGGCCCTGGCCATTTTCCTCTTCCTGTCCCATCTGGCGGTCCTGGTCCTGGAAGGGGTCCTGGCCCTGTTCGGCTCGCCTGCCGCAGCCCTGTTGCGGACCAAAACCTGCTTTTTCGCGGTGCTGGCCTTCTCCTGCCTGGTGGTGACTTACGGGACCCAGGAGGCCGCCCAGGTCCGGGTGCTGACCAAGGAGATCGTATCCGCCAAGGTCAAGAAACCCCTGCGTATCGTGGCCGTGAGCGACATCCACCTGGGAGCCCTGAACCTGAACGGTCGGCTCAAGATCCTGGCCAACCGGATCAATGACCTTGAGCCCGACGTGGTGGCCTTTGTGGGGGACATCGTCAACGACCACACCCAATGGCTGGGAACCGAGGCCGCGGTCCTGGCCGGGATCAAGGCCCCGCTCAAGGTCGGGGTCTTCGGCAATCACGAACGCTACGTGGGCGACGCGGTGAGCGCCTCCATCTTCGACCGCTCAGGGATCATCCTCTTGCGGGACGCCGCCCTGACCCGGCCAGAATGGAACCTGCGGGTTCTGGGCGTGGACGATCCGGGCCGCAGCACCCAGGTGACCGAGGATTTCGCCCAGTCCATCCGCACCGCGGCCCAGGGGCTTACGCCCGACGAGTTTTCACTCCTGCTCATCCATCGTCCCCTGGACTGGAAAGAGGTGGCAGTGCCCCTGGGCATTGACCTGACCTTGAGCGGGCATACCCATGGGGGCCAGATGTTCCCCTTTACCCTGATCGTGAACGCCATCTACGAATTTCCAAGGGGATTCTACGATATGGACGGAAAGCATCTGGCCGTGAGTTCCGGGGCCGGATACTGGGGGCCGCCCATCCGCGTATTGGCCCCCCCGGACATCATTCTCGTGGATGTGAAGCCTGCCAAGTAGCCTCTGGAGAGACCGGCCGACCTGATCCGCAGGGGGAACGATTTTTTTTCATCTCTTTCTCCCGGCCCCAGACTTCTCCTGAGATTCCCAACTGCTGCGGATCAGGGGTTTCCGCGATCCGGCTTGACGAGGGAAAAGGAGGGGCGTAGACCCTTGCCAACCCGTCCAAGACTTTTTCTAGATTCCCAAGGCCCGGAGAACCGGCCCCGCCCGATTGCATGCCAAGGAGGAACGACATGTCTGACTGCACCGAAGACACCTGTCAGGAAGAAAAACACGACAGCCGCCTGATCGTGCCCTATCCCGGGGCTGACGAGAAATACGAAGACGACCACAAGGACTGGCGCATCTACAATCCGGGCAAGTACAGCGATCCGCTCTGGTCTCCGGACAAAGAGTAGCCGCTTTCTCGCCTGCCTTTTTGTCCCAGGCTAGGCGCGTAATCCCACTATTTCCCATGGGTTAGAAAATAATGAGATTGTGCTTGACAGTAAAATAGGAATGGTTACTATTCCTACTACCAAGCCGAAGGAGGGCATATGGGCCAACTGCGCGAATTCAAGAATATGGACATTGACTGGGGTATGGCTCCTGAGGATGCCGTGACCTTGTATCTGGAATGGGGAAACAACTCCTGGCACTCGGATTTTCAACCCGTACGATCCAAAAACGATTTTTCGACCTATTTCGTGGTCAACACCTGGAATCCGCACCCCCGGGTGTTCCTGATCCGGCGTAACTCCGAGGAAGCCAAGGAACTGGCCTGTGTGGAGTTGCCTCAGGACCTCGGGTCGAGATTCATGGCCTCCATCGGAAATTTGAAGGGCATCCACAAGCCGACCCCGGAAATCCGCCAGTGGCTTGAACAAGAGATCAACGGATAACTCTTTCTCCTCTCTCCATACCCCTCTGCGAAAGGGCCGATTCATCGGCCCTTTCCCTTTTGTGCTGGACGGCACACGGTTGACACATTTGTCGGCCCAGAATAGGGAATGATCAAGGAGGCACGGGTTTTCAGCCAGGTCCCATTGGCCCTGGCCCGTGGCCTGCCCGCTGCCTGATGAGTATCTCGCCCGCGATCTGGACAAGGAGGTCCGTACGGTGAAGTGCCTGCTGGTTGACGACGATCCCCGAGTGGTGGACCTGCTGCATAAATATTTAAGCGGCCAGGCCCAGTGCCAGACCGCTTCGGGCGGGCCGGAAGCCGTGGCCGCCTTCCGGCAGGCCTTGGCGGATCAGGCCCCCTTTGATGTGGTGTTCATGGACATCCTCATGCCGGACATGGACGGGCACGAGACCGTCAAGGCCCTGCGCGACCTGGAGAGCGGGGCTGGCATTGTCGGTCCCTCGGAATTCAGACTGGTCATGATCACCAGCGCGGCTGACGTGAAGAACGTGACCAAGGCCTTTTTCCGGGGCTATGCCTCCTCGTATCTGGTCAAGCCCTTTTCCAAGGAAAAGGTGCTTGGTGCCCTGGCCGCCAGCGCCCCCCGGGATTGTGGAGAATGACCTTCCGGATCATCCTGTTCCGCCTCTTCCTGCTATCCGGGCTTCTGGCCGCCGGGGCCTGCTCCACGTTGAGCGTGAGTTCCCCGGAGATGCTCAAGCTCGATGGGGAGATGCGTTACGTCCGGGACCTGGAGGTGGGCCAGACCCTGACTCTGGATGTGCGCAATCCCGGGGCCGGGGGATATGAGTTCGCCGGAACCCTGTTTGATCCGGCCATCCTGCGGCTGGAGAACAACAGCCTGATCCCGCCGGAAAAGGCCCGGCCCGGTGATTTCGGGAGGGCCACCTTCGAGTTCTTGGCCCTGGCCCCGGGCTGGACCGAGGTGGTCATCAAGATCCACCGGCCCTTTGAAAAGGATCTTCCGCCCGATATCTACAAGGTGGTGGAGGTCCGGGTGGGCGGGCAGAGCGCCCCGGCCAAGGCCGCCCCGGAATCCCCCAAGCCTGAACCCAAGTCCAAGCCCGAACCTACGCCCAAGCCGGAACCGGCCAAGAAAGACCCCGCGCAGTCCCAAGACCCGGCTGAAGCGCCCAAGAAGAGTGGCTGGTTCTCCTGGTTCCCCTGGTTCTAGGACCACGACCACACATCTCTGGCCCTGACCCTGGCCCTGGATTAGTCCGGTTTCCCGCCCCATTTCTGGATGAGTTCGATGAGCTGGGCCTTGCGCACGGGCTTGGTCAGAAAGACGTCGCATCCGGCCTGGGCGGCCTGCTCCTCGTTCTTCTTGGAGGCATAGGCCGTGATGGCGATGATGGGCGTGCGGGCGCGGCCGGTGTCCGCCTCGTGGCGGCGGATGGCTTGGGTGGCTTCGCAGCCGTCCATGACCGGCATCTGGATGTCCATGATCACCACGTCAAAGGGTTCGGCCAGGAATTTCTCCACGGCCTGCTGGCCGTCCTCGGCCACGGTCATGACGAAGGGCGTGTGCTTCAAGTACAGTTCAAAAAGCATCACGTTGGATTCGCAGTCCTCGGCATAGAGCAGGCGCACTGCAGAGAGCGCCGGGCCGGGGATCGGGGGGCATTCTGACATGATGATTCCGTAGGTATTGGGGGGTGGGGACGATTGTTGGGTTGGTCCGGCCAGGGGAGGCGCAGGAGGCGCACTCGGCCGGGGTTCATGAGGGTCGTTCGCCTATCCCTTCTGGAGTGCGTCAATGAAGGTTTCCAGGTCGTTCTTGTCCCCGGGCTGAAAGTCCTCGGGGTAGAGCAGGGCGGACATGAAGAAAACCGAGCCCAGATCCAGGGCGGTGCCGGCGCTCTTGGAGAACCGCTCCAGGCGTTCGCGCACGGGCTTGGCCTGGGCCGGGTCTAGGGCGGCCAGGTGCTTTCCGGCCTGATCGGTCAGCCCGGCCAGGAGCGTGGCTTTTTCCACCATCTTGCGGCGATAGGCCTGGGAGTCGTTCTGATCGTGCAGCAGCAGGGCGGCCTCGGCCTCCAAGGACCGGACTTCCTGGGCCACGGATTTCAGCCAGTCCAGCATATCTTTCAGAGAGGATTCCATGTGCGCTCCTTGAGGCCCTGTCCATGAAGACCTAGCCCTGACACGATACCCAAACATCGGGGGGGAGTAAAGCGGGCGGACGATATTTCCAATCCATCCGTCCGCCCGGTCAGAGGCCCCCGCACATGCGCCGGAAGTTCTCGCATTCCAATCGGTTGGTGAAAGGGCAGGGGTCCCTGAAGAACCAATGTCGGCGGGGACACCAGAAGGAAGATTTGAAGGGTTGGTTGCAGCCTCCGGGGGCTTGCAGGGCCTGGCGCTTCTTGCCCAGGGAGAAAGAACCCGAATCGGTACGAACCTGCCACAGCGACATGACCAGACCTCCTTGGGGCCGGAGCATTGGTTCACTATGGTTTCCGCAGGGACGACATGGCCTCTGTCCGCTGTGATGCAAAATCCGCTCCATGGTGCGGGTAAACACCCGCCTGGCCCCCCTGGACATTGTCCCGGTTTGGTTCTAAATTTTCAAGTTCGCTGACGCATTCGGAACCGGGCGGCATTGCCCCTGGACAAAAAAGCCCATGCACCCGCAACCGGAGGATTTTCCTTGGCCATTCTGTCAACAAGCGTGAGCCTGACCCGCTACCGGATCGTGGAAGAGGTCGATCACGCCTTCTTGCGTTCCGTGCCTGACCGCCTGGTCAAATACGCCTTCCAGGACATCGATCACTCGGCTGACGAGCGGTCGTTTGGCTGGGTGAACCTCGACCACATGCTGGACACCCGCTGGCGGCGGTCCCCCCCGGAAAAAGGGGCCTACCTGGCCTTTACCATGCGCCTGGAGACCCGGCGCATCTCTCCGGCCGTGCTCAAGAAGCACCTGCTCATGGCCATGGAGGCGGAACTGGAGCGGGCCAAGGAGGGGGGCAAGGATTTCGTGGGCCGGGAGCGTAAAAAGGAAGTCAAGGAACAGGTCAAGCTCAAGCTCATGGCCCGCAGTCTCCCGGTTCCGGCCCTGTTCGAGGCGGTCTGGAGCCCCAAGGACAACTGGCTGTGGTTCGGAAGCACCAACGCCAAGGCCAGGACCCTTTTCGAGGACCTCTTTGCCCAGACCTTCGAGCTGACCCTTGAGCCCCAAACCCCGTTCTTCCTGGCTATGGACATCCTGGGCGAGGGCGCGGCGCAGGCCCTGGAACAACTTGAACCCACGGTCTTCGTGTAAGGAGTCGAGCATGGATCTGCTTCTGTTGGCGGAACGGGAGAACACCCTGCTGGGCCGCGAGTTTCTGACCTGGCTGTGGTACAAGAGCGAGGCCCAGGACGGGGTGTTCAAGTCCCCGGACGGGGTGGCCTTCGGACTGCGTATGGAAAAGAGCGTGGCCGTGCGCGGGGGCGAGGGCGACAACGCGGCCGCAGCCATGGTCAGCGGCCCGGGCGGGGAGCTGGCCGAGGCCCGCACCGGCCTGCGGCACGGAAAGACCGTGGACAAGGCCGTGCTGCGCCTGTCCCTGGACTCCAACGACTGGGAGCTCAAGCTCTCGTCCCAGGACTTCGGCGTGGGCGGCATGAAGACGCCCAAGGTGGAGACCGAGTCCGGCGACGGGGTGGACCCGGACGCCCTGTTCCTGGAAAAGGTGTTCCTGATCGAAAAGGGTCTCTCTCTCGTGGATCAGGTTTTCGCCCGGTTTCTTCAGTTGCGTTTGAGCCCCGACTGGCCCGGCGAGGTGCGCGGGTTCCGGGCCTGGATCAAGGCCGAGTGATGTCCGGCCTGCGTTCCCATCCCCTGCGTCTGGTGGCCCTGGGCGACAGCCTGACCGAAGGATGGGGTCTTTCCCCTGGGCAGGCCTGGCCCGCCCTGGTCGAAGGCCTTCTGGCCGCCCGGGGGCTCAAGCTGCGCATCAAGAACCATGGCATATCCGGGGACACCACCCTGGACGGGGTGGCCCGGCTGGGCTACGTGCTGGACGAATCGCCCCAGGCCGTGCTGGTCCAGTTCGGGGCCAATGATTTGATGCAGGGCCTGCCCGTGGATCTGGTGGAGCGCAACCTGGAGACCATCCTGACCCGGCTGGCCGAGGCTGGCATCCGGGCCATGCTTCTGGGGGTGCAGACCCTTCTGGACCGGGAGCCCGGGGCTGGTCCCCTCTTGGCCCGGACTTTCGAGGAGGCTGCCGCCAGGCATCAGGTCTTCCTTGCGCCCTGCATCCTGAATGATGTCCTGGGCCGACCCGAACTGCTCCTGCCCGACGGGGTGCACCCCAACGCCCGGGGCATGGCGGTCATGGCCCAGGGCCTGGCTCCGCTGGTCGCTGAACTGGTGGCCGGGCTCTGAGAGATTATTTTTAGACCGTGTCCATGTCCCACAAGGAAAGGCCCGTGGTCTCGTCCAGGGTCCGCACCAGGGGCGGGCCTTCCACTTCCGTGAGCACCGCCTCGGCCGCATAGATGATGCAGTCCCGCATGGCGTGTCCGCCCAGGCAGTGCCCGTCCTCGCCGCTGATGACCAGATGCAGGTGGACCATGGCCCGGCCGTCCCGCAGGGAGATGTTGCCCAGGCCCGAGAGGATCTCCACCGGGCAGGACACGGCCTGGATCTGATAGCGCTTTTCTTCCTGCTGATAGAATCCGAGCATGGCCCCCTTGAGGGCGCCGATGACCTGCACCGTTCCCCGGGTCAGGCCGTGTTGGGCTGCCAGGCGTTCCAGCTCGGGGACCAAGTCCCCTCCGTGCGTAAGGCGGGTCATGATGGTTCGGGCCATGGCCTCCTCCTCTGACGCCCCGTGGGGCGCGGGAAAAAGGGAAGGAATACTGGACCCTTTTTTACGCGTTCGCTGGGGGGATGGCAAGGGGGCGCTGCATGGCGTTGGACAAAGCCCTGAGGAGCGTCATCATGTCGTAGGGCTTGGTCAGAAAGGCGTTCATGCCAGCGGCGCGGCAGGCTTCCTGGTCGTCGGGCAGGGCATGGGCGGTCAGGGCCACGATGGGGATTTTGGCCCAGGCCTTGTAGGCTGGGTCCGTGCGGATGATCCGGGTGGCGTGCAGGCCGTCCATGATGGGCATGCGCAGGTCCATGATGATCACATCCACGTTTTCCGTGCGCAGAAGCTCCAAGGCCGCCTTGCCGTTCTCGGCCGCGATCACCTGGTGGGACAGGGAGAGGAGCAGGTGCTCGGTGGCCAGGCGGTTGATGATGTCGTCCTCGACCAGGAGGACCCGGATGGTGCGGGTGGGCAGGGGGCATGATCCCCGGGGACTTTCCACCACCGGCGCTGGCTGGCTCCCGTCCGGCAGGCCGACCAGGACGCTGCAGGCAAAGGTGGAGCCCTGGCCCTGATTGCTGTCCACGGTGATGGCCCCTTGCATGAGCTCCACCAGCCGCTTGACCAGGGTCAGGCCCAGGCCCACGCCCCCGAAGGCCCGGGTGCGTGAACCGTCCAACTGGGTGAAGGGCTCGAACAACTGTTCGGCCTTGTCCTCGGGCAGGCCGATGCCGGTGTCCTGCACCGTGAAGATGAGCCAGCATTGCTTTCCGTCTGGCTTGGGAACAGCCTGGACATCAAGCCGAACCGAGCCCAGGGCCGTGAATTTCATGGCATTGCCCAGCAGATTGAAAAGGATTTGGCGGATACGGCCCTCGTCTCCCCGCAGGCTGCGAGGGACGTCCGGGGCCAGGCTGATTTGAAGATCGAGTCCCTTTTGGGTGGCCTGCCGCGCGTAGGCGTCCAGCATCGGAGTCAGGGCCTGGCCCAGGTTGAAATTCGTTTCCATGAGGGCCAGGGACCTGGTCTCGATCATGGTGATGTCCAGGATGTCGGCAATGAGCTGGGTGAGGTGGCGTCCGGTGTCCAGGGCGATGGCCAGGTATTCCTGCTGCTCGTCCGAGAGAGCGGTGGACTGCAGGAGCTGGAGCATGCCCAGGGTGCCGTTTAAGGGCGTGCGCAGTTCGTGGCTCATGGTGGCCATGAAGGCGTTTTTGGCCCGGTTGGCCGCCTCGGCCGATTCCTTGGCCTTGGTCAGGGCCTCTTCGGCCATCTTCCGGCGGATGCCCAGGGCCAGGATGGAGGCCAGGCGTTCGAGGAACTGGAGGTCCTCCCGGGTGTAGTCGCGTTTGGCGTTCATGACCGCGATCTGGCCGGCCAGTTCCTGGCCGTGCAGGGCCGGAACCGACAGAAAGCTGTTCACCTGGGCATGGCCCGGAGGCAGGCCCGAGGACCGGGGGTCTTCTGCCGGGGCATTGGTCAGCAGGGGTTTCTTGTGGACCAGAACCCAGCCCCAGAGGCCGGTGAATTTGTTGAATACCGGGGTGTCGCACTCCCCGGCGCCTTCCTGCCGGGTGTCCTTGGTCAGGGTGGGGCAGACCAGGTGCCCGGTGGCCGGGTCGATGTAGCCCACGTACCCCTGTGGACTGTCCGTGAAGCGCAGGGCGATGCTTAAGGCGATCTCGGCGATGCTGTCCACGCTGTCGGCCTCAAGGGAGAGACGGGCCAGCTCCTCCAGAACCCCGCTCCGGCGCACCTCCCGGATGAGCCGCCGCTCCAGGTTTTTCCGGCCGGTCAAGTCCGAGATGGTGGCGAAGGTCCCCTGGAATTGCCCGGAGTCGTCGTACAGGGGGGTGGCGTTGAACAGGGTCCACAAGACTTCGCCCTGGCTGGTGAGCAGTCGGCGTTCGTACTTTTCGGACACCCCTTGCAGGCGGTTGGCCATGCGGATTTCATGGTCCTGGAGCTCATGGGGGTGGATGACGAAGGCCAGACCTCGGCCGAGCAGTTCCTCGGCCGGACGGCCCAGCATGTCGCACAGGGTCGGGTTCACGTACACGGTGTTGAAGGCCTGGTCCGTGACGATGATGCCCTCGTTGGCCGTCTCCACGATGCGCCGGAATCTGGACTCGCTTTCCCGCAGGGCCGCGTCCATCTGCTTGGTGCGGATCTTTCGCCACATGGCGTCCATGAGCCGGATCAGGCAGCGGGTGTCCCGGTCCTGATAGGGTTCGGGCTTATCCTCCACCCCGGCCACGGCCACGATCCGGCCCTGGATCAGGATGGGCGTCACCAGAAGCGAAGGTGTGGCGTCCGAGGCGTCCTGGCGCAGGATCGTCCCGGATCGGGCCACCTCCGGCCAGGGAAAGTCCCGGGGATCAAGGGCCGGGCCGCGATCCGGGAACTGGGCGGTTTGGCCTGCGGGGGCCGGGCGCGCATGCCGGGATTGCAACTCTCCGCGTTCGTTCAGAAGGACCAGATGGGCCCTGCGGCTCCGGGTGGCGGAAAGCGCGGCGTCCAGGGCGAAATCGATCAGAGCCTCGGGGGCCAGATCGTTCATGCGGCTTAAGTAGTCCAGGGCGTTCAGCAGGTGGTCGGTGGGGATGAAACGGTCTGATCCATCGGGATCGGGCAAAACCCCTCCCTGGATCTCTGGCGATCCGGGAGCAGGGGAGGTGGGGTGTCCCCTTGCGCTGGGCTTCGTCCGGTTCTTATTCATAAGCTAATGCTGCCTACTTGGGTTGAGTCCAAATAGCAAGCAAGGGACCCTGGCGCGATTGGCGCGTTTCTCTCACATTGAAGGGTCCCAGGGCTTTACACGCGGCCCAGGCTCTGCCATGGCTGGACCTGTGAGCACCTCTGTCCCCACCCTCATTCTCCCGGCCGCTGGTCTGGGCACGCGCATGCGCGCCGTGGACCCGAGCCGGCCCAAGGAGTTGTTGCCCCTGGCCGGGCGGCCGCTCATCCAGCACGCCCTGATCCAGGGCATGCTGGCCGGGGTGCGCACCGTGGTGGTGGTCCTGCGGCCGGGCAAGGAAATGATCCGGCGCTACATCGAGGAGCCTTTCACCCAGCGCACCCTGTTTCCCAGGGCCTGGGCCGAGATGGATCGGCTGGGCACCCGCCTGCGCATCGAGTTCACGGTCCAGGACGAGGCTGACGGCGAATGCGGGGCCATTCTCAGCGCCCGGGAGGCCTGCGGCGACGAACCCTTTGCGGTCCTGTATCCGGACAACGTGTTCGCGGGCCGGGACCGTCTGGACCGGGGCGCACTGGAGGGGCTGGTGGCCGGGTTCCGGCGGGCGGCCAGTCCGGATGGGGCCAGTCCGGATGGGGCCTTGCATCTGCTCGGGCTCATGTGTCTGGGGCCGGAGCAGGCCGGGACCGTGAGCGATTCCGGCCGGGTGGAGCTTGGGCCAGGGCCTGTGCCGGACTGGCCGGAACTGGCCGAAATCCGGACCTTCGCGCCCAAGGGCAACGGCTCCTTCGCGCCCGGACAGCCCGGCGAACCGCGGGCCTGCGGCCTGTACCTGGCCCTGCCCGAATATTTCGAGGCCATCGAGCGCGCCCGGCCCAGGGGCCGGGGAGAGGAATTGACCGACGGGCAGGTGCGCCGGTTCATGCAGGAGCAGGGCGCGCGGTTCTTCGGCCTGCCCCTGCCCGGGCCGGTGTTCGACGCGGGCAATCCCGCAGGGTATCAGGCCTGCCGCGCTTTTCTCGAACCGGGTGCCAACAGTAAGAAATATGTCATCCGCTAGAAGATCCCTAGGGCCAGGCCCAGGGTCAGCAGGGCACAGGCCAAAATCCCGGCCGCCGCATCGTCGAGCATGACCCCGAACCCGCCCGGGAGCAGGGTTTCGCAGGGCCGCACGGGCCAGGGTTTGGCGATGTCCAAGACCCGGAACAGGACGAACCCCACGCACAGGGGAATGTCCAGGGGTGAACCGGCCGTGGACTGGGGCAGCAGGGCGAAGGTCAGCCATTGGCCCAGCAGTTCGTCAATGACCACCTCGCCCGGGTCCTTGCGGGAAAGGACCCGTTCAGCCACCCCGGCAGCCAGCGCGCCCAGCAGGAAGAGCAGGGCCAGCACCGCGATTCGCCCGCCTGGCCCCAGGGGCAAAAACAGCCAGGGGGCCAGGATCAGGGCCACCAGGGAACCGGCCGTGCCGGGCGCGGGCATGAGCCCGGCCGGGCCGAGGCGGGCGGTCCACAGGGCCAGGGTGTCCAGGGAGGTCCGGGTGTTCAAGGTCATGGGGCATCTTTGTTCCTGGCCCGGCCAAAGGTCAAGAGGCGGCCCAGTCGCGTTCGGAATGGACCCGCTTTTCGCGAACCCGTAAGGATAAGAAATTATTATTTTTACCTTCATCTTCTGGTGGGGGTTCTTGATGGGCGCGACTTGGGTTCTTGTCGCCAACTGGGCTTACCCGGTTGCCAGGCGTTGTCCGCCGGGCTAGAGAGGGGGAGCGTCCCGCACCCAAACCCCAACGCCTGGAGGCCGCGGTGTTCTCCTCCATCCGGTCCAAGATATCCATCATCATCGTGTTCATCCTCCTGCTCTCCACCGTGGTCATCTCCTGGCACACCCGGGTCGTGGTGCTCCGGGACATGGGCCTGGTCCGGGACAGGGCCGAGGACGGGCTTCTCGGGCTTTTTTTCGTCTACCTGGACGCCGAGTACATGGCCTTGCAGGACCACGAGCAAAAGGCCCTGGAAATCCGCAAGCGCACCATCCGGGACAATGCGGCGGTCATGGTTTCGGCCATGGACCGTTACTCCGAGATGGTCGGCCAGGGGATATTGTCCGAGGACAAGGCCAAGAAGGCCGTCTTTGACCTGATCCGCAAGACCCGGTTCGGTAACGACGATTATTTCTTCCTTTACTCCTCCAAGCTGCTCGCCCTGGCCCACCCGGACCCGAGCATGGAGGGCCGGGACCTTTCCGAGGGCCGGGACGTGCAGGGCGTGCCCTATGGCCCCATGATGATCCGCCTGGCCCGGGAGCAGAAAGAGGGGTTTCTGAGCATCTACTGGAACAAGCTCGGGTCGGATCGGCCGGTGCCCAAGCTCCTGTACGTGCGGGCCTATCCCAGATGGGACTGGATTCTGGGCACGGGCATTTACATCGACGACATCGCCGAGGAGGTGAACCAGGAGCGGGAGCGCATCGTCCGGGATTTGCGCCTGGCTTGGCCCAAAATCGAGTTTGACGAAACCGGGGAGTTGTTCATCTTCGACGATCAGGGCCGGGTGGTGGTCCCGCCCCACAAGGCCCCGCCGAGCTTTGCCGACACCATCAACCTGCGCACGGGCCGCAAGGTCCTGGCCGATCTGGCCCAGGCCGCCCGGGCCGACGGCCGTCTGGTCTACGAGGTGCGCGACAGCACGGGCCGCAGTGAAGAGAAGCAGGCCCTGGTCCACCTGTTCAATCCCTTCAACTGGTACGTGGCCGCGGCCACGGAGCGCAGCCAGGTGGAGGAACCGGCCATGAACCTGATCCGCAACCAGATGGCCATTGGCGGGACCATCCTGGTCCTGGCCATGGTCCTCATCGCCTGGGTGGTGGGCCGGATCTGCGCCCCCTTGACCCGCCTGACCGGGGTGGCGGCGGACATCGCCAGCGGGGATCTGGCCACGGCCCAGAACGGCCTGGAGGAGTTCTCCCAGTCCCAGGGCACGGTCCTGGAGCGGAATCTGGACGAAACCGGGCGGCTGCTCAGCATGTTCGCCACCATGACCGCCAACCTGCACTCCCTGGTGCTCAAGGTCCAGCGTTCCGGGGTGCTGGTCAAGGAGTCGGCGGCCAGCATCTCCCGCTCGGGCCACAGCATCGAGACCGCTGTGGAGGAGCAGGCCGCCTCTACCCGCCAGGTGAGCGCCACGGCCCGGGAAATCTCCACCACGGCCGCGGAACTGGCCCAGAGCATGAACGAGGTCTCCCTGGGGGCCAAGGACGCGGCCCTTCTGGCTGACGACGGCCTGGCCGGACTCATCAAGATGGGCCATTCCATGGAGCGACTCTCGGACGCCCGGCAGTCCATCTCCGTGCGGCTCTCGGCCATAAACGACAAGGCCTCGGTCATTGGCCGCATCGTGACTACCATCTCCAAGGTGTCCGAAAAGATTAATCTTTTGTCCCTGAACGCCTCCATTGAGGCCGAGAAGGCCGGGGAGTACGGTCAGGGCTTTTCCGTGGTGGCTCGGGAAATACGCAAGCTGGCCGACCAGACCGAGGTGGCCGTGCACGACATCACCCGCATGATCGAGGAGATGCGTTCGGCCGTGGACAACGGGGTCACGGAGATGAACACCTTTGATCGGGAGGTGTCCCAGGGCGTGCGCGACGTGGCGGTCATCAGCAGCGGCCTGGGCGAGGTCATCGAGCGGGTGCGCTCACTGGAGCCCCGGTTCGCCACGGCCAACCAGGGCATGCAGGGCCAGAGCCTGGGGGCCGGGCAGATCAGCCAGGCCATGGGCGAACTGCATTTGACCGTGGAGGCCACCAAGAACTCCCTGCACGAGTTCATGGAGGCAGCCATGCGCCTGGCCGACGCCATCAGCGAGATGGAGGCCGAGGTCTCCCATTTCCGGGTGGAGTGAGCATTTTTTCAGGAAGACAGGACATGAGCATCAGATTTTTCGGACTGACAACCTGTGTCGCTTGCAAGAAGGTCAAGGAGTACCTGGATCAATCCGGGGTCGAATACGACTGCGTGTTCGTGGACAAGCTCACGGGCGCGGAGCGTGAGGAGGCGGTTCGGGAATTGACCGCACACAACCCCAGGGCAACCTTTCCCACCGTGGTGGCCAAAGGCGTGGTTGTCGTCGGACTTGATCTGGAGAAGCTGCAGAAGACCATGCAGGTCTATACATCCGCGAACTAAGCGAGGTGGGGCGTTTCGTTGTGGGCCTAGACCTTGCGATCCAGCCTTCCGTCGGTCCGGACCAAGTGGCGCAGCACCACCTCGGGTTGAAGCTCCAGTATCTCGAAGGTGAGGACCTCGTCAGGGGAGAGGTCGCCGGAAACCCGGGCCACGAGGTGGTGGCCCTCGATGTCCACCCAGGCCAGACCGGGTCCGGCCGGGCGCAGGAACCGTCCCCGCACCTGCTCCCCGGGCCTGCGGTCGCGGCGGAAGGACTTGGCCCGGTCGCGGTTGGGGCCTGGCTGGCCGGGAAAGGAAGAGTCTTTGTCGCCGATGCGCATGGCTGATCTTTAACTCTTCTCCTGCCCCACGATCAGCTCCACTTCATCCACCGAGAGTCCGGTGGCCTGGGCCAGAACCTCCGGGGTCTTGCCCTGGCTGTGTCCGGTCAGGATGATTTGGCGCAGGAACTGCGGGGAGCGGCACAGCTCGTCGGCCTGGCGGAGCAGACGGCCGAGGGCCTTGGCCCGGTCCTCCAACTGCTGGTCCAGACGGGACAGTTCGGACTGGCGTTTCTCGAAGGTGCCGACCATCTCCTGCTCGAGTTGGGCGTTGAAGGTCAGCTTGTTCAGGAATTCCGCCTGGCGGGACTGGAGCTGTCCGAGCAGAATCTCGGATTTTTTCAGGCGCAGGAAAAAGAAGATGACCACGGAAAGAAGGCCCAGTTCGATGAGGGAGAAGAAGAGGAGCAGCCAGTCGGACATGGCGGGGAACATGCCCGGTTCCGGGCCAAAAGGCAATGAATCAGATTTTCACGTCGATGATGTGCCCGGACCAGGGCGAGGAGCTCGAACCCGAAGTATGTTCCTCCTCCTGGGTCGGATCCCGCTCACGGCGGTGGGGCGGAGGCTCCTGCTTCTTCTGGCCGCCGCCTTCGCGCTTGGCCGCCTCCAACTGCTCCTTCTTGTCCACGGTCTGGACCTTGGTGCCTTCCTTTTGCTGCTCCTTGGCCACAATGGGGTTGAGCATGTTCTGGAAGACTTCGGTCTTGGCCAGGTCCGCGTGAGCGATCTGCTGCACGTTGGGCAACTGCTGCACCGTGGTGGCGATGCTGAGTGGGTCGGTCATGTCACTTCACCAGGTATTCCTCGATGAGAAGGTTGTCGAACTGGGTGGCCCCCATATACTGGTTGATCACGCCGAGCACGTCCTTCTTCAGCCGGTCCGTATTATTACGGCCGGTCAGGTACTCCAGATTCTTGTTCTTGAGATAATAATAAATCGCGTCACGTAAAATGTAAATCTTGCGCTGGAATTCTATGGGGGTCTTGTCGTCCTTGGTCAGCAGGGAGAATCTGGCCGTGAGAAAGCGGATGGTGCCGTTGGCCGTGGTCTGCTCCACCAGGAAGGGGTCCATTCGTATCAGGGTATCCGTGGGCGGGGGAGGCGGCGGTGGGGCGGCCTCGGCCTTGGTTTTGGCCGGTTCGGCCTTGTGCTCGTCGGACTTGGGGGTCTCGGCCTTGGCCGCCTCCGAGGGCGGGGCTTCGGCCTTGGGCCGGGTGAAGAACCAGACCGCGCCGATCAGAAGCAGCAGGAGCACCGGTGCGCCGATGATGACCAGCTTGCTTTTGAGCCAGGCCGGGAGGGCTTTTTTCTCCTTGGCCGCAGAGACGTCCAGGGCCGGGGCCGCAGCGGCCGGGGCGGCCTCCTCCTCTTCCTCGTCCTCCAGAAACGGCGCGTCGTCTAAGTCCAGATCGACCTTTTGGGCCGCGCGCGAGGCTTCCCCCTGGTCCAGTTCGGCCTTGGCCCCGGCAGGCGGGGCGTCGTCATCCGGAGGGGGGAGCAAAAACAGCATGGGGCGTGGGGCCTCCCGCTCGAAAAACGGTTATTCCCCGTCCAGTTCGTACTGGGCGCGGAAGCTTTTGCGCAGCTTCTCCAGGGCCTGGGAATGGAGTTGGGACACGCGGCCCTCGGTGATGTCCATGACCTGGGCCGTCTCCTTCATATTCAGCTCCTCGCCGTAGTACAGGGAGATGACCAGCTTTTCCCGGGGGGTCAGGTCGTCGATGAGCACCGCGATCTTGTCGATGATCTCCTGGAGGGCCGTGGACTGATAGGGCTCGTTCTCCTCATGGGCCGAACGGCAGATGGGAAGATTCTCGTCAAAGGCGTCGATGCTCAAACAGAGCTGGTTCTGCAAGGCTTCCAGTCCTTGGCGCACTTCCCGTTCCTCCATGCCCGTCAGGTCGCGAATCTGGGCTTCGGTGGCCGGGCCACCGGTTTTGTGCTCGATCTGGCGGATGGCGTCTTCCAGGACCTTGACCTTTTGCCGCAATCCCCGGGAGAACCAGTCCATGCGCCGCAACTCGTCCAGCATGGCCCCCTTGATCCGGTTCTCGGAATAGGTCTCGAACTTAATCCCGAGCTCCGAGCGGAACTTGCCCAGGGCCTCCAGCAGGCCCAGGCTCCCGGCGCTGATGAGTTCGCCCAGCTCCACGCTCTGGGGCAGCTTGGCCTTCATGCGCAGGGCCAGAATCTTGATCTTCGGCGCGTAGTGCCGAACGATCTCCTCCCGATCCCTGGGACAGAAGTCCCCCCAGGAAACCTCTCCGCCTTCCAGCCTATGCCACGGCCCGGTCTTGGAAGAGGAGTTTTTTCCAGAAGAATTTAATGTTTCCATCAAGCTGGGACGTTCCTTTCCAAGTGTTGATGATCCTGGCGACGTCCACCACGCCCTTGGCCGCCGGTGAGGCCGGGGCCAAGTGGCAGAAGGGGGCCTGGCGGATCACCGAGTCCCGGACGCTCTTGTCCTGGGGGATGAAGCCGGCGAAATCCAGGGAGACCCCGTTCAAAAAATGGTCGCAGGCCATGTGCAGCTTCTTGAAAATCTCCTTGGCCGCCTTTTCGCTCGGGGCCATGTTGATGAGCACCCGGAAGCGATCCACACCGTGCTTTATTTTCAGCACTTTGACCAGCGCATAGGCGTCGGTCAGGGAGGTGGGCTCGGTGGTCACCACCAGGAGCCGCTCCTGGGCCGCGATGTTGAAATACAGGACATTATCGTTGATTCCGGCTCCGGTGTCCACGATAAGATAGTCCAGTTCCGCTTCCAGTCCGTCCATGGCCTCCAGGAGGTCCAGCTTCTGGCCCGTGGACAGACTGGCCATGTCGCTCACCCCGGAGGAGGCGGGCAGGATGGAGAACCCGTAGGGCGTCTCGCACAGGACCTGGCGCAGGGTCACTCCCTCGTTGAACAGATGGAAGAGGTTCAGCTTGGGGGCCAGGCCGAGCAGCACGTCCACATTGGCCAGCCCCAGGTCGGCGTCCAAAAGGACCACCTTTTTGCCTTGCTTGGCCAGGCTGTAGGCCAGGTTCACGGACAAATTGGTCTTGCCCACCCCACCCTTGCCCGAGGTGACTGAGAATACCATGGGGGAATCGAAGGTCATGATCGCATGCGTCCCTTGTTTTGAAAGGTTGGGCGCGTCGTTCTACGCAGCCACGGGCAACTGGTGCTTGAAGATGAGTCGCCACATGGTCTCGGCCTGGGCCGGGGCGAAACTCTGTTTGAGCCCGGCCCCGAAGGACAGGGCCGACACCGGCAGACCGCTCTGCGCAGCCACGTTGATCACCGCGCCGAAACTACAAGCTTCGTCGAGTTTCGTCCAGACGATACTTTTCACGGCTGGGGCCGCGTAGGCCTCCAGGAACTTCTTGTACTGGGCCGAGGCGAAATGGGGGGAAAGAATCAGGTGCGCGGCCGTGTCCGAGTGCCCGTTGACCCCCATGGTCGAGAGCCGGTCGTGCAGGGTGGCGCTGGCCGGGAGCCCGGGCAGGTCGATGTAGATCCTGTCAAAATTATGGCCCTCGCCCTTGAGGGCCGCGAAGTCCTCGGGACCGGCGATGTCCCTGAAGGCCAGGCCTGAGAGCTCGGCGTAGTGCTTGAGCACCATGCGGCTCTTGCCCTGGCCGTTGTCGGCCGAGGCCAGGCAGACCCGGAACTTGGGGTCGGCCTTCTTGTCCGCTAGGGCCAGGCGGATGAGCATGGAGGTCTTGCCCGCGCCGTAAGGGCCGCAGAACAGGTGGTATTTCTGGGACCAGGAGCGGGTGCCCCACCCTTTCAGCGGGACCACGGGCTCCAGGGCCTGGAGGATGGACAGTCCGGCGTCTTCCCGCAGTTCCCGGAACAGGGCCAGGATGATCTTGGTGTCCACGCCCTCGCGCTCCAGGTATTCCAGGGCCAGGCGCTGCCGGGGCGAGAGCATGTCCAGGTTCATCTGGGGTTTGATGAGCGACATGAGGCAGTCTTTGATCTCGCTCCACTCGTGCTGCCAGCGCGCGCCGCTGGGCGGCTGGGGCATGAGGTCCTCGGTCCTGGACAGGGCGCTTGCGGCCGCGGGCTTGGGCTCCACTGCGGCCATGACCTCGCAGACCTTGACCCCGTTCTCGGTCAGGGTGCGGTTGCCCAGGATGATGGCCTCCTCGCCCAGTTCGGCCTTGACCTGGGCGAATACCACGGCGGGATTCGGTCCTCGATACGTCTTTACGTGCATGGGTTATCTCACTTCCACGGTTCCAATGGACTGAATCTTCAAATCCGCGGCAATTTCGGCCTGGGAGATCACCGGCAGGGTCGGGATGAAGCGGGTGATGAGCTGGGCCAGATGGGAGCGCAAATTGGGGCTGACCAGGAGCACGGGCTGGCCGTCGGGCACCACGGCCGCCTCCATGGTGGTGTTGATGGCCCGGATGAGCAGTTGGGCCTGGCCGGGCTCCAGCGCCAGGTAGGCCCCCCGGTCGGTCTGGCGCACGCCCTCGGCCAGGATGGTCTCCACCGCCGGGGCCAGGGTCAGGATGGAGAGCATGCCGCCCGAGCCCAGGTAGGGCTTTAAGATGGTGCGGCCGAGCTTGGCCCGCACGTATTCCGTGAGCTGGGTGGTGTCCGCCACGCTGGGGCCGTAGTCGGCCAGGGTCTCCACGATGGACATGATGTCCCGGATGGACACCCCTTCCAGGAGCAGGTTCTGGAGGACCTTCTGCACCTGCCCCAGGCTGAGTACATTGGGGATCAAGTCGTCGATGGCCTTGGGCGCACGTTCTTTCAGCCCGTCGAGCAGGTTCTGGACCTCCTGGCGGCCCAGGAATTCGTGCAGGTTGCGCCTGAAAATCTCGGTGATGTGGGTGGCGATGACCGTGGAGGGGTCCACCACGGTGTACCCGGCCAGCATGGCCTCTTCTTTCTGGGCCTCGGGAATCCACAGGGCCGGGAGGTTGAAGGCTGGCTCCACGGTGTCCACGCCCTGGATGCGGTGCTTGGCGTCGCCGGGGTCCATGGCCAGGTAGTGGTCGATGAGGATCTCGGCCCGGGCCAGGGGGTTGCCCTTGATGAGCAGCCGGTATTCGCCGGGCTTGAGCTCCAGGTTGTCCCGCAAATGCAGGGAGGGGATGATCACGCCCATGTCCAGGGCGAACTGGCGGCGGATGGAGCGGATGCGGGCCAGGAGGTTGCCGTTCTGGTCCTCGTCCACCAGGGGGATGAGCCCGTAGCCCACTTCCAGTTCGAGCTGATCGAGCGGCAGGAGTTGCTTGACCTCTTCGGGAGTGTCCATGCCCTGGGTCTCGGACTTCTTGGTCGGCTCCTTGACCTTGGCTTCCAGCTCGTCGCGGAAGCGCTGGGCCATGCGGGACACTGCGTACACGATCGCGGCCAGGGTCAGGAAGGGCAGGCCGGGCATGCCCGGCACGATGCCGAAAAGCACCAGGATGCCGGAGACCAGGCGCAGGGCCCGGGGGTGGAAGGTGAGCTGTCCCAGGAATTCCTCGCCCATCTTGGCCTCGGCAGCGGCGCGGGATACGATGATGCCCGCGGCCGTGGAGATGATCAGCGAGGGGATGGTGGCCACCAGACCGTCGCCGATGGTCAAGAGGGTGTAGGTTTTCAGGGCGTCCATCCAGGTCATGTCCTTCTGGAGGGTCCCGATGAGGATGCCGCCCGCGAAGTTGACCATGTTGATGAGCATGCCGGCTTTCACGTCCCCCTGGACGAACTTGCCCGCGCCGTCCATGGCCCCGTAGAAGTCGGCCTCCTTGCGGATGAGCTCGCGCTGGCGGCGGGCCTGGTTCTCGTCCAGGAGCCCGGAGTTCAAATCCGCCTCGATGGCCATCTGCTTGCCGGGCATGGCGTCCAGGGTGAAGCGGGCGGCCACCTCGGCGATACGCGTGGTGCCTGCCACGATGACCACTTTGTTCAGGATGAACAGGATGAGAAAGATGACCACGCCGATGATGTAGTTGCCGCCGACCACAAACTCGCCGAAGCTCTTGATGACCTGCCCGGCCGCGCCCGTGCCCTCGTCTCCGTGCAAGAGGATCATGCGGGTGGAGGCCACGTTCAAGGAGAGCCGCAGCATGGTGGTGATGAGCAAAAGCGAGGGGAAGATGGAGAACTCCATCGGCGATTCCATGAACATGGTGGTGATGAGCACCACCAGGCTGGTGGCGATGCTCACCGTGAGCATGAAGTCGATGCAGATGGTGGGCAGGGGGATGATCATGAAGAACAGGATGAGCACCACGCCGCTGGCCAGCATGATGTCGCCCTGCTTGGCGAATCGCGAGTAATCTATGTGCAGGGCCGCGGAATCGAGCGGGTTCTTCGCCATGTTTTTGACACTCCCCTGGTTGGGCCGTGGGTGGTTTTAAGGCTCGGCTATTTCTGGTACTTGCCCTTGAACTTGTTCAGTTTCGCCAGAATGGAGGCGACCGCCTGATAGAGTTCTTCGGGAATGGTATCGCCGACCTCGACCTGCTTATACAAAGCCTGTGCCAGGGGCTTGTCCTCACGGATGGGAATGTCGTTTTTCATCGCGATTTCTTTGATCTTGAAGGCCAGGTGGCCCGCGCCCTTGGCCAGGACCAGGGGGGCCGGGGCCTGGATGGGGTCGTATTGCAGGGCGATGGCCAGATGGGTGGGGTTGGTGATGACCACGTCGGCCTTGGGCACGTTCTGGATCATGCGCTTGGCGATGGACTGGAGCATCTTCTGCTTCTGCTTGCTCTTGATGGTCGGATCGCCTTCGGCCTGGCGGCGCTCGTCCTTGACCTCCTCCTTGGTCATCTTGAGTTGTTCACCATAGTCCCAGCGCGTGTACCACAGGTCCGCGGCCGCGATGAGCAGCATGGGCACCAGGGCGTAGGTGACCATCTTGGCCGCCACGCTTAAGATGTACACGGCCAGGGTGTGGGCGTCGTGATAGAAGAGCGGGGGCAGGTTGCCCATCTCCTGCTTGATGACCATGTAGGGGGCCACGGCCACGGCAGCGGCCTGGAGCAGGCTGCGGCCCATGCGCACCAGGGCCTTGGGGTCGAGCATGAGCCGTTTGAGCCCGGCCATGACGTTGAACACCCGGCCCCAGTCGAAATTCATGGTCTCAAAGGTCCACAGGGCGCCCACCTGCCAGCGCAGGATGGCGTAGGAGGCTGCGGCCACGATGAAGAGGACCGGCAGGGTCAGGATGGCCATCTTGTACATGCACCACACGAAGAGGGCCAGGACCGACTCCGTATTGACCGTAAAGGTCGAGGATTCCTTGAAGATGCGGGTGAAGATGTCGTGGAACTGCTCGTAGTAGGACTTCATCACCAGGCGCATGGCGATGAGCCCGGCCAGAAGGACCACGGTCTTGCCCATCTCCGCGCCCTTGGCCACGGACCCCTTTTCCCGGGCCTTGCTCACCCGTTTTTGGGTGGCGTTCTCTGTTCTACTCGGATCTTCTTGGGGCATGGCGGGTCTCTCGGCTGTCCCTTATTGCATCGCGGCCTGGAACATGTGCACGAACAGCGCGTCCAGCCCGCCGATGTAGTGCTCCATGTACTGGGCCATGGTGGTGAACATCATGCCCAGGAAGAGGAAGCCCACGGCGGTCTTGACCGGAAAGCCCAGGGACAGGATGTTCATCTGGGGCGCGGCCTTGGACACCAGGGCCAGGGCCAGGTCCACGATGAACAGGGAGGCCAGGATGGGCGCGGCGATCTTCACGGCCAGCACGAAGATGTCCGCAGACAGGCCAAGGACCTGGTTGGCCAGGGCCGGGGAAACGAACATGCTCCCCGGGGGCACCAGCCGGAAGCTTTCGGCCAGGGCCTGGAGCAGGAACAGGTGCCCGTTCAAGTTCAAGAAGACCAGCAGGCTGGTCATGTACAAGAAGTGGGCGGTGACCGCCTCCTCGGTGCCGGTGATGGGGTCCAGGACATTGACCATGGTGAAACCCATGCCGAACCCGGCCAACTGGCCGCCGGTCTGGATGGCCGCGATGAGAAAGTCCACGGTCATACCAATGACAAAGCCCATGGACACCTCGCCCAGAATGAGCAGGACAATGCCCAGGCCCCCGGAGGGAAAGGCCTGGCCGGGAAAGGAGAGCTTGGGCCACAGGGCCAGGGACAGGACCAGGACCATGGCCGCCTTGACCGGGGCAGGCAGGGATTGTCCCCCGAAAATCGGCAGAAAAAAGAGGATGATGCTTGTCCTGAACAGGGTCAGGAGAAAGCTGAAGGTCTGGGCTGGATCAAAATGGAAAATATCCATGCGCGTCCCTAGCAAGAGCGATGCCGAGCAAAGGCCCAGGCCCCGGGCAGGACGAAAGACACCCCTGGCTGGGCCTTGGAGGCCTTGCCGGTAGTGTTGCGAGATTTTCTAGACTTTGTCCAGTGGTATCTTGGCCCTGGAGAAAGGGCCGGGAAAGGAGGCGGCTACCCGATGATGTAGCGCATGGGATTGACCGGCACGCCGCTCAAGCGCACTTCGTAATGCAGGTGCGGGCCGGTGGTGCGGCCCGTGGACCCCACCTCGCCGATCTGTTCGCCCCGGCCCACCATCTGCCCGACCTTGATCTTCACGGCCGCGTTCTTCATGTGCGAGTAGCGGGTGGTCAGGCCAAAGCCGTGGGAGATGATGACCGTCCAGCCAAAGGAGTCGTCCCATCCGGCGAAGATGGCCCGGCCCGGGGCCGGAGCCAGGACCGGAGTCCCGGCCAGGCAGGAGATGTCCACGCCCAGGTGCTCCTCCTCCTTGCCGGTGAACTGGGAGAGGCGCGGGCCGAATCCCGAACTGACCCAGCCATTGGCCGGAAGCATGGAGGGCACGGCTTCCAGCACACCCTGGTTGGACTTGACCATCTGGAACAGCTCTTCCTGCCGGGCCTTTTCCATCTTGGCGTCCGAGGCCAACTGGGCCAGAAAGGCGTTCAGCTTGCGGGCCAGAAGCTCCTGGCGGTGAAAGGGCAGGTAGTTCTTGGCGAAGTCCGGTTCCGGACTGCCGCCCACGGCCGTGGGCCGGGCCTCGTCCTTGGGGGCTTTTAGGCTGATCATGTCCCGCAACCGGGCGTCGAACTCCGAAACCCGGGTCAGGTCCTTTTCCAGGCCCTGGAGCTTCTGGTGCAGGGACAAGAGCTGGATGTTCTGGTCCTGCACGGTTTTTTCCGAAATATTCAGGCTGCGTTCAACAGTGTTGAACTCACGGTAGTACTTGAACAGATAGACGTTCACCCCGAGCATGGCCGTGAGCACCAGGCCGATGGTGATGGGCAGCCAGCCGCGCAACTGAAGCTTGCGGCACTGGCCTTGGCGGTCCTTGAAGACCACGATGTGGTATTTGCGGAAAATCATGCTATTTCGTGAGTTTCTCTAGCTTTTTTCTGGTTCTCGGTTCTGTTTTCATCAGAAAGACCTGTAGGGCTACCCTACCTGTGTTTTTACTTTGCGTCAACCGGGGCCAGGCTGAAAATGGGTACTGGCTCCCAACAAGCCAAGATCATTGGTGATAGATACGAATTTTGAGAATTATTTGGTGACCTCAATGGGCTGGTCGCCCTGGCTGGCCCCCTGGCCGCTCAAGACCATGCGTTCCAGGCCGTTGAAGATGTTCTTCTTGATCTTCCGGTTCCCGGCCCAGCGGGTGGCCACCCAGTCGAAGATCTCGTTCCGTTTGGTGCGCCCGGCCGAGGGGCAGGGGTTGTCCCAGACCGGAAGCCCCCATTGCCGGGCCGCGGTCTTGATGGTGGATTTCTCCAGGAAGAGCAGGGGCCGCACCACCTGGAGGCGGCCTTTAAAAAAGGACTCGCTCGGTCCCATGGTGTCGGCCCGGCCGTTCTGGGTCAGGTTCATGAAAAAGGTGGAGACCAGGTCGTCGGCATTGTGCCCCAAGGCCAGATGGGTCAACCCGTAGGTCTCGCACAGGGCGAAGAGGCGCTTGCGGCGCAGCATGCTGCAAAAGAAGCAGGGCGAGTTCTTGCGGTTTTCCGGGGAATGGGCCCGGGGGCCGATGTCGGTCAGCTCGGCGTGGGCGGCCAGGCCCCTGCTCGCGGCCCAGTCCAGCAGGGGCTGGTGGTCCTCTCCGAATCCGGCGTTCACGTGCAGGAGCATGAGCTCGATGTCAAAGGGCAGGATGGCCTTGCGGATGAGCAGGACCTGGGACAGGACGAAACTGTCCATGCCCCCGGAGGTGGCCACGCCGATGCGCGCCCCGGGCTGGACCATGGCCGTGGTCTGCATGAGCCGACCGGCCGAGGCCACGCAGGTCTTCTGGGCAAAGGAGAGCTTGGCGAAACGGCCCATGCCTTAGGCCCCTCTGCTGCCGAGCAGGAAAATGCCGTAGGAGGAGAACAGGTTGGGCATAAAGGTCACTTCCTGGCCGGTGCTTTCGTGGTGGTGGGAGCGGATATCGACCTCCTTCTGGATGTGGAACCCGGACTGGGCGCAGAACCGTCTGAAATCCTTGATGCTGATCACCCGGATATTGGGGGTGTCGTGCCATTGGTAGGGCAGTTCTCGGGACACGGGCGCGCGGCCGGTGAAAAAGAACTGGAGCCGGTGGCCCAGGACCCCGAAATTGGGGAAGCTGACGATGCCCAGGCGTCCCACCCGGAGCATCTCCCGGATGAGCCGGGCCGGGTCCGTGACCTGTTGCAGGGTCTGGCTCAAGACCACGAAGTCAAAGGCCTGGTCCGGGTAGTCCTCGATCTCCTCGTAGATGTCCCCGTGGATGATGGCCAGCCCCCGCTCGATGCCCTGCTTGGCCTTGGCCTCCTCCAGCTCGATGCCGGTGCCGCGCACGCCCTTTTCCTGGCGCAGGTGCGCCAGCAGCTCCCCGGACCCGCAGCCCAGGTCCAGGACCTTGGCCCCGGGGTCGATCCAGGAGGCGATGACCTGTAAATCGTAGCGCATGGCCTAGTCCTCCCGGTCCTGGCCGACCCGGTCCAGAAAGCCCCGGATGAGCCGGGTCAGGGCCGGGTTGGGCAGCAGAAAGGCGTCGTGGCCCCAGTCGGCCGCGATCTCGCAGAAGCTCACGTCCAGGCTGTTCTTCTTCATGGCCTTGACCATGGCCTTGGACTGGTAGGTGGGGTAGAGCCAGTCCGAGGTGAAGGAGACCACCAGGAAGCTGGCCTTGGCCCGGGAAAAGGCCTGGACCAGGGAGCCCGCCCCGTGCTGCTGCTCCAGGTTGTAATAGTCCGCGGCCTTGGTCAGGTACAGAAAGGAGTTGGCGTCGAAGCGGTCCACGAACTTCTGGCCCTGGTAGCGCAGATAGCTCTCCACCTGGAAGTCGGCCTCGAAATTGAAGGAGATGTCGCTTCTGTCCTGGAGGCGGCGGTCGAACTTGGTGCGCATGGCCTGGTCCGAGAGATAGGTGATGTGCCCGATCATGCGGGCCACGGACAGGCCGTGGGCCGGGGCCTGGCCCCCGTAGTAGTCCCCGCCATTCCACAGGGGGTCGGCCATGATGGCCTGGCGGGCCACCTCGTTGAAGGCGATGGCCAGGGCCGAATGCTTGGTGGTGGTGGCCAGGGGGATGGCCGAGCGGACCATGTCCGGATAGCGCACGGCCCATTCCAGGACCTGCATGCCGCCCACGGACCCGCCGATGACGCAGTGCAGCCGGGTCACGCCCAGGTGCTCCAGCAGGGCCTTCTGCACCCGGACCATGTCCGCCACCGTGACCACCGGGAAATCCAGGCCGTAGGGCCGTCCCGTGGCCGGGTTGAGCGAACTCGGACCGGTGGTGCCCATGCACCCGCCGATGACGTTGGAGCAGACCACGAAGAAGCGGTCGGTGTCGATGCCCTTGCCTGGCCCGACCATGATGTCCCACCAGCCGGGCTTTAAGTCCTCCCGGGTGTAGTACCCGGCCGCGTGGGAGTCACCGGTCAGGGCGTGGCACAGAAGAATGGCGTTGGACCGGTCGGCATTCAGGGTCCCGAAGGTCTCGTAGGCCACGCTCACCGGCCCGATGGTCCGGCCGGACTCCACGCCGAGCACGTCCGGGGGCTCGGCAAAGGTGAAGAAGCGCTTCTCGGTGCGACCCACCGAGGCCCCGGAGTCCGTGTGTTCAGTGTATTCACTCATGGTATTTTTCGAACTATTTCTCTGAGATAATTATTTGACGAAAGTGCCGTCCTCGAATTCCCGGAACGCCGTATACAACTCCTCCTCGGTGTTCATGACAATGGGGCCGCGCCAGGCGATGGGCTCGTTCAAGGGCTGGCCGGTGACCAGCAGGAACCTAAGGCCCGAGGCCCCGGCCGTGACCGCCAGTTCGTCGCCCGGGCCGAAGAGCACCAGGGTGCGGTCCTCCACGCCGGTTCCGTCCACGGCGCCTGCCCCGTTTATGGCGTAGAGGAAGGCCGTGACTCCGGGCCGGGTGGGGTGGACGTATTCCACGCCCGGCTGCAGGGAGACGTCCAGGTATTCCGGCTCGATGACAATGTCCGCTGCCGGGCCGGACTGGCCGTTCGCGGTTCCGGCGATGATCTTGATCCTGACCCCGTGGCCCGCGTCCACTTCCGGGATGTCCGCGGCGGTTATGCTCCGGTAGCGGGGGGGCATCATTTTGTGCCGGGCCGGGAGATTGGCCCAGAGCTGGAAGCCGTGCATGGAGCCGCTGGCGTCGCCCTTGGGCATTTCCTTGTGGACGATCCCGCTTCCGGCGGTCATCCACTGGACGTCCCCGGAGGAGATGACCCCGGAGTTCCCCATGCTGTCCCCGTGCTCCACATCCCCGCGCAGGACATAGGTGATGGTCTCGATGCCCCGGTGGGGATGCCAGGGAAAGCCCTTCAGGTAGTCGGCCGGGGTGTCCGAACGGAAATCGTCCAGGAGCAGAAAGGGGTCGAACAGGGAGGCCTCGAAGTATCCGAACACCCGGCGCAGCCGGACCCCGGCCCCTTCGGTGACGATCTCCCCCTTGAATATCTGTTCAATCTTGCGTCGCATGTTGTCCTCTCTTCATGAAGGCGTGCGGTTCCAAGGATCAGCGTCTTCCGGTATCCACCTTCATGTCCGCCGGGGCCGTGGCTCGGACCTGGAGGGTGATCTTGGTCTTCTGCCCGGGTTTGGGCTCGAGCTTCCAGACCAGGAGGTTTTCGTCTTCAGGGGTTGCGGGCTCGGGTTTGGGCTCGGCCGTGACCGAGATTTCGATGCGCTGGTCCCGGGACAGGGGCCGGGGCGTCTCCACGACGACCGGCACGGCCTGGGCCTTGGCGCTGACCACTTCGATCTCGTAATCCCAGGCATGGGTCTGCTTCTTGCCGATGACCCCGGCCTCCCCGGACTTCTTGTCCAGGAGCCGCTCCTTGGCCGTGATGAGCGGGTCCGGCCCGAAGAACAGGGTGGCCTCGCTGCCGGACAGGGCAAAGGGCCGCTTGGCCAGCATGGCCCCGTCCACCAGGAACAGGGCCTGGGCGGGCGGCAGGTCCACGGGGTCGGGCAGTTTGATCTCGGCCCGCAAAAAGGCCCGGCTGTCCAGGCTGGGCCTGAGCACCCAGGCGAATGTGGCTTTCCAGGCCGTCTCGGACAGGGTCAGGCGGATTTTCTCCCCGGCCGGGACCTCCCGGCGGCCGAGGTCCCACAGGCCCACGGTCCCGTGCTGGGCAAAGGCCGGAGCCGGGGCCGGGGCTATGGCGTTGTCCGCCATGGCGCCCACGGCCATCATGGGCGCGGGGGGCCGGGACTTGGCCATTTGCTGGACTTCGGGCCGGGGCTGGATGATCCATTCGGGCAGGGCGGGCGGCTCGGTGTTCACGGCCCGGGGCAGGGTGGCCAGGGCCACCTCGGCCTGGGCCAGGGCGGCTCCGGTGCTCTGCCAGATTTCCGCCTCGCTGGAGAAATGCACCAGGCCTTCGGCCGGGCGGGCGTCCAAACGGCTGATGGGCCGCCAGCCGCACCCGGCCAGGCGATAGGACCAGGTCAGCTCTGCGGATTTGGCCGGAGTCGGCCCCAGGAACACGGACACGGCCCAGGCCGCGTCCTCGGGTCCGGCCGTGCGGGCCAGCCGGGCCTCCAGGGCCGCGATTTCCCGGTTCAAATCCTCCATGGACCGGTCCAGGTCGTATTTGTCGTTGGACGTGCGCTCCACGTCCGAGGACAAGGCCTGGGCCAGTTGCAGGGCCTCGGCCGAGGTGCGGGCCGGGGAGGTCCCGTGGCCCTTCCAGTATTCCAGGCGGGTGTTCGCGGCCGCGACCTTGGCCTCCACCCCGGCCCGCTTCTTTTTCAGGGCGGCGAGCTGGTCGGACAAAACCTTGCCCAGGCCCTGGCGTACATGGTCCTTGCGTTCCCAGGTGATGTCCGCCACGGTGAATCCCTTGGGCGGGTTCACGGCCAGGGTGGCCGGATCGGCCTGGATGGGCAGGAGGAGCACGGCCAGGGGCCGGGCCGGATTCCCGGCCAGGGGCAGGGTCTCCCGCTCGGTCATCTCGGCCGCGTCGGGAAAGAACACCGCCCGCAGGGTCTCGGCCCGGACAGGGACAACGCTCAGCAGAAGGGCCAGCAGCAGGACCAGAACGCAGCCCAGGGAGCATGCCAGGGAGCAGACTGGGGCGCAGACCGGGGCGGCGTATCGGGGCATGGGGCCTCCGGGGTTGGGGATTTGTGGCCTCGGCCAGGCCAGGGGCCGAGGGGCATTGCCTTCCTGGACCGAAATTGCTACCTGCCCGGCGGGGCAAGACTCATGTGAGCATAATGCCCGGCAAGGGGGATGGCAAGATGGACGTACGCTGGGCGCTTGAACAGATTCTGGACGGGCGCGAACTCACCGGGGACGAGGCCCGGCCGCTTCTGGACTGGCCCCTGGACCGCATCGCGGAGCTGGCCCGGGCCGCGCTGGTTCTCAAGGAGCGCCGTTTTCCCGGCCGGGTCCAGTTCTGCGCCATCGTCAACGCCAAGAGCGGAACCTGTTCCGAGGACTGCGCCTTTTGCGCCCAGTCCGCTCATTACCAAACCAACAGCCCGGAATATCCCTTGCTGGACGAGGAGCGGGTCCTGGACGCGGCCCTGCGCATGAAGCGGGCCGGGGCGCGGCGCTTCTCCATTGTCACCAGCGGCAAGGGCCTGGGGGCCGAGGACCTGAGCCGGGTGGCCCATATGGTCAAGGCCATCCGGGACCTGGACCTCATTCCCGACGCCTCCCTGGGCGTCCTGGACCTGGACCAGCTCATCGCCCTGCGCCAGGCGGGCCTGGCCGGGTACCACCACAATCTGGAGACGGCCCGGTCCTTTTTTCTCCAGGTATGCACCACCCATGATTACGAGGAGGACGTGGCCGTGGTCCAGGCCGCGCGCGAGGCCGGGCTGTACGTCTGCTCCGGGGGCATTTTCGGGCTGGGGGAGAGCTGGGAGCAGCGCCTGGAACTGGCCCTGACCCTGCGGAGCTTAAGCGTGGACTCCGTGCCCATCAATTTCCTGGCGCCCATCCCGGGCACGCCCTGCGCCGACCGGCCGCCTTTGAGTCCCGAGGAGGCCCTGAAGATCGTGGCCCTGTACCGCTTCATCCTCCCCCGGGCGCACATCCGCATCTGTGGGGGCCGGGAACGGGTCTTCGGGCCGCGCAAGGCCGAACTCCTGGAGTCCGGGGCCAGCGGGATTATGGTCGGCGACTACCTGACCACCAAGGGCTCCTCCCTGGAGTCCGATCAGGAGGACCTGCGGGTCCTGGGCCTGGCCCTGTCCTGAACAACCCTGAGCCCTTGTGCAACCCCGGCCGAGCGAACGTGCAAAGACCTGCGCGTATTGTGTGCAACTTGCTGCACATGCGGCGGTCGTTTGAAGTGTATCTCACTGATTATATTTAATGTTTGTGTTGGCACGGCCATTGCTAATCTTTGGGGCAATGGCGCATTCGCCTCACCCAAAATTTTTTTCAAGGAGTACTTATGAGCGGTTTGATTCAGAAAAGCGTCCCGGCCCTGGCCCTGATTCTGGCTTTGAGTGGTGCGGCTTATGCCGCCGATGCCCCGGCCAAGGCCGACGCCCCGGCGGCCATGGCCCCCATGGCCGGACAGGGCATGATGATGGGGCACATGCAGGGGCTGACTCCTGAGAAACAGGAATTGGCCAAGACCATCATGCAGGAGCACAAGGAAAAGGTCTTCCCCCTGCGCCAGGAACTTTACGCCGACAACGCCGAGCTTGAGGCCCTGCTGTCCAAGGGCGACGCCGACCCGGCCAAGGTCAAGGCCGTGAATGACAAGATCGCCGGGGCCAACGCCAAGATCGCCGAAGAGTACGCCGCGTTCCGCCAGCGTTTGTTCAAGGAAGTCGGCCTGCGCCAGGCTCCTCATGGCATGGGCATGATGGGCGGCGGCATGATGGGCGAGGGCGGCTGCCCCATGATGCAGAACATGATGGGCGGCAAGGGCATGGGCGGCAAGGGCGGCATGGGCATGATGGGTGGCATGGGCGGCATGGGCGGAATGGACATGTCCGGTCAGGCCAAGACCCCGGCCAAGGGCGCCAAGCCGGCCAAGATGGCCAAGATGCCGGGCATGGACAACCAGTAATCCCCGGATTTTTTCACGCCGAGAACAGGCGGGAAAGGCTGAACGGCCTTTCCCGCCTTTTTCGTTTCCAAGGATTCTGAAAAGAATGGCATGGAGGAAAAAGGCTGAGAGGAAGGAGGAGGGAGAATTGTTTGCGGATCGAATGCGGTGGTTACGGCTCGGTGTTGTTTCTCGTTTCAGATGAAACGCCGATCTCGTTTATTTAATTATTCTTTTTTGTTCTTTTTCTTGTCTGGTTCTATCGTGTCAACTCGCTACGAGTGGTGATGATGCCCGGCCCGGGTTTCTCTCCAGAAAACGAAAGCAGCCAGGGCCAGGAGGACGGCGTCCCGGGCCAGGGCCAGGCCCAGGCCGTGGCCCGCGCCCGCAGCGGTCCCGAAACAGCCGCAGTCCACATTCAGCCCCCGGGCCAGGTTCAGGCCCAGGGCGGACATGAAGACCAGGAGCAGGAGACCCAGGGTCAGGGACGCGCCCCGGGTGAGGCTCCCGGCGCAGAGAAACAGGCCGCACACGGCCTCGATCCAGGGCAGGACCAGGGCCAGGCCCGGGACCAGAACCTCGGGGATCAAGTGGTAGTTGTCCACCAGACGGGCGAATCCTTCCGGGTGGACGATCTTGTCCAGGCTGGCCAGCAGGAAGACCAGGCCCAGGGCCAGACGGGCCGCGCGGTCCAATCGGGGCGCGCGAAGGTCTCTTTCCTTGTTCTTCATGGCTTGAACTCCAACGGCCCTCCGGCCTTGAGCCAGCCGTCCAGGCCCTCGGACAGGAGCCGCACCTCGGTCAGGCCCAGGCCTTGCAGCCGCTCGGCCATGGCCCGGCTCAGTTCGCAGCCCAGGCCGTCGCAATAGACCACCAGAGGCCTATCCGTGGGCAGGGCCGTGGCCCGGGCGGCCAGGTCCGGGTCCGTGAGTCCGGGGCCGAAGTTGAGCGCCCCGGGAATGGCCCCTTCCTTGAAGGTGGCCGGGTCCCGGGCGTCGATGAACTGGGCCTGGCCCGAGGCCAGCAGGGCCTTGGCCTCCTCGGGCGAGAGCTGCAAAAGCCCCTGGGCCTTGGCCAGGGCGGCCCGGATGGGGGCCAGGCCCTGGGTCAGGGGCAGAGGGGCCGGGCGCAGGGCATTGAAGGCCAGGGCCAGGAGCAGGGCCAGGACCAAAAGGGTCAGGCCCTGAAGGGGCAGCTTGGGATGATGCAAATGGTGTCGGCTCATGGGTGAATATTCCGTGCAAGGATGCAGTCCTATCCTGGTCCTTTCTAGGGGGTCGGCCGTCCGGCGTCAATGCGTCCCTCCGGGCCGTCCGCAAAATGGCCGGACGCAACCGCGTATCCGGCTCTCACCGCAGGGTATTTCCTCAAGTTTCGACCCGGTGGCCAGGACCGGTCCATGTATATGTTTGCCCTCTTGTGATTTTTCCATGGTTTGCGTATGGGACAGCCCATGAACGCTAAAGATTTCACCACCACGGTCAAAAACATTGATCCGGAGGAGGCCAGGGCGGTTCTCGCCAGGACCCGGGCTGCGGAAATCATGGTTCTGGATGTCCGGCAGGGATGGGAATACGAGGAGTTCCATCTCCCCGGGGCCAAGCTCATGCCCCTGCCCGACCTTCCCGACCGGCTCGGCGAGTTGGACAAGGACATGGCCCTGATCGTGTACTGCCAGGCCGGGGTGCGCAGCATGGCCGCCTCCCGGATATTGGCCGGACACGGGTTCACCGACGTGTACAATCTCGTGGGCGGGGCCATGGCCTGGCGCGGGGATACGGCCCATGGCCCCCAGGAGCAGGGCATGAGCGGGATCACCGGCCTGGAGACCCCCGAAGAGTTTTTGCGCATTGCCCTGGGCATGGAGCTGGCCCTCATGCGGTTCTATCAGCAGGCCTCGGCCGCCTCCCAAGACCCCAAGGTCCAGGAGACCCTGACCACGCTGGTGGGCATGGAGGGCAAGCACGCGGACGCGGTCTTCGCCCTGTACCAGAAGACGGCCGCAACCCCCCTGGACCGCGCCAGCCTGGAGACCCAGGTCCCGGCCGAGGCCGTGGAGGGCGGGGTCGGGCCGCAGGCCTTGGCCGAGGCCCATGGGGATGTCTATGACGCGCTTTTGTCCACCCCGCACGGGGTGGTGCAGGTGGCCATGATGGTGGAGGCCCAGGCCATGGACCTTTTCTTGCGGTGCTCCTATTTGGCGGAGTCCAAGGAGACCCGACGGGTCCTGCACACCCTGGCCCAGGAGGAGAAGTCCCACCTGAAGGTCTTGGGACGGCTCATGGAGACCCGGCCGGCGCGGTAGGCCGATGTCCGGGGGGGCCGACCCTGATCCGGCCTGGCCGGACGTATTCCCGCAGTCCCGAAACTCGGCTGCAAGTCCGAAAGAGGCAGAACCAGGCATGGACAGGCGATTTGGGCCCAAGGCCACGGTTCTCGGCATCCTGATCCTGGTTATTTTCTGCCTTTCGTCCGGTGCGGCCCGGGCCGAAGACACGTCCCGGCCCGATCCCGGGGCGTCCCACATCCTGATCCTGCACTCCTATCATCAGGGGTTCACCTGGACCGACAGCATCAATGCCGGGATGCGCGCGGTGTTGGCCCGTGAGTTTCCGGACAGCCACATCTCCCTGGAGTACCTGGACACCAAGCGCCATCCGTCCCAGGAATCCTTTCCGGTCCTGCGGGAGCTTTTCGCCCGCAAATACGTTCACTTCCAACCCTCGGTCATCCTGTGCTCGGACGACGACGCCCTGGACTTCCTGCTGGCCTACGGAGACCGGCTTTTCCCCGGGGTCCCGGCGGTCTTTTGCGGGGTGAACAACTACCAGGACTCCCGGCTGGCCGGGCACACGAACATCACCGGGGTGGCCGAGGACTTCGATCTGAAAGCCACCCTGGAAACCGCCCTGACCCTTCAACCGGCCGTTCGGCGGGTGGTGGTGCTCACGGATCAGACCACCTCGGGGATAGAGAATCTGGCTCGGTTCCATGCTGTCCGTCCCTTTTTTGCCGGTAGGGCGGAGTTCGTGGAACTCTCCAATGTGTCTGAAGAAGAACTGCGCACGGCGCTGTTACAGCAGCCCAGTGATAGCCTTATTCTGTTCCTCTCCTATTTCCGGGATCGCAAGGGCAAGGCCTTGGGCACGGATCGGGTTTTCTCCATCATTTCCGAAAGCGGAGACCTGCCCACCTATTCGTGCTGGGATTTCCTCCTGGGCCGGGGCCTGGTGGGCGGGAAAATGGTCAGCGGCCGCCAGCAGGGCGAAACCGCCGCTGTCCTGGCCGCGCGCATCCTGCACCACGAGCGGCCCGAGGACATCCCTGTGGTGCGGGACGCTCCCGGCGAGTTCATGTTCGACAGCAGGCAGCTCCAGCGCCTGGGCCTGGCCGAGTCCCTGCTGCCCGCGGGCAGCCGCCTGGTCAACCTGCCCGACTCCTTTACCGAACGACACAAGTCCAACATCCGTTGGGCTCTGCTGGTCATCGCCCTGCTCCTGGCCGTGGTTGTGGCCCTGGTGGTCAATATTGTCAGGCGACGGGCAGCGGAACGGGCGCTCAAGGCCGGGCAGGAGCATTTCCGCACCCTGGTCGATTTCACCTCGGACATGGAGTATTGGATCGCGCCGGATCGCAGCCTGGTGTACGTTTCTCCTTCGGCCGTGCGCATCACCGGCTACACCACCGAGGAATTCAGTTGCAACCCGAATCTGCTGGAGGCCATCGTCCATCCGGACGACCGCGTGGCCTACCAGGCGCATATCGTGGAGGAGTTCCAGGACACCGAGGCCGGGGTCTTGGACTACCGGATTGTGACCCGAGGGGGAGGCGTGCGCTGGATCGGCCATCTGTGCCGTCCCGTGGAGGACGCCGAGGGCAAATTCCTGGGTCGGCGGTGCAGCAACCGGGACATCACCGAGCAGAAGAAGATGGAGGCCGAGCTGCGGGTGGCCAAGGAGGAGGCCGAGGCCGCCACCCGCTCCAAAAGCGAATTTCTGGCCAACATGAGCCACGAAATCCGCACCCCGATCACCGGCATCAACGGGCTCACGGACCTGGCCCTGACCTGGGACTTGAGCTCTGAGCGCAAGCACTACCTGGGCATGATCAAGGAATCGACCCAGTCCCTTCTGGCCATCATCAACGACATCCTGGACCTGTCCAAGGTGGAGGCCGGGAAACTGGAGATCTGCCCGGTGGATTTCGAGCTGGAACGGGAACTCTTGCAGCTTTCCTCGGCCTTTGCGGTCCAGGGCGGGGTGCGCGGGCTGGAGTTCCGGCTGGACTTAGACCCCCTGGCCCCCAGATTCCTGCACGGGGACATGGATCATCTGCGCCAGGTGCTGGTGAACCTCCTGGGCAATGCGCTGAAATTCACGGACCAGGGCGGCATCACCCTGCGGGTGGAGCAGGTCTGGCGCAAGGGGGATATGGCCCGGCTGCGCTTCAGCGTGGCGGACACCGGCATCGGCATTCCCAGGGAGAAGCAGGGCACGGTGTTTGAGAAGTTCCGCCAGGCCGACAGCTCCTTTTCCAAGCGGATCAAGGGCACGGGCCTGGGCCTGGCCATCTGCAAGGAACTGGTGGCCCTTCTGGGCGGAACCATCGCCCTGCGCAGCACCCCGGGATTCGGGAGCGTGTTCAGCTTCGAGTTGGAGTTCGCGGTCCCGCCCACCTGTTCGGGCGATCTGGCCGAACCCGCGCCCGCGCCCGAGTCCCTGCCCCGGCAGCGCATTCTCCTGGCCGAGGACAACGAGGTGAACCAGACCTTTTTGCAGCTTTTTCTGGAGGACGCGGGCCACGAGGTGGTCATCGCCTCCAACGGAATCCAGGCCCTGGAGTTTCTCAATCAGCAGCCCTTTGACCTGGTGCTCATGGACGTGCAGATGCCGGAGATGGACGGGGTGGAGGCCACCCGGCGCATCCGGGCCGATCATTCCGGCCGTTTCGATCCCCGCATCCCCATCGTGGCGCTCACGGCCTACAGCATGAAGGGGGACATGGAGCGCTTCCTGTCCGTGGGCATGGACGCCTATGTGTCCAAGCCCGTGGACATGGAGGAGCTGTTCCAGGTCTTAAGCGTGCTGGTGGGGAGGCAGGAACGTCCTCCCGAGGGCGGGGTCTGTTCGTAGAAAATCCTAGTTCCCCTTGAGCGCGGCCCCGGGCAGGGCGAGCAGGCTCTTGACGCTGGCCGAACCGTCCACGCCCTTGGCCGCGTCCACGGCCCGGCTGATCTCGGTCCTGCTGCCCAAAAGCCCCAGGAGCACCACATTGCACTGGACCACGGCCACATCCACGTTGGGCGAGGTCAGATCGCTCCGCTGGATGAGTTCCGAGCGGATCTTGGTGCGCAGGGAGAGGTCGTCAAAGGTCCCGCAGGCCTCGTGCTCCTTCTTCTCCCAGAACACGGACTGCACCGAGACCACGTGGGCCACGGACTTGGCCAGCTTCACGGCCCGGTCCACCTGGCGCGGGTAGTCGTACTCGCCCACCAGATACACCCGGCCCTCGTAGGAGTGGACCGAGATGTCCGAGAGCTTGGCCTCTTCGTCCTGGTACAGGAGTTTTTTGATATTGGCCTCGATCCAATCGTCCTGGGCCTGGGTGGACAGCCCGCGCTCGTCCACGGCCGCGTTGTACACGGCGCAGGAGGGCAGGGAGAAAAGGAGCAGGCCCAGCAGGGCGCACAGGGTCAGGATGGGGGTCAAACGCATGGGGGTATCCTCAAGGAATATGTTGATTTTTGTTGTGTGGACAGGCCGATGTTCCGCATTGGGAAAATCGGGCCGGTCGCGTTAAATCTCGAAGAGCATCTCCAGGTCCTCGCGGGTCAGGGACTTCATGCCGCCCCCGCCCGGGATGATGGCGTCGGCCACGTCCTTCTTCATCTCCTGAAGCTTCAGGATCTTCTCCTCCACCGTGTTCTGGCAGATCATCTTGTAGGCGAAGACTTGGCGCTTCTGGCCGATGCGGTGGGTGCGGTCCGTGGCCTGGTTCTCCACGGCCGGGTTCCACCAGGGGTCGTAGTGGATGACGTAGTCCGCCGAGGTCAGGTTGATGCCCGTGCCTCCGGCCTTGAGCGAGATGAGGAAGATGGGGATGTCCGGGTCGTTGTTGAAGCGGTCCACCTGGTCGAAGCGGTCCTTGCTGGACCCGTCCAGATAGGCGAAGGGCAGTTGGTTGATCTGGAGCCAGGAGCGGATGATGTGCAGCATCTGCACGAACTGGGAGAAGACCAGGACCTTGTGCCCGCCGTCGATGATGTCCGTGACCAGGTCCCGGAAGGCGTCGAACTTGCCCGAGGGCAGGTTGGTGGATATGCCGGGCATGTCCAGCTTGAGCAGGCGCGGATGGCAGCAGATCTGGCGGAGTTTCAGCAGGGCGTCCAGGATGGACATCTGGCTCTTGGCCATGCCCTTTTCCTCCACGTCGCGCAGGACCTGCTCTTTCAGCTTCTTGGCCAGGGCGTTGTAGAGGTCCCGCTGCTCGTCGATCAGGTCGCAGTAGTGGATGGTCTCGATCTTGGGCGGCAGGTCCTTGGCCACCTCGCTCTTGGTCCGGCGCAGGATGAAGGGCTTGACCCGGGAGCGCAGGTACTGGAGCGTCTCCTCGTCCCCGTCCTTGATGGGCTTTATTATCCCGCGCTGGAAGGAGTGCTGGGAGCCCAGGAAGCCGGGCATGAGGAATTCGAACAGGGACCAGAGTTCGAAGAGATTGTTCTCAATGGGCGTGCCCGAGAGGCACAGGCGCATGTGGGCGTCCAGGCGGCGCACGCTTTTCGCGGTGATCGTATTGGGATTCTTGATGTTCTGGGCCTCGTCCAGGATGACCACGTTGTACTTGAATTTCAAAAGCTCATCCAAGTCCCGGCGCAGCAGGGCGTAGGTGGTGATGACCAGGTCCGAGGCCTTGATCTGCTTGAAGAGGTCCTCGCGCTTGGCCCCGTAGATGGTCAGCCGCCGCATGGTGGGCGTGAATTTGGCCGCCTCGCGCTCCCAGTTGGGCAGGACCGAGGTGGGCACCACGATCAAGTTGGGACCCTTGGCCCCTTTTTCGATCATGTGCTGGACAAAGGCCAGGGTCTGCACGGTCTTGCCCAGGCCCATCTCGTCGGCCAGGATGCCCCCGAACCCGTAGTCGCGCAAAAAGTTCAGGTAGCTGAGTCCCTGGAGCTGGTAGGGCCGCAAGGTGGCGATGAGTCCCTTGGGCGGATTCAAGGGCCGGATTTCCTTGAAGTTGCCGATCTTCTCCTTGAGCTTCACAAAATAGGAGTCCGTGCGCACATTGGGCAGGTCGTCCAGCAGATGGTCCAGGGCCGGGGCCTCGAACTGCTTGAACTGCTTCTGGGGCGGCTTTTCCGGGTCGTAGCCCATGGCTTTGAGCTTGTGTCCCAGCTTCTGGAGCCAGGACTCGGGCAGGCTGGTGTAGGACCCGTCTTTGAGTTGGACGTAGCGCTTGCCCTGGACCCAGGCCTTCCAGATCTCCTCGATGGGCACCTTGTGGTCGTCGTACTGCACGGCCAGGTCCAGGTTGAACCACTTGTTCTCCGGGTCGCTCTCCACCTCGGCCACGATGACCGGCTTGGACAGGCGCACCTTGTAGCGGGTCAGGTTCTGTTCCCCGTAGACCCGGTAGGTTTCCACAAGTTTGGGGTAGAAATCCAGGAGGAAGGTGATGGCCGCTTCCTGCTCCATGAACCAGTTGGCGTTGTTGCGCTGCGCAAAGCCCATCTCGGTCAGGGCGGTGATGAGCGCCGTCTCGGCCTCCCGGGCGCGGCGGATGAGGAAGGGCTTCTGCTGGTAGTGGTAGCTGCCGGTCTGCAGGTCCGGGTTGGGGCCGGGCAGGGAGACCTCCATGTGCTCGGTCTCGTAGATGTTGTGCACCTTCAAGGTGAGCAGGCTGCCCTCTTCGTCCAGAAAGAGCTTGGGATTGTACGTGGCCGGGACGAAAATCGGTCCCATGCGCTCCAGGAAGTCCTCCTGGCCGTGCAAGTCGGACACGCTGATGTGGGTCCAGACCCGGTCGATGAATTCCGAGATGTCCGCGTGCGGGATGATCGGGCGCTGCTCCACCATTTCCTGGATCAGCTCCGAGTCCAGGCCGGTCTGCACCGGATAGAAGCCCTGCTTCCAGGACACCCACAGAGGCAGGCGGCCGTAGAAGAAGACTTCCTGGCCGGTGATGGAGAAGGGCGGTTTTCCCGAGCGGGCCAGCAGGAGGTCGAAGGACAGCCCGTCCTCGGACAACTGGGGGGACAGCTTGAGCTGCATGGTCTGGGACTCGATGCGCATGGGCTGGTCCGTGTCCTTGTAGAACAGATAGTACTCGGACTTGATGGCCCAGAAGAACCAGGAGATCATGCCCGGGGGCAGGTCCACCCGGTGGCCGTAGTAGTCCTGGTGCAGGCCGATCTGCCGGGCGATGGCCGGGAGCATGGGCGCGGTCTCGCACCAGTCCGGGTTTTTGATGACCTGCTCCAGGGTGATCTCGTGCTGGACCTGGGACAGGCCGGACTTGTTCTGGCGTCCCCGGAACAGGGCCACCTGGAGCCTGCCCGGCTCGGGATGGAAACGGTAGACCACGTAGTGGTTGCCCGGCTCGGGCTCAAGCTCCGTGGCGAAAAAGGTGCGGAAGTTCTGCCGCCAGTCCACCCGGGGCTTGTGCACCGGCGCGTCCTGCCCGGACTCGTAGGACTTGACCACCTTTAAGGCCGTGGCCCCCACGTGGCGGCAGATGCCTGAGAAGGATTCCGGGCAGTTGCAATAGAAATTGACCACCTTGTCCTTGAGATTCAACCCCAGTTCCGAGGCGTAGACCTGGAAGTCGTCGCCCTGAACCTGTCCGTTGATGTCCCAGAACTGGTCCCGCTTCTTGATATCGACCTTCTGGATGCCCCCGGACCCGGCCAGGGACAGCGCATCTTCCAGGATGTAATCCGGAATGTCGTGTATGAATTTCTGGAGGATTTCCCGAGCCAGGTTTTCCTCGCCAGTGGTCATGTCCGGTCGCGCTCCTTGCCTGGAATCGATGTCGCCGGTCGGAGAAGACCAGCGGAATATGTCATTTTCGATCACTACCCCAGCCAGTCCATTTAATCAATACACATGGAGGAATCAAGAGCCGCTTGGCTTTTTTCCCGACTTACGCCACACTAGGAGTGTGACGAATGGGGCGCGGCGCCGGGCCGCCCTGAAACCGCTTGAGAGGAAGAATGACACGGATCGCGATCTGGTGCCTGGTGGCCCTCATGGCCCTGTGCGGATGCAAGGGGCAGGAGAACGGGGAGTCCTCCCCAAAAACCCAGGCTTCGGCCGGGGGGGGGGCCAGTCCCGCTGGCCCGGTCCCTGGAGGCCGCCTGGTGCAGGCCACCATCGGTGAGCCCTCCAACCTGATCCCCCCCCTGGCCAGCGACGGCCCCTCCCACGAGGTGGCCGACCTGCTCTATGTCGCGCCGCTCAAATACGACAAGAACATCGAGCTGGTCCCCTCGGCCGCCACGTCCTTCGAGGTTCTGGACGAGGGTCGGCTCCTGCGCTTCAGCCTGCGCGAGGACGTGCGCTGGCACGACGGAGTCCCGGTCACGGCCGAGGACGTGGAGTTCACCTATAAGCTCATGATCGACCCCAAGACGCCCACGGCCTATGCCGAGGACTACAAGGCCATCCAGGAGTTCAAGGTCACCGGCCCGTACAGCTTCGAGGTGCGCTACGAAAAGCCCTTTGCCCGGTCCCTGGTCACCTGGGCCGGGGCCATTCTGCCCAAGCACGCCCTGGCCGGGGAGGACCTGCTGAAAACCAAGTACATCCGCGAGCCCCTGGGGGCCGGACCCTACCGGCTCAAGGAGTGGATCCCGGGCACGCGCCTGACCCTTGTGGCCAACCCGGACTATTTCGAGGGGCGGCCGTACATCGACGAGGTGGTCTATAGGGTCATCCCGGACCAATCCACCCAGTTCCTGGAACTGAAAGCCGGGAACCTGGACATGATGAGCCTCTCGCCCCAGCAGTATCTGCACCAGACCTCGGGTCCGGCCTGGGACGGCAAGTTCAACAAGTATCAGTACCTGGCCTTCGCCTACACCTATATGGGCTACAACCTGAAAAATCCCCTGTTCGCGGACAAGCGGGTGCGCCAGGGCTTAAGCCTGGCCATCGATACGGGTGAGATCGTGCAGGGCGTGCTGCTCGGCCTGGGCCAGCCCGCCGTGGGGCCGTACAAGCCCGGGACCTGGCCCGCAAGCGAGAAGCTGAAACCCCTGCCCTTTGACCCGGTCAAGGCCCTGGAGCTTCTGGCGGCGGCCGGATGGAAGGACAAGAACGAACAGGGCGTGCTGGTCAAGGACGGCCATGCCTTCGAGTTCACCATCCTGACCAATCAGGGCAACGACCAGCGGGTCAAGACCGCCACCATCGTGCAGAACCGGCTGAAAGGCGTCGGGGTCAGCGTGAAAATACGCACCGTGGAGTGGGCGGCGCTCATCAAGGAATTCATCGACAAGGGCAATTTCGAGGCCATCATCCTGGGCTGGAACATCACCCAGGACCCGGACGTCTACGACGTGTGGCACTCCTCCAAGGCCGTGCCCGGCGGGCTCAATTTCATCGGATACCAGAACCCGGAGCTGGACGATCTGCTGGAAAAGGGCCGCCGGATGCTGAAACCCGAGGAGCGCAAGCCCGTGTACGACCGCATCCAGGAAATCCTGCGCGAGGACCAGCCGTACACCTTCCTGTACGTGCCCATGGCCCTGCCCCTGCTCTCGGCCCGGATCAACGGGGTGGAGCCCGCCCCGGCAGGCATCAGTCACAACTTCATCAAGTGGTGGATGACCCCGGGAAAGGCCCAATGATCCGCATCAACGACATTCTGGACAAGATATCCACCTACATCAAGGAGCCGGACCTGGCGCTGATCCAGGCGGCCTACGTGTTCTCGGCCAAGGCCCACGAGGGACAGGTGCGCCTGTCCGGCGAGCCCTACCTCATGCACCCCCTGGAGGTGGCCTACATCCTGGCCGAGATGCACCTGGACGAGGCCTCGGTGGCGGCCGGGCTCCTGCACGACACCGTGGAGGACACCAAGGCCACGGTGGAGGAGATCGACGATCTCTTTGGCGAGAACGTGGCCGACATCGTGGACGGGGTCACCAAGATCAGCAAGATGCAGGTCCAGTTCGACTCCAAGGAGGCGGCCCAGGCCGAGAACATCCGTAAGATGCTCATGGCCATGGCCGAGGACATCCGGGTGCTCATGGTCAAGCTGGCCGACCGCCTGCACAACATGCGTACCCTCCAGTTCCAGAACTCCGTCAAGCAGAAGCTCATCGCCCAGGAAACCCTGGACATCTACGCCCCCCTGGCCAACCGCCTGGGCCAGCACCGCATCAAGGTGGAGCTGGAGGACCTCTGCCTCAAGTACTTAAAGCCCGACGTGTACACCCAGATCGACGAGGGCGTGGAGCACCACCAGCACTCGGGCCAGGAGTACATCGACCGGGTCCAGGCCCTCATGCAGGCCATGTTCACGGAGAACCACATCGAGGCCCGCATCCGGGGACGCACCAAGCATATCTTCAGCATCTACCACAAGATGCTGGACCAGGGCCTGTCCCTGGACCAGATTTTCGACTTGATCGCCTTCCGGGTCATCGTGCCCTCGGTCAAGGACTGCTATGCCACCCTCGGCCTGGTCCACTCCATCTGGAAGCCCATCCCCGGCCGGTTCAAGGACTACATCTCCATCCCCAAGGCCAACATGTACCAGAGCCTGCACACCACGGTGGTGGGGCCGGACGGGGAGCGCATCGAGATCCAGATCCGCACCGAGGAGATGCACCAGATCGCCGAATACGGGGTGGCCGCCCACTGGCAATACAAGGAGACCAGCAAGCGCGAAGGGTCCACCCGCAGCGAGGCGGGCAGCTCCCGGGACGCCGAGCGCTTCACCTGGCTGCGCCAGATCCTGGACTGGCAGCGGGAGCTGAAAGACCCCAAGGAGTTCATGGCCTCCCTGCGGATCGACCTGTTCGCCGACGAGATTTTCGTCTTCACCCCCCAGGGCGACGTGAAGGAGCTGCCCGAAGGGGCCACGCCCGTGGACTTCGCCTATTTGATCCACACTCAGGTGGGCGACCACTGCGCCGGGGCCAAGGTCAACGGCCGGTTGGTGCCCCTGGAGACCAAGCTGAAGAACAGTGACTCCGTGGAGATCATCACGGACAAGAACCGCCTGCCCAGCCGGGACTGGCTCAAATTCGTCAAGACGGCCAAGGCCAAGACCCGGATCAAGAATTTCATCCGCACCGAGGAGCGGGCGCGCAGCATCACCTTTGCCAAGGAGCTTCTGGAGAAGGAAGGCCGCCGCATGGGCCTGAACGTGGCCAAGGCCACCAAGGACGGGCACATGCGCACCCTGGCCGAGGAGTTCTCCTGCGGCACGGTGGACGACCTGCTCTCCAACGTGGGCTACTCCCGGTTCACCCCCCAGAAGGTCCTGCGCCGCCTCTGGGCCCTCATGCATCCGGACGAGGAGCGGCCGCCCACGGACAAGGCCCCGGCCGAAAAGGCCCCGGCGGAAAAGCCCAAGGCCGAAAAGTCCGCCACGGCCAAGGAAAAGCCCGGGGAGCGGGCCGCCGACCGGGCTGCGGCCCAGGCCGAGCAGGCTGCGGCCAAGAAGTCCGAGGTGGTCCAGATCAAGGGCGTGGACGACGTGCTCATCCGCTTCGCCGGGTGCTGCAACCCCCTGCCCGGGGAGCCCATCGTGGGCTACATCACCCGGGGCCGGGGCGTGACCATCCATGCCGTGGACTGTCCGAACATCTCCACCTTCGAGCCCGAGCGCAGGCTGGAGGTCTCCTGGGGACTGGAGGACAGCCAGCCCTTCCCGGCCAAGATCAAGATCCGCTGCAAGAACATCAAGGGCGTGCTGGCCAAGATTTCCAACGTCCTCTACGAGGAGGACGTGAACCTGGACTCCGGCACCTTCAACTCCAATGTGGACGGCATGTCCGAGATCGTGTTTACCGTGGAGGTCAAGGACTCCAACCACCTGTACCGGGCCATCGCCAAGGTCAAGAAGCTTGAGCCGGTGGTGGAGGTGGTGCGGGTGACGTAGGCGGGTGACGCCCGGCATTGAACCATTGGTCCAGGAGGATTTACGATATGCCCCTTCCCTTCCAGAACGACGACGCGGCCCTGCGCCGCCAGGCGGACGAGGTTCTGGCCCAGCGCAAGAAGCACGGGCTGGAGAACATGGTCGGCGACCTTCAAGCCGTGGTGGTCATGACCGAGCCCGAGCATCACCAGGAGGCCGTGGCCGAGTTTTTGCGCTACACCGGCCTGAACGTGAAGGAGTCCTTTCAGGACCAGAACGTGAGCGCCTGCGTGCTCGGGTGTCCCGGGTCGGCCGACTTTTTGGTCTGCGCGCGCAAGGGCGGGGACAACCCCTTCCGCCAGGTCAACCTGCACCCCAAATCCTCCCACCTGCCCAACACCCGGCTGGAGACCTTTGTCTACACCTGTCCGGACCTTTCGCGCTACGCGGCCATCCAGAAGGCCCGGGGCAAACGGTTCCTGACCGACGGGCCGGTGGATTTCGGTCCCTACCTTTTTCTCCAGACCGAGCCCTCGGCCTTTACCGGCAACTCCCTGGGATTCCTGCAATGGAAAGGCCCGGTCGGACATTACGCCACCAGCCGCTCCGGGCCTTTGGGCTGGAGCGAGACCAAGCCCGGTTCGGCCTACACCAAGAATATCTTCGAGTTGGACCACACGGCCACCCGGGTGCGGGCCGAGGACCGGGACCCGGCCATCCTGGAATACATGGACTACACCAACTACGATTTCGATTTCGCCGTGTACGTGGACGCCCTGAACTCCATCACCAACGTGGCCCGGCTGCCCGGCGCGGTCTACGCCCAGGTCTTCACCTCGGGCATCACCCCCTTCGTGGACCTGGACAATTCCGGCCCCACGGAAAAATACATCTCCAACTACGGGACCCGGGTCCACCACATGGCCTTCCGCACCGAGGACATCGAAACCACCTATCAGGCCCTTATAGACGATGGCATGACTTTCCTGGTGGAACTGGTGGGCTCCCGGGAGGACGGGCTCAAGCAGACCTTCACCCGGTCCTCTCCCTACACCCTGTTGGTCAATGAATACATCAAGCGTTTCGATGGGTTCACCGGTTTTTTCAGCAAGAACAACGTGACCATGTTGACTGCGGCCACGGAGAAGCAGTAGCCGGAAATCGGCTGGACACGATCCGAATCTTGATCTATAAGGGGGAGAATACGAGGCCCTGTTCCCAGGGGCCGAGCGGCGGAAAAGGAAGGCGCATGGCCAGTATCCTCGTTGTGGACGACGACCCCATCTCCCGGGCCACCTTGCGGTCCATCCTGGAAGGGAGCGGACATGCGGTGGAAGAGACCGTGGACGGGGTCCAGGCCATGAAGGCCTTCCGCAAGACCCCCTTTGACGTGGTCATCACGGACATCTTCATGCCGGAGAAAGAGGGCGTGGAGTTGGTGCGCGAGATGCGCCAGGAATTCCCCGGGGTGCGCATCATCGCCGTGTCCGGGGGCAGTTCCTCGGCCCGCTTCGACTCCCTGGACTGGATCAAGGCCTTTGGGGTGCGCCACACCTTTGCCAAGCCCTTTGACCGCCAGGCCATTCTGGCCGCCGTGGACGAACTTCTGACCCAAGGGGCCTAGATCCCTGCTCTGGATCATCCCACCGTGCCCACCCGCCAACTCGAATTCGACAACGCCGCTCTGGCGGCCCGCCTTTTTGGCCCACACAACGCCAACCTGACCATCCTGGCCGAAAAGGCCGGGGTGGACGTGCAGTCCCGGGGCGGCACCGTGACCCTGACCGCCCCGGAGGGCGAGGACCTGGACCTGGCCGCCAGTGTCCTGGCCCAGTTGTACGACCTGGCCCGCACGGGCAAGGACGTGTTCCCCCAGGACGTGGACTGCGCCGTGCGCATCCTGGCCCGGGAGCCGGACGCCAGCCTGAGGAAGATTTTCCAGGACGTGGTCTACGCCGCCTCTCCGCGCAAGCAGATCGCGGCCAAGACCCTGACCCAGCGGGACTACCTGGCGGCCATCCGGGAGAACGACATGGTCTTCGGCGTGGGGCCGGCCGGTACGGGCAAGACCTACCTGGCCGTGGCCATGGCCGTGGCCGCCCTGACCCGGCGCGAGGTCAAGCGCATCATCCTCACCCGTCCGGCCGTGGAAGCCGGGGAGAAGCTGGGATTTCTGCCCGGGGACCTGGCCGACAAGGTCAACCCCTATCTGCGGCCGCTCTACGACGCCCTGCACGACATGCTGGATTTCCAGAAAGTGACCGAGATGCTGGAGACCGGGATCATCGAGGTGGCTCCCCTGGCCTTTATGCGCGGCCGCACCTTGAACGACGCCTTCGTGATCCTGGACGAGGCCCAGAACACCACCCGGGAGCAGATGAAGATGTTCCTCACCCGCTTGGGCTTCGGGTCCAAGGCCGTGGTCACCGGCGACGTGACCCAGATCGATCTGCCCGCCCATTCCCGCTCGGGCCTGCTGGAGGCCCGGGAGGTGCTGCGCGGGGTCACGGGCCTGGCCTTCATCCATTTTTCGGACGAGGACGTCATCCGTCACCCCCTGGTGGGCCGCATCGTCCAGGCCTACGATCGATTCGATAGAGGGCGTTTCGACCAGAGCCAGAATCCCCCGAAGGACAAGGCGTGATCCTTATCGACACCCTGGGACCCGGCGGCCGGGACCCCGGTTTTCCCCTGTCCCGATCCGAACTGACCGGCCTGTGCCAGCGCCTGCTTGCGGCCCTGGGTCTTGAGGGCAGGGAATTCGAGCTGACCCTGACCAGGGACGGGGACATGGCCCGGATCAACGCGGATTTCGCGGGCGTGGCCGCTCCCACCAATGTTTTGAGTTTCCCGGCTGCCGAGGCCCTGGACCACGACGGCCCGGCCCCCCTTGACCCGGCCGACGTCCATCCGGGCTGCCCGCTCCCGGGCCTGTTCCTGCCCGCCGACCTTGACGGAGCACCCGAGGACGGCTGCTGCGTGGACGAGGAGGATTTCCGGCCCGACGACGACCTGGACGCTGGGGACGGGGAAATGGACGGGGAGCCGGGTGACGGACCCAGGGCCGACCCGAACTTTCTGGGGTCCATGGTCCTGTCCGTGGACACCCTGGCCCGGGAGGCCTTTCTCTACGGCCAGGACCCGGCCGCCCACCTGGCCCGGCTCCTGGCCCACTCCCTGCTGCACCTGGCCGGGGTGGCGCACGGAGAGGAGATGGAGGAGAGGACCGAGGCGGCCTTGGTCCAGGTCTTTTTTCCCGAGGCCTGATCGTCGGCCCAGGGCGGTCTCCCTGGAACCGACAGCCTCTTGCCCGGCCCGCCCGGACCCAGGCCGGGAGCCGATTCCCGCTTTACAATCCCTTCCTGCTGAGGCAATACTGCAATTTTTCGCCGCTTCCGGAGGCTCGTGCCAGGACGCGGCCATCCGCATGTATTGGGAGACGACATGAGACAATTTCTGCGTATTGTGGACATCCCCCTGTTCGAGGCCGGACAGGTCCTTTTGCGGGCCAAGGAGATCAAGGACCAGAAGGTTCGCAGCACGCTCCTGGCGGGCCAGACGGCCCTTTTGCTCTTCGAGAAGGCCTCCACCCGCACCCGTTTGTCCTTTGAGATGGCCGTGCGCCATTTGGGCGGCTCCACCATCTTCATGACCCCCACGGAGTCCCAGCTCGGCCGCAACGAACCGCTCACGGATTCGGCCCGGGTTTTCGGCCGCTACGTGGACCTCCTGATCGTGCGTACCTTTGAGCAGGCCAAGCTGGCCACCCTGGCCGAGTGCTCGGGCCTGCCCGTGGTCAACGCCCTGTCCGACGCCCACCATCCCTGCCAGGTCATGAGCGACGTGCTGACCATCTACGAACGCACCCCGGACCTGGAGAACGTGCACGTGGCCTGGATCGGCGACGGGAACAACATGGCCCAGTCCTGGATCGACGCAGCCTCCTATTTTCCCTTCTACCTGACCATGGCCTTCCCCAAGGGATACGAGCCCAGGGACCACGACGTCATCGCCCGGGCCCTGGCCCATGGGGCCAAGATCTTCATGACCCACGACCCGGCCGAGGCCATGGAGGGCGCGCACTACGTGAACACCGACGTGTGGGCCTCCATGGGTCAGGAAGAGGAGCAGGCCAAGCGCCTGAAGGCCTTCAAGGGCTTTGAGGTCAACGCGGGGCTCATGGCCCTGGCCGCGCCCGAGGCCAAGGTCATGCACTGCCTGCCCGCCCACCGGGGCGAGGAGGTCTCGGCCGAGGTCCTGGACGGGGAGAACTCCATCATCTTCGACCAGGCCGAGAACCGCATGCACATGCAGATGGCCATTCTCGAATGGGTGACCCAGGGCATCGAGGTGGACTTCAAAGCCATCGAGGCCCTGGCCATGAACGTGCCCAAGGTTCCACCCATGCACGCCCCGTTCTAACGTCAAACAAAGACCCGCGCCTGCGGGGGCGACGTTCCCCCGGGCCTGTACGCGAGGAAGACATGCAGAGCGAGATCAAGAAAGTGGTCCTGGCCTACTCCGGTGGCCTGGACACCTCCATCATTCTGAAATGGATCAAGAATACCTACAAGTGCGAGGTCATCACCCTGACCTGTGACCTGGGCCAGGGCGAGGACCTCTCCGGGGTCAAGGACAAGGCCCTGAAAACCGGCGCGTCCAAGGCCTATGTCGAGGACATGCGCGAGGAGTTCGTGCGCGACTTCGTGTTCCCCACCCTGCGCGGCGGGGCCTTGTACGAGGGCCGCTACCTCCTGGGCACCTCCATCGCCCGGCCCTGCATCGCCAAGCGCCTGATTGAGATCGCCGAGGCCGAGGGAGCCCAGGCCGTGGCCCACGGCGCAACCGGCAAGGGCAACGACCAGGTCCGCTTCGAGCTGACCGGTATGGCCCTGAACCCCAAGATCAAGACCATCGCGCCCTGGCGGGAATGGGACATGAAGTCCCGGGCGGACTTGATCCAGTACGCCAAGGACAACGACATCGAGGTGCCCGTGACCCAGGCCAAGCCTTGGAGCACGGACGCCAACCTCCTGCACATCAGCTTCGAGGGCGGGGAACTCGAAGACCCCTGGAACGAACCGGCCCCGGGCTGCCACCGCTACTGCACCCCGGTGGAGCAGGCCCCGAACACCCCGGAGGTCATCGAGCTGTCCTTTGAGCACGGCGACCCCGTGGCCGTGAACGGCGAGCGCATGTCTCCGGCCGAGCTTCTGGCCCGGTTGAACGAAATGGGCGGTCGCCACGGCATCGGCCGGGTGGACATGGTGGAGAACCGTTTCGTGGGCATGAAGTCCCGCGGGGTGTACGAGACCCCGGGCGGCACCATCGCCTTTGTGGCCCATCGCGACCTGGAGGGCCTCTGCCTGGACCGCGAGGTTATGCACCTGCGCGACGGGCTCATCCCCCGCTACGCCGAGATGGTCTATTACGGCTTTTGGTATGCGCCCGAGCGCGAATGCCTCCAGGCCCTGATCAACAAGAGCCAGGAGCGGGTCACGGGCACGGTGCGCCTCAAGCTTTACAAGGGCCAGGCCATTCCCATCGGGCGGAAGTCCCCGTTCTCACTCTACGACATGAACCTGGCCACCTTCGAGGAGGACCAGGTCTACGACCAGTCCGACGCCGAAGGGTTCATCAAGCTGGTGGGGTTGAGATTGAAGGGAAGGGCGCTCCGCTAGGACTGCCTTCGCGGAAAGCTCGGGCAAGAACAAAGAACAAGAAAAAGAATTTTTTTAATAAAATATCTCTTTTTCTTCACTCTTGGTGTTCGCGTTGGCTTGTCCTGACGCGACAGAGGGCGAAACACGAGGCAGAGCCAAGGGACCGAAATGTCCACGAAAAAGATGTGGGGCGGACGATTCGCCCGCAAGACCGCAGCCTCGGTGGAGGCCTATACCCTGTCCGTGACCTTTGACCGCAAGCTGGCGGCCGAGGACGTGGCGGGCTCCAAGGCCCACGCCCGGATGCTGGCCGAGCAGGGGATTTTGACCCTGGAAGAGGCCGAACGCATCCAGGAGGGCCTGGAATGGGTGCGCCAGGAGATTGCCGAGAACCGCTTCGAGTGGAAGCCGGAACTCGAAGACGTGCACATGAACATCGAGGCCCGGCTCACGGACCTTATCGGCCCCCTGGGCGGCAAGTTGCACACGGCCCGCTCGCGCAACGACCAGGTGGCGCTCGATTTTAGGCTCTACGTGTCCCGGCGCTTGACCCAGTGGGGCCAGGCCCTGGCCAACTTAAGCGCCGTGCTCCTGGACCGGGCCGAGGGCCAGCGCGAGACCCTGTTGCCCGGGTACACCCATCTTCAGCCCGCCCAGCCCGTGAGCCTGGCCCACCACCTCCTGGCCTATGCCTGGATGTTCCGCCGGGACCACGAGCGGGTCACGGACGCCTTAAAAAGGGTGCGGGTCTCGCCCCTGGGTGCGGCCGCCCTGGCCGGGACCACCCATCCCATCAACCCAGACTCCGTGCGGGCGGCACTCGGCCTGGACGCCGTGTTCGGCAACAGCCTGGACGCCGTGTCCGACCGCGATTTCGTGGCCGAGGCCCTGTTCGTCGGGAGCCTGATCATGGCCCACTTGAGCCGCCTGTGCGAGGAGCTCATTCTCTGGGCCAACCCCAATTTCGGGTTCGTGCGCCTGCCCGACGCCTATTCCACAGGCTCCTCCATCATGCCCCAGAAGAAGAACCCGGACGTGTGCGAGCTCATGCGCGGCAAGACCGGCCGGGTGTACGGGAACCTCACCGCGCTTTTGACCATTCTGAAGGGCCTGCCCCTGTCCTACAACCGGGACCTCCAGGAGGACAAGGAGCCGTTTTTCGACACGGACGAGACCGTGCGGGCCTCGCTGTCCATCATGGCCGACATGATGGCCGAGATGGGATTTAATCCCGAGAACATGCGCCGCTCCCTGGCCAAGGGCTTCCTGAACGCCACGGAGCTGGCCGACTATCTGGTGACCAAGGGCCTGGCCTTCCGCGAGGCCCACCACGCCACCGGCGCGGCCGTGGCCTTTGCCGAGCGCGAGGGCAAGGGCCTGGAAGACCTGACCCTGGACGATCTGCGCCAGTTCTCGGACCTGATCGGCGACGACGTGTTCGCGGTCCTGTCCTACGAGGCTGCCGTGGCCCGCCGGGTCTCCCCGGGCGGCACCGGGCAAAAGGCCGTGGACCGGCAGGTGGACGATTTGCGCGCCTGGCTGGCCGGGGTGATTCCGGCGGAGATCGGCGGATGAACATGACTAAACTGTCGGCCGCAGCCCGGGAAGCGAACCATGGGTACTGACAGCCATCCCCTGTACGGCGCGGAGCGCTTCAAGCCGTCCGAGCTCAAACGCCTGCGGGAGTTGGTGCGCGCCCAGTTCCCGGGCGACGACTCCCTGTACCTGATGCACCTGGAGCGGGCCTGCCGGGTGGTGGCCGACGGCCTGGTCTCGGTGGGGGAACTCTTGGACGAGGTGGAGGCCTATTGCGGCTGAGTCCGGATTTGGATTTGCCCTAGCCCATCTGTTTTTTTCCCTCCCATCTCACGCCCATCACATTTTATTCTTGCAATGCCTTTTGTTTTCGGTATATGTATAGATTAACTGAATCTATACATGGGGGTATTGTGATGAAATGGAGTTGGCCTATATTGCTGAGCGCAGTTCTTGGGATGTGCCTGTCCTGTTCCCCGTTCATGGCCGCCAAGCAGCCCGGGTACAAGAACGTCAACCTATTTTCCGAGGGCACGCCCCGGAACGAATTGATCGCCGAGTTCGGGGTCCCCACCATCACCGAAGCCAAGGACGACGGGAAGCATGACATCTTTCGCTTCCGCCAGGGCTACACCGGCGGGGCCAAGGCGGGCCGCGCGGTCATGCACGGCGTCTTTGATGTGTTCACGCTGGGACTATGGGAGGTTGTCGGCACCCCCATTGAATCGGCCGCCGATGGAAACGACATGGCTTATGAGGTGGTCTATGACGAAGGCGACCGGGTGAGGCAGGTCATCCCCCTGACCAAGGACCAGACCAGCAAGACCACCGGGACGTAGAGAAGGCCTCTTGGTCGGGATTTGACTCGGCGTATTTCAGGGCGGCCGGGCTTCCATCGCTGAGAGGATGGAAGCCCGGCCGCGATTCTTTTGAGGGCAAAATGGCAAGGATAGGGCAAAAAGAAAGGGCGCCAAGGCTGTGAACCATAGTGCCCTAACGACAGTATGCAGAGTGGCGGAAGCGTATAGGGGTCGAACCTACCGACGACCTCTCGACCGTCCACCGGATTTGAAGTCCGGGCGCCACACCGGTGACGATACGCTTCCTTGGGACAGGGGTTGCTAGCAGGTTTGGGCCTTTCGCGCAACTGAAGTTTTTTTCATGCTTTTTCCTCGTCCCGCGCCTTGCTTTTCTTAATATTTTTCTTACATTGTCCGGGTTCGACCTCATTTTGAGGGCTTTGGTTCGTGGACATGGCGGCGGGCTCCGTGTTAGGCCGAGAGTTGCCTGACGACGGGCTTTGTTGTGCTATCGGAGGAAAGGTTTGAATAATTTCACGAAGAATCTGCTCATCTGGGCGACCATTTCCCTGGTCATGGTCGTTCTCTTCAATCTGTTCAATCAGGCCCCCACGTCCCAGCTCAAGCTGAACTACAGCGACTTCCTCACCCATGTGAAGAGCGGGGACGTGGTGGCGGTCAAGGTCCAGGGCCAGAAGATCACCGGGGTCATGGTGGACAACAAGCGGTTCACCACCTTTTCGCCGCATGACACCACCCTGGTGGACACCCTCATCAAGAGCAAGGTGCAGATTTCGGCCGAGCCCGAGGACGAGGCCCCCTGGTACATGACCCTGTTCGTGTCCTGGTTCCCCATGCTCCTTTTGATCGGCGTGTGGATTTTCTTCATGCGCCAGATGCAGGGAGGGGGCAGCGGCGGACGAGGGGCCATGTCCTTTGGCCGGGCTCGGGCCAAGCTCCTGAGCGAGGACACGGCCAAGGTCACCTTCGAGGACGTGGCCGGGGTGGACGAGGCCAAGGAGGAGCTTTCGGAGATCGTTGATTTCCTGAAAGAGCCCAAGAAATTTACTCGTCTGGGCGGACGCATCCCCAAGGGCGTGCTCCTGATCGGGCCTCCAGGCACGGGCAAGACCCTCTTGGCCCGGGCCGTGGCCGGTGAGGCCGGGGTGCCCTTCTTCTCCATCTCCGGCTCGGACTTCGTGGAAATGTTCGTGGGCGTGGGCGCTTCCCGGGTGCGCGATTTGTTCGTGCAGGGCAAGAAGAACGCCCCCTGCCTCATCTTCATCGACGAGATCGACGCCGTGGGCCGCCAGCGTGGCGCTGGCCTGGGCGGCGGACACGACGAACGTGAGCAGACCCTGAACCAGCTCCTGGTGGAGATGGACGGATTCGAGTCCAATGAGGGGGTCATCCTCATCGCGGCCACCAACCGGCCCGATGTCCTGGACCCGGCTCTGCTTCGGCCCGGGCGTTTCGACCGCCAGGTGGTGGTGCCCACCCCGGACCTGCGCGGCCGCACGCGTATCCTCCAGGTGCACAGCCGCCGGGTGCCCCTGGCCCCGGAAGTGGACCTGGGGCTTCTGGCCCGGGGTACGCCGGGATTTTCCGGCGCGGACCTGGAGAACCTGGTCAACGAGGCCGCCCTGGCCGCGGCCAAGAAGAACCAGGAAAAGGTGTTCATGGCCGACTTCGAGGAGGCCAAGGACAAGGTGCTCATGGGCAAGGAGCGCCGCAGCGTGATCATCAGCGAGGAAGAGAAGAAGACCACGGCCTATCACGAGGCCGGGCACGCGCTGGTGGCCATGACCCTGCCCGGCACCGACCCGGTGCACAAGGTGAGCATCATTCCGCGCGGCATGGCCCTGGGCGTGACCCAGCAACTGCCCACGGACGACCGGCACAACTACAGCCGCGACTTCCTGGAGAAGTCCCTGGCCGTGCTTTTGGGCGGCCGGGTGGCCGAGGAGGTCATCCTGGACCAGATGACCACCGGGGCCTCCAACGATATCGAGCGGGTGACCAAGATGGCCCGCAACATGGTCTGCAAATGGGGCATGAGCGAGAAGCTCGGGCCGCTCTCCTTTGGGACCAGCGAGGACCATCCCTTCCTGGGCCGTGAACTGGGCCACGTGAAGGACTACAGCGAGGATACGGCCCGGACCATTGATGACGAGGTCCGGCGCATTGTGGACGAGGCCCACGACAAGGCCAAGCAGATCATCCGGGAGAACATCGAGGTCCTGCACAAGATCGCGGCCGCCCTGCTCGAACGCGAGACCGTGACCGGCGCGGACATCGCCCTGCTCATGAAGGGTGAGCCCCTGCCGCCCTACAACCGCAACGGCGGTTCCCCTGACGGGGGCGGCGGCGCGGGCGCATCGACGCAGGCGGCCCAGGCCGAGCCTGCGACAGAGCCCACGGCCGACACGGCCAGTCCGGCGCAGCAGCCCCAGACCCCTGACCCGGCCAAGGCGGGCGGCGACGAGTTTCATCTGGAAGAGGCCGACGACGAAAAGAAGCCCCGATAGGGACCGCGAGGAACCATGACGGGCGGGACGGTATGGAATGTCGGGGGGGGCCGGGTCCTTGGCCCCTCGCCTTTTTTCATCGCCGGGATCGTGAACGTCACCCCGGACTCGTTCTATGACGGCGGGCGGCACGCCAGCCCCGAGCAGGCCGTTCAGCACGGCCTCAAGCTGGCCCGGGAAGGCGCGGACATCCTGGACGTGGGCGGGGAGAGCACCCGGCCCTTTGCCCCGGAAGTGAGCGTGGACGAGGAACTGGCCCGGGTGATTCCGGTGATTCGGAGCCTGGCTCAGGAGCTTGGCCCTGACGGCCCGGTCCTTTCGGTGGACACCTCCAAGGCCCCGGTGGCCCGGGCCGCGCTCGAAGCCGGGGCGCTCATGGTCAACGACGTCTCGGCCTGTTGCTTCGATCCCGGCCTGGCGGAAGTCCTGGCCGAACACCAGCCCGGGTACGTGCTCATGCACAGCCAGGGGCGGCCCGGAGACATGCAGAAGGACCCCTGCTACCAGGACGTGGTGGCCGAGATTCTGGCTTTTTTCGAGGAGCGCCTGGAATTTCTGGCCCGGGCTGGACTGCTGCGGTCCCGGGTGGTTCTGGACCCGGGCATCGGGTTCGGCAAGACGCTTGAGCACAACCTGGCCATCCTGGCCGGGATCGAGAAATTTCTGGTCCTGGGGCGGCCCCTGTATCTGGGCCTGTCCAACAAATCCCTGTGGGGAAAGCTCCTGGACCTGCCCCCGGACGGGCGTCAGACCGCCACCCAGGTGGCCACGGCGCTCATGGCCGCCCGGGGCGTGGCCGTGCACCGGGTGCACGAGGTGGAATTGACCCGGCAGACCCTGGCTCTCGTCAGGGCCGTCGCCGGGTGAGGGGCGGGAGCGGGCATGCTTGAAATCGGAACCGTGGAGCTTTCCTGGCGGGAGATGCTGGATGTGGGCCTGGTGGCTCTCATCTACTACTACCTGCTGCTCCTCATCCGGGGAACCCGCGCGGTTTCGGTGCTCTACGGCCTGGTTCTCCTTCTGCTGGTCTACTACGCCTCGGACGAGCTGGGCCTGGCCACGCTCAACTGGTTTCTGGCCAATTTCCTGGGCTCCATCTTCCTGGTGGTCATCATCCTTTTCCAGGCGGACATCCGCAAGGCCCTGGCCCAGGTGGGCGGAGGCAGCTTCTGGCGCAAGGCCACCATCAAGAGCGAGGTCATGGAGGAGTTGGTGGCCGCCTTTCTGGCCCTGGCCAAGTCCAAGATCGGCGGCATCGTGGTCCTGGAGAAGAACGAATCCCTGGGCGAGATCGTCCAGCGCGGGGTGGAGCTGGACGCGGTCCTGACCAAGGAGCTGCTTTTGAGCATCTTTCAGCCCGGCACGCCTTTGCACGACGGCGCGGTCATCGTGCGCGCGGGCAAAGTGGCGGCGGCTTCCTGCATCCTGCCCCTGACCACGGGCATCGGCCGGGCCGCCTTTGGCACCCGGCACCGGGCGGCCATCGGCATCAGCGAGGAATCCGACGCCATCGCCGTGGTGGCCTCGGAGGAGCGCGGGGAGATTTCCGTGGCCGTGGGCGGCAAGCTGACCACGGCCCTGGACGAGAAGCGGTTGCGGCGCGTGCTCAAAACCGTGCTGGAGAAGTAGGGCCTCATGGGACACCGCTGGCAAATCGCACTCCTGGCCGTGGTTCTGGCCGTGTTCTCCTGGTATCTGGTCAGCGGCCGGGAGCGGGTGGAGAGCTGGATCCAGGTTCCGGTGGAGATGACCAATCCCCCGACCTCGCTGTTCATCAGCAAGGGCGCGGTGAACAAGCTGGAGGTGCGCGTGCGCGGTCCCAAGGGCATCGTGCGCTCCCTGACCGGCCGGGAAAAGCCCTATACCTTGAATCTGGCCGGGCTCCAGGTGGGGGACAACACCATCCTCATTGAGGAACGCGGCCTCAAGCTGTCCAAGTCACTGGAAGTGATGGAGATCAAGCCCAACCGGGTGCAGATTTTGGCCGACCGCATCGTGACCCAGAGCGTGCCGGTGTCCATCCGTTACGCCGGGCAGTTGAACGACGACTACCGCATCCTCACCTCCAACTCCACGCCAGCGAGCGTGACCCTGCGCGGGCCTGAGAGCATGATGCGCAAGGTGCCCAGCCTGGACACCAAGGGTGTGGTCCTGCCTGCCGAGCCGCCTGCGGTGTGGGCGGCCAGGATCGGCCTGCGGCCGCCGGGCGAGGACGTGGAGGTGGACCCGGTGGAGGTGGAGGTCAACATCGCCTTTGGCCTCAAAACCAAGGCCCTGTGGATTCGGATTCCCGTGGCCATGCAGGTGGCGGGCTCGGCCCAGGCCTCGCTCATCACCAAGCACGTGGGCGTGCTGGTGGAAGGCCCGCTCTCGGCCATCCGGAGCCTGGATTTGCGCAAGGACGTGGAGGCCACCCTGCTCCTGCCCGGCAACCCGGCCCCGGGCAAGCATACCTATCCTTACAAGGTGGTCATTCCCCAGGGCCTGACCATCAAGGAACTCAGCCCGCCTGCGGTGGAAGTCCAGGTGCATGGCCCGAGCCACAAAACACCATAGTTTTCCCCTTTTGGAGAGAAACGGACCATGAGCAAACGCCTGTTCGGAACCGACGGACTCCGTGGGTTTGTCAATGAATTCCCCATGATCCCGGAACTGGCCTTGCGGCTGGGTCTGGCTGCGGGGCAGTATTTCCAGAAGGACTCCCGCCGCCACAAGGTGGTCATCGGCAAGGACACCCGGCTCTCGGGCTATGTGTTCGAGACGGCCCTGACCTCGGGGTTCTGCGCCGCGGGCATGCACGTGAACCTGGTGGGACCCATGCCCACCCCGGCCATCTCCTTTCTCACCCGCAGCATGCGCGCGGACCTGGGCGTGGTCATCTCGGCCTCGCACAACCCCTTTCACGACAACGGGATCAAGTTCTTCGACGCCCAGGGCTTCAAGCTGCCCGACGAGGTGGAGGACGAGATTTCGGCCATGGTCCTCGATCCTAGCGTGGAATGGGACTACCCGGCTCCGGAGAAGATAGGCAGGGCCTTCCGCATCGAGGACAGCCCGGGCCGCTACATCGTGTACTTGAAATACAGCTTCCCCCAAAACCGCACCCTGGAAGGCCTGCGCATCGTGCTCGACTGCGCGCACGGGGCCACCTACAAGGTCGCGCCCCAGATTTTCGAGGAATTGGGGGCCGAGGTCATCCGGGTGGGTGTGGTGCCCAACGGCCTGAACATCAACGATAAATGCGGCTCCCTCTATCCCGAGGTCATTTCCCGCATGGTCCTGGACACAGGCGCGGACCTCGGCCTGGCCCTGGACGGGGACGGGGACCGGCTCATCGTGGTGGACGAGAAAGGCCAGGTCCTGGACGGGGACCAGCTCATGGCCCTGTGCGCCTTGGACCTGATGGAGCGCCAGGCCCTGGCCAAGGGGCTCCTGGTGTCCACGGTCATGAGCAACATGGCCCTGGAGGTGTTCATGGAAGAGCGGGGCGGGAAGCTCCTGCGCACCCCGGTGGGCGACCGCTACGTGGTGGAGGCCATGCGTCGGGAGGGCGCGGTGTTCGGCGGCGAACAGTCCGGGCACCTCATCTTCCTGGAATACAGCACCACGGGCGACGGCATCCTGGCCGGGCTCCAGCTTCTGCGCATCATGCAGGAAAAGAACCGGCCCTTGTCCGAACTCTCCCACCTGCTCATCCCCTATCCGCAAAAGCTCATCAACGTGCGGGTGAGCAAGAAGCCACCCTTTGAGCAGGTCCCGGCCCTGCAGGCGGCCGTGGCCAAGGTGGAGAAGGAGTTGGCCGGGCGCGGCCGGGTGCTTCTGCGCTATTCCGGCACCGAGCCCAAGGCCCGGGTCATGGTCGAGGGCCAGGACGCGGACAAGGTCGAGCGCTTGGCCCAGGAACTGGCCGAGCTGGTCGAGAAAAATTTGCAATGATGTCGCATCTCCGTATCCGGCCCTTGAGCCGGAGATGAGACAAGGGGCCTGGCCGCTGTCCGCATCAGGACGGTGAGCCGCCGAAAGACCCGGGATGCTCCCGGCCTTTTGAAGCCCAACCCGAACCAGGAGTCTGTCCATGAAGATCAAGAAAGTGATCGTGCCCGTGGCTGGCTGGGGTACGGGCCTTCTGCCCGCCACCAAGAACGTGCCCAAGGAAATGCTGCCCATCCACAACAAACCCATCATCCAGTACGTGGTGGAGGAGGCCCAGGCCGCCGGGCTCACCGACGTGGTCTTTGTCACCAACCAGAACAAGGTCATCATCCAGGACCATTTCGACTACAACCTGGCCCTGGAGCGGGTCCTGGAGCGGGCCGGGAAGCTCGATCTGATCAAGACCATCCGGGACGTGGCCGAGATGGTCACGGTCATCGCCATCCGCCAGAAGGAGCAACTCGGCCTGGGGCACGCCGTGCTCTGCGCCCGGGCCGTGTGTGGGGACGAGCCCGTGGCGGTCATGGTCGGCGACGACCTCATGTTCGGGCCGGACCCGGCCATCGGCCAACTCATGGACGTGGCCCTGGCCGAGCACATGCCCGTGGTCGGGGTCATCGAGGTGCCCGAGAACCAGGTGGACAAGTACGGGATCATCCAGGGCGAGGAATTCGCCCCGGGCATGTACCGGGTGCGCGGGGTGGTGGAGAAGCCCGCCGTGGGCAAGGCCCCCTCGCGCCTGGCCATGGTCGGCCGTTACGTCCTGTTCCCGGACATCTTCAAGCATCTGGAGAAGTGCAAGCCCGGCGTGGGCGGGGAAATCCAGCTCACCGACGCCCTGCAGGCCCTGGTCAAGGAGAACCGTCTCCTGGCCGTGAAGCTCAAGGGCCAGAGGTTCGACGCGGGCGACTGGCCCGAGTACCTGGCGGCCAACGTCTACATGGGCCTGAACGACCCGGCCATGCGGGACCTGCTGAAAAAGCGGTTGACCGAAGTGCTGGAGGGATAGGGTGGAGAGGACCCCGAAAACCTCGGGGGCCGATTCATGACTCAGATTCCCGGGCCGTCCTGCTGCCAGGTCCTGCTGGCCAGCCCGCCCCACGCCACCCTGACCTATCTGCGCCCGGCCCGGTTCCCGGACCTGGCCGTGGGCCAGCGGGTGCTCGTGCCCATGGGCCGGTCCCTGCGCATGGGGCTCGTCACCTCCCTGGACGCGGCCCCGCCCGAGGGCGTGACCTTAAAGCCCCTGCTCTGGCCCCTGGAGACCCGGCCCCTGCTGGACGCCGACTACCTGGCCCTGGCCGGGGAGCTCTCAGCCCGCCAGATGGTCCCGGTGGGCCGCATCCTGGAAACCATCCTGCCCCTGCGCCTGCGCTCCCCCAAGGTCCTTTTTTCGGTTCCGGGCGAGAAGGGCCTCTCGGCCCTCAGTCCCAAGCGGCTGGCCGCCCTGCCCGAGGCCGAGCAGGACCGGCTGGCCGCGCTCTTCGCCCGGGGGGGCATGAAGATCCGCTCCCAGGCCCTGGCCGAGGCCGAAGAGGAGTACGTGAGCCTGGCCTCGGACCCGCCCTGGCGGGTGCGGCCCGGGGCCGTGCGGCAACTCGCGGTCCTGGAGTTTCTGTTGGAGCACGGCCCCCAACTGCGGGAGCGGGTGGCCACGGCCCTGGGGCCGGGCACGTCCGGGACCGTGGAGACCCTGGCCCGGCACGGCCTGGTGCGCGTGGGACCCCTGGACGAGGACCCGCTTTTGCCTCTGGAGCCTGAGGAAAGCGACCCGGATTCCTGCGGCCCGGGCCGGGTGTGCACCCCGGATCAGGCCCAGGCCCTGGAAGGGCTTTTTGCGGCCCTGGACCTGGGCACGGCCCAGACCCGGCTGGTGTTCGGCATCACCGGCAGCGGCAAGACCCATCTCTATATGGAACTGGCCGCGCGTTGCCTGAATTCAGGCCGTTCGGTCCTGCTCCTGGCCCCGGAAATCGCCCTGGCCTTGTCCCTGTGGCGGGAGGCCAGCCGCCGTTTCCCGGACCTCCCGGTCATCTTCCATCACGGGTCTCAGACTCCGGCCCGTCGCGAGCGCACCTTCACGGACCTGGCCTGGGACAAGGCCGGGGAGGGTGGCCCGGCCCTGGTGGTGGGCAGCCGCTCGGCCCTGTTCCTGCCCCTGCCCCGCCTGGGCCTGGTGGTCATGGACGAGGAGCACGACGAATCCTACAAGCAGGAGGAGCGGCTCTCCTACCAGTCCAAGGAAGTGGCCTATTTTCGGGCCAGTCGGGCGGGCGCGCTCCTGGTTCTGGGCTCGGCCACCCCGGACGTGAAGACCTTTCACGCGGCCCAGACCGGGGCCATCCCCGTGTATGTGCTGCGCAACCGGGTGGGCGCGGCCCGGCTGCCGGACATCCGCCTGGTGCCCATGAGCGGCAAGAACGCCCAGGACGAGCCCTTTGCCGCCGAGACCAAAGACCGTCTTCAATCAGTGCTCGCGGCCGGGGACCAGGCCATGGTCATGCTCAACCGCCGGGGCTACGCGCCTATGATGTATTGCTTGGAATGCGGCAAGGACAACGAGCGCGAGGCCGTGTACCGCTGCCCGGAATGCAACGTGGGCATGACCTATCACAAGACCCGGGAGCGGCTGATCTGCCACTACTGCGGCCTGACCTACCCCTTTCCCGTGCCCTGCGCCAAATGCGGGGGGCTGTCCTTCCTGCCCTTGGGCGGCGGGACCCAGCATCTGGAGGAGACCCTGGAGGGCCTGGTTCCGGCCGGGACGAGCGTCCTGCGCCTGGACCGGGACTCCACCCGGCGGCAGGAGCGCCTGGAGGACATCCTGGGCAGCTTTTTGCGCGGCGAGGCCCAGGTCATGGTGGGCACCCAGATGCTCTCCAAGGGGCATCATTTCCCCAATGTGACCTTGGTGGTGGTGGCGGACGGGGATCTGGGCCTGAACCTCCCGGACTACCGGGCCTCGGAGCGTTCCTTCCAGCTCCTGGTCCAGGCGGCCGGCCGTTCGGGCCGGGGGGACAAGCCCGGGGAGGTGCTCATCCAGACCCGCAATCCCGGGCACGTGTTCTGGGATTTCGTGGTCAAGGGAGACTATGAGGCCTTTTATCAGCGGGAGATCGAGCTGCGCCGCAAGTACAACTATCCGCCCTTTGTGAAACTCGGGCTGATCCGCTTCAGCTATCCGGCCGAGTGGGCCGATGGCGCTCTGGTCCTGGGACAGGTGGCCAAGGGCGTGCGCGAGGCGGCTCGGGAACTCGGGGCCGTGGTCCTGGGTCCGGCCCCGGCCCCTTTAAGCCGACTCAAGGGACGCAACCGTTTTCACTGCCTGGTCAAGGCCCAGCGCTGGCCCACGGTGCGGGAGCTTTTCGCCCGGGTGGTCCGGGGCCTGCCCCGGAACAGCGATTTCCGGGCCCAGTTGGACCTGGACCCGGTGAACATGCTTTAACTATTCCCCGTCTTCGTAGGAGGAATCCTCGGTGGGCTCGGCCTCGTCGGCCATCTCCTCGAGTTCCTCGGCCATTTCCTCCAGTCTCACGCCCATGCGGTCGTAATCCTCGGGAAATTCCTCTTCCATGTTCTCGGCGATGTCGCGCAGCTTGGTGGCGACGGTGAGGAGCTTTTCAGTGTAGTTGCGGCCTTTGGCCATGCTGGTCTCCTTGTGGTCTGTGCCTTCCCGGCCTCGGGTTTCGCCGCGCTCATGGCCCGACGAGAAAGGCTCTTAGTCGAAGCTCGACAAAGATACAAGGGCGCTCGGCACCCCTTTTCCGGGGAACTGCAAAAAACTGGGCTAGGGACTCCCGGCTCCGCTTTCGGCCGGATGCAGGGAGGGCGGAGGCGTCTTGCGGCCCTTGCGCCGGGCGTCCAGGAAGAGCCGGAAGCGGTCCATGTACAAATAGACCACGGGCGTGGTGTACAGGGTCAACACCTGGCTGAAGACCAGGCCGCCGATGATGGTGATGCCCAAGGGCCGCCTCAGCTCAGCGCCCGCGCCTATGCCCATGGCCAGGGGGAATGCGCCCAGCAGGGCGGCCATGGTGGTCATCATGATGGGCCGAAAGCGCAGCAGGCAGGCCCGGAAGATGGCCTCCTCCGGGGAGAGTCCGTCCCGGCGTTCGGCTTCCAGGGCGAAGTCCACCATCATGATCCCGTTCTTCTTCACGATGCCGATGAGCAGAATGATGCCGATGAGCGCGATGACGCTTAAGTCCGTGTTGAAAATGAGCAGGGCCAGCACCGCGCCCACTCCGGCCGAGGGCAGGGTGGACAGGATGGTGATGGGGTGGATGTAACTTTCGTAGAGCACGCCGAGCACGATGTACACGGTGATCAGGGCGGCCAGGATGAGCAGGGGCTGGTTGGCCAGGGAGGCCATGAAGGCCTGGGCCGTGCCCTGGAAGCTGCCCCGGACGTTTGCGGGCAGGCCCAACTCCCGGGAGGCCTCCTCGATGGAGGCCACGGCCTGGCCCAGGGCCACGCCCGGGGCCAGGTTGAAGGAAATGGTGGTGGAGGGGAACTGGCTCTGGTGGTTCACGGCCAGGGTGGTGAAGCGCGGCTCGTAGCGGGTGAACACCGAAAGAGGGGTCAGCTTGCCCGAGGAGGTGGGGACCCGGATGTCGCGCAAGGTTTCCGGGCTTTGCCAATACTTGGGGGCCACTTCCATGACCACGTGGTACTGGTTGAGCAGGGTGTAGGTGATGGACACCTGGCGCTGGCCAAAGGCGTCGGCCAGGGTGTCGTCCAGAAGCTTGGGACTGATGCCCATGCGGGAGGCCGTGTCCCGGTCCAGGGTCAGCCAGGATTGCAGGCCCTTGTCCTGCTGGTCGGAATTCACGTCCACAAGCTGGGGCAGGGTGCGCATCTTGACCAGCAGGCGCTGGCCCCAGGCGCTCAAGTCCCCGATGCTGTCGCTTTGCAGGGTGTACTGGTACAGGGCGTTGCTGCCCCGGCCGCCCACGCGCAGGTCCTGGACCATCTGCATGAAGGTGGGCGCGCCTGGCACCTCGGCCAGGCGGCGGCGTAACCGGCCGAGCATGGCGTCCACGGTGCCAGTGCGCTGGTCATAGGGCTTTAGGGTGATGAACATGCGCGCGGTGTTGGTGGTGGACCCGCCGCCCCCGCCCCCGCCCGAGAATCCGGCCACGTACTCCACGTCCGGGTCGGTCTTGATGATGTCGGCCACTTCCTTGAGCTTGTCCCGCATGGCCTGGAAGGAGATGTCCTGAGCGGCCTGGATGGCGGCCATGGCCCGGCCCACGTCCTGCTGGGGAAAGAAGCCCTTGGGCACCAGCATGTACAGGTACACGTTCATGACCACGGTGATCGCGATGAGAACGAGCATGAAGCGGGAGTGGCGCAAGGCCCAGCGCAGGCTTTTTTCGTAAGAGGAGTGCATCCAGACGAAGATGCGCTCGGTCTGGTGGTAGAGACGGCCGTGGGTCCTTTTCCCGTTGCCCTTGAGCAGGGTGGCGCACATCATGGGCGTGACGGTCAGGGACAGGAGCAGGGAGACCATGATGGCTGCGGACATGGTCATGGCGAATTCCCGAAAGAGCCGACCGACCATGCCGCCCATGAGCAGGATGGGGATGAACACGGCCACCAGGGAGATGCTCATGGACAGGACCGTGAACGAGATTTCCCCGGCCCCGGTCAGGGCCGCCTGCATGGGAGAAGCCCCGTTCTCCATGTGCCGGGTGATGTTTTCCAGGACCACGATGGCGTCGTCCACCACGAACCCCGTGGCGATGGTCAGGGCCATGAGGGACAGGTTGTCCAGGGAGTAGTCCAGGAGGTACATGACCGCAAAGGTCCCCACCAGAGAGGCCACCACGGCCACCCCGGGGATGATGGTGGCCCGCAAGTCCCGCAGGAAGATGAAGACCACCAGGATGACCAGGCAGCAGGAGAGCAGCAGGGATATCTCCACGTGCTTCAGGGAGTTGCGGATGGGCGGGGTGCGGTCCAGGACCACGTCCATGTTGATGCTCTCGGGCAGGGTGGCCTTCAAATGCGGGAGCAGGGCCCGGACGTTGTCCACGGTCTGGATGATGTTGGCCCCGGGCTGGCGGAAGACCACCAGCATGACCGCCGGTTCTCCGTTCACCAGTCCGACCGTGCGCACGTCCTCCACGGACTGCTCCACTGTGGCCACGTCGGCCAGGCGCACGGCGGCCCCGGAGCGGTAGGCCAGGATCAGGGGTTCGTACTGCCAGGCCTCGTGCAACTGGTCGTTGGCCTCGATCTCCCAGGCCCGGTCCCCGGCGGAAATCTGGCCCTTGGGCCGGTTCACGTTGGTCTTGGCCAGGGTGCCGCGCACGTCCTCCAGGCTGATCTCGTACTTGTTCAAGGCCGTGGGATTGAGCGACACGCGCACGGCCGGAAGCGATCCGCCGCCGACGAAAACCTGGCCCACGCCAGGCACCTGGGCCAGCTTCTGCTGGAGGTAGGTGGAGGCCAGGTCGTAGATCTCGGGCTTGGACTTGAACTTGGAGGTCAGGGCCAGGATGAGGATGGGCGCGTCGGCCGGATTCACCTTGCGGTAGGTGGGGTTGTTGGGAAGATTGGCCGGGAGGAATCCCCGGGCCGCGTTGATGGCCGCCTGCACGTCCCGGGCCGCGCCGTCGATGTTGCGGTCCAGGTCGAATTGCAGGGTGATGCTGGTGCTGCCCCGGTAGCTGGTGGAGGTCATTTCCGTGACCCCGGCGATGCGGCCGAACTGGCGCTCCAGCGGCGCGGCCACGGCCGTGGCCATGGTTTCCGGGTCGGCCCCGGGCAGGGCCGCCTGCACCGAGATGGTCGGGAAATCCACCTGGGGCAGGGGCGAGACCGGGAGCAGGCGAAAAGCCATGGCCCCGGCCAGGACCAGGCCGATGGTCATGAGGGTGGTGGCCACGGGCCGCCGGATGAAATGGGTGGAGAAGCTCATGGCCTGGGAGCGTCGGCCTTGTGCTCGCCCATGTGCCCACCCATGTGCCCACCCGTGTGCCCACCCGTGTGCCCAGTCGTATGTCCGGACTGGGCCGGGGCCTGGCCGCGCACCCGCCGGGCCAGCCGGTCAAAGGCCAGGTAGATGACCGGGGTGGTGTACAGGGTGAGTATCTGGCTGATGACCAGGCCGCCGATGATGGTGATGCCCAAGGGGCGGCGCAGCTCCGAGCCCACGCCCGTGCCCAGGGCCAGGGGCAATGCCCCGAGCAGGGCGGCCATGGTGGTCATCATGATGGGCCGAAAGCGCAGCAGACAGGCCTGGTAGATGGCCTCCTCCGGGCTCTTGCCCTCTTCGCGCTCGGCGTCGAGGGCGAAGTCCACCATCATGATTCCGTTCTTCTTCACGATGCCGATCAAGAGGATGATGCCGATGACCGAGATGACCCCTAAGTCGGTCTTGAAGAGCATGAGGGCCAGCACCGCGCCCACCCCGGCCGAGGGCAGGGTGGATAGGATGGTGATGGGGTGGATGTAGCTCTCGTACATGACCCCGAGCACGATATACACGGTGACCAGGGCGGCCAGGATGAGCAGGGGTTGGTTGCCCAGGGAGGACATGAAGGCCTGGGCCGTGCCCTGGAAGCTGCCCTGGATGCTCTCGGGAATGCCCAGGTCCTGGCTGACCTCCTGCACGGCCTTGACCGCATGCCCCAGGGACATGCCCTGGGCCACGTTGAAGGAGGTGGTCACGGCCGGGAACTGGCCCTGGCGGCTGATGACCAGGGGACCGGTGGTCTCGGTCATGCGGGTCACGGCCGAGAGGGGCACGGGCTTGCCGTCGGTTCCGCGCAAATAGATGTTGTCGAAGCTGGAAAACCCTTTCTGCATCTCGGCCGCAGCGGTGAGCACCACCCGGTACTGGTTCAGTTCGGTGAAAATGGTGGAGACCTGGCGCTGGCCAAAGGCGTCGTACAGGGTGTCGTCGATCTGCTGCGGGGTGATGCCCAGGCGTGAGGCCGTGGCCCGGTCGATGGTCAGGTACACCCGGGGTCCCTTGTCCAACTGGTCGCTGCCCACGTCCAGAAGCTCGGGCCGCTTGCGCATGGATTCGACCAGCCTGGGCGCCCAGATGTTCAGCTCCTCGGAATTGGGGGCCTCCAGGGTGTACTGGTACTGGGTCCGGCTGACCCGGGCGTCCACGCTCAAGTCCTGCACGGCCTGCATGTACAGGACGATGCCGTCCACCTCGGCCAGGGCCGGGGTCAGGCGGCGGATGACCCCTTCCACGGTCTCCGGCCGTTCTTCCAAGGACTTCAAATTGATGAGGATGCGGCCGCTGTTCAGGGAGGTGTTGGTCCCGTCGATGCCGATGAAGGAGGACACGCTCTCCACGGCCGGGTCTTTTAGGATCACAGCCGCCAGGGCCTGCTGGCGTTCGGCCATGGCCGCAAAGGAGATGGACTGGGGGGCCTCGGAGATGCCCTGGATGAGCCCGGTGTCCTGGACCGGGAAAAAGCCCTTGGGGATGATGATGTACAGGACCACGGTCAGGGCCAGGGTGGCCACGGCCACGACCAGGGTGGCGCTCTGATGCCCCAGGACCCAGGTCAGGGTGCGGCCGTAGGCCTCGATGATCCGGTCGAACATGCGCTGGGTGGAGGAGAAGAAGCGGCCGCCGCCGTCCTCGGGCACGTGCTTCAAAATGCGCGCGCACATCATGGGCGTGAGCGTCAGCGAGACCACGGCCGAGATGAGGATGGTCACGCCCAGCGTTACCGCGAACTCCCGAAAGAGCCGTCCCACCACGTCGCCCATGAACAAAAGCGGGATGAGCACGGCGATCAGGGAGATGGTCAGGGACAGAATGGTGAACCCGATCTGCTTGGAGCCTTTGAGGGCCGCCTCCAGGGGGGGCATGCCCTGTTCCACGTAGCGGCTCACGTTCTCGATCATGACGATGGCGTCGTCCACCACGAATCCGGTGGAGATGGTCAGGGCCATGAGCGAGAGGTTGTTCAGGCTAAATCCCATGAGATACATGATCCCGAAGGTGCCCACCAGGGACAGGGGTACGGCCACGCTGGGAATGGTCGTGGCCGGGAGGTTGCGCAGGAACACGTAGATGACCATGACCACCAGGACCACGGCGAACAGGAGCTCGATCTGCACGTCCGTGACCGAGGCCCGGATGGTGGTGGTCCGATCCGTGAGCACGGACACGTTCACGGCCGAGGGCAGGGAGCTTTGCAACTGGGGCAGGAGCTTCTTGATCCGGTCCACCACCTCGATGACATTGGCTCCGGGCTGGCGCTGGATGTTCATGATCACGGCCGGGGTCTTGTCCTTCCAGGCCGCCTGGCGCAGGTCCTCGGCCCCGTCCACCACCTCGGCCACGTCGGACAGGCGCACGGGCGCGCCGTTCTTGTAAGCCACGATAAGGGGTTTGTATTCCTCGCTAGAGAAAAGCTGGTCGTTGGCCCCGATGATGGAGGCCTGGCGGGGGCCGTCGAAGCTGCCCTTGGCCTGGTCCACGTTGGCCTGGGAAATGGCCGTGCGCAGGTCCTCCAGGGTCAGGCCGAAGGAGGCCAGGGCCGTGGGATTGGCATGCACGCGCACGGCCGGGCGCTGGCCGCCGCTCAAGCTCACCAGGCCCACGCCCGGGAGCTGGGATATCTTCTGGGCGAAACGGGTGTCGGCCAGGTCCTCGACCTTGGGCAGGGGCAGGGTGTCCGAGGAAAGCGCCAGGGTCAGGATGGGCGCGTCGGCCGGGTTCACCTTGCTGTACACCGGGGGCGTGGGCAGGTCCTTGGGCAGGAAGGTGAAGGCCGCGTTGATGGCCGCCTGGACCTGCTGTTCGGCCACGTCCAGGTTCAGCTCCAGGGAGAACTGCATGGTGATGACCGAACTGCCGCTGGACGAGGCCGAGGTCATCTGGGTCAGGCCGGGCATCTGCCCGAACTGGCGCTCCAGGGGGGCGGTGACCGAGGAGGCCATGACGTCCGGGCTCGCGCCCGGATAAAAGGTGCGCACCTGAATGGTGGGATAGTCCACCTGGGGCAGGGCGGCCACGGGAAGCTGGCGGTAGGCCACGGCCCCGGCCAGGATGATGGCCACCATGAGCAGGGTGGTGGCCACGGGCCGCATGATGAACGGTTGGGACAGGTTCATGATGCTTTCTTGTCCTTGGCCCCGTCCTGTCCCTTGACGTCAACCTGGGAGCCCTCGCGCAGCCGGTCCGCGCCTTCGATGACCACGCTTTCTCCGCCAGACAGGCCCTCCTCGACCACGGTCAGGCCATCGCTCAAGGCCCCGATCCGGATGTTTCGGGCGGTCACGGTTGCGTCGGGCTGGATCAGGTAGACGAAGGTCCCCTGGGGGCCGCGTTGGACCGCTGCGGCCGGGATGACCACCACCGAGGGGAGCACGGCCACCCGCATGCGCACATTGACGAACTGGTTGGGAAACAGGGCGGCGTCTCCATTGGAGAAGGTGGCCTTGAGCTTGACCGTGCCGGTGTTCACGTCGATCTGGTTGTCCATGGTCAGGAGATAGCCGTCGGAAAGCTTGCGTTTCTGCTCTCGGTCCAGGGCCTCCACCGGGAGTTTTTCCCCGGAGAGCAGGCGTTCGCTCACCTGGGGCAGGCTGTCCTCGGCAATGGTGAAGACCACGCTGATGGGGTCGAACTGGGTGATGACCAGAAGCCCGCCCGCGTCCGAGGCCCGGACCATGTTCCCCGGGTCCACCAGGCGCAGGCCCACCCGGCCGTCAAGGGGCGAGGTGATCCGGCTGAAGGTGATCTGGAGCTTGGCCGTATCGATCTGGGCCTGGTCGGACTTGACCGCGCCATCGTACTGGTGGACCAGGGACAACTGGGTGTCGGCCTGTTGTTTGGCGATGTAGTCCTGGCCCGCGAGGCTCTGGTAGCGGGCCAGGTCCACCTTGGCGTTCTCCAGGAGAGCCCGGTCCCGGGCCATCTGGCCCTCGGCCTGGGAGAGCTGGACCTGGAAGGGTCGGGGATCGATCTGGGCCAGAAGCTCACCCTTTTTCACCGGCTGACCTTCGTTCACCGGAACCTGCATGAGCTCCCCGTCCACCCGGCTCTTGACCGTCACGGTGTTGAAGGGCACCACGGACCCGAGCCCGGACAGGGAGATGTTCACGTCCTGGCGCTTGGCCTGGTCGGCCACCACCGGGGAGCGGCGCACGGGCGGGCCGGACTTCTTCTCGGTCCCCGAGGACGGCCCGAAGCCGAAATAGGCTCCGGCCCCCAGGGCGCAGGCCAGCACCAGCAGCAACCAAATCGTGAGCGACCGCCCGAGGCGGCGAGGTTCAGACATAAGGGTATCCTGTCATCCTGAGTGGCGGTCCCGGCGGCTGGCTTGCGCCAACCATCCGGCCCGGGAGGGGGAGGTCCGGTCCGTGTCCATACTGTTCCGTCAGCCCTGCCTGCACAGACAGGGGAGTTCCGGCCAGGCCAATGCGCGCCCGAATGGTGCTATTTTACGGGCGAAGAGCCCGGGATGCAAGTCTTTCATTGTCAGGGAGGTAGGACAACCCTGTGATTTGTTACAAAATCCTGTCCAACAGAAAATAGCGGCCAGACAGGGAGGGGCCAGCCTCTCTTCCAGGGGTACGGAATCGTTGCCCAGCTAGGATTTGGTGGCGTTGGCCGACTCGTGCCGACGCTTGCGCTTGGCCTCCATCTCCTTGAACTTCTGGACCTGGTCGGGGCGCAGCAGGTCCAGGATGCCGGGCTTGGCCTCTTCGAACAATTTCTTGATTTCCGGTTCAGCCTGGCGGCGTATCGCCCGGATCTTCTCATGGAGCTCGGTCATGAGGGGCTCCATGCGCTCGCGCTGGGCCTGGTCCAGGTCCAGGTCGGCCATGAATTTGCGTTTCATGTGCTCGTGGAAGGCGCTGGTGCCACCCTCGACCATGCTGGCCAGGTATTTCTTGTGGTACTGGTTGATGACACTTGCGCCCAGGACTAGGCCCAGGACAAAGACCGCCAGCGTCCAGAGCATCTGTTTGCCGCTGTTCACAAAGGACCTCCGGGCAGGACGAATTCCGTGGTTTCCAAGTCAAAGAGGCTGGTCATGCCCCCGGCCAGGTCCAGGACCGGATCGCCGGGTCCCAGGAAGAACCAGGCCAGGATCAGGCAGGAGGCGGCCAGCACAAAGGCGGTCTTCCACCGCTCCCAGAGCGTGGACAGGGGGAGGGTCTGGATGGTGCGGACCTTGATCCGGCGCAGGACCCGGTCCTCGAATCCCGGCTCAAGAGTGGTCAGGTCCGGACGGGCCTTGCGGGCCAGGGAGAAGAGACGCCCAAGTTCATCCTGTTCTGCCATCATGGTCGGCCTCCAAGAATTTTCGCAACCTGGCCCGGGCGCGGTGGGCCCGGACCCTCACATTGATTTGGCTCATGCCGGTCAGGTGCGCGGTCTGCTCCACGCTTTCCCCTTCCAGTTCCAGAAGGGTGATGATGACCCGGTCCCGGGGATCGAGGCGGGCCATGAGCTTGTCCAGGGTGTCCCGGGCCTCCAGGGCGGCCAGGGCGCGCGGGCCGCGCTCGTCCACGATCTCGAAATCCAGGTCCCCGCCCAGGGAGGGGATGGTCTTGTTCCGTTTCAGGGCGCTCAAACAGCAACTCGCGGCCACCTTGCGCAGCCAGGTGGAAAAGGCCGCTTCGCCCCTAAATCCGTCCAACTCCCGAAAGGCCTTGAAAAAAGTTTCCTGGGCCAGGTCCTCGACCTCGGAGCGGGTGCGTGCGAACCGCGCGGCCAGACGGAACACGGCGCTTTTGTTCCGGCGCACCAGTTCGGCAAAAGCCCGGCCGTCGCCTTTCTTGGCCGCTTCGACGAGCGGGCCTTCGGCGGCCATTGGGTCAAACCCGATTCCCATGCAGGTCCGTGAATCCCCAGGATATATGCTTCACCGGCCAGGACAGGGGAAAGGTCTGTCCCCTTGCACAATGGCCTGGCCCGGCGGGCCTGTCATCACACGTGTGCGCTCTTTTATAGACCAAAGACCAAAACAAAATGTTACGCCCGAATTAAAATTTCGGCCTCCCGGGCCGGGAACGTTTGCTGCGCCCGTCCCCATGGCCGGTGCTCGGAATCAGGACCCCGTGCTGGGCCAGGCGTTCGGCATCGGTGCGGGCCACGTGGATGGGCGCTCCGGTCAGGTCGCACCCGGCATGGAACATGGCTGCGGCCGCCGTGCCCGGCAGGGGGATGAAGCACTGGACCTGGGTGGGCTTCCAGCCCTTGGCTCCAAGCCAGGCCGAGAGTTCGCGCATGTCCGCCACCGTGCACCCGGGAAAGGCGCTCATGAGATAGGGGACCACGTACTGCTCCTTCCCGGCCCGGGCCGATTCCCGGGTGAACAGGGCCAGGAAGTCCTCAAAGGTGGAAAAGGGCGGCTTGCGCATGAGTTTCAGCACCTGGCCAGACTTGTGCTCGGGCGCGACCTTGGCCTGGCCGCCCACGAATTCGCGCACCAGACGGCCCAAGGCCTTCACGTCGGCCAGGGCCAGGTCCATGCGCCAGCCGCTGGCCACGCGCAGGTGGCGCACCCGGTCCAGGGACGCGGCCTCGCGCAAAAGGTCCACGAAAGCCCCCTGGTCCACCTGGAAAGAGCGGCACAGGGCCGGGGTCAGGCAACTGGCCCGCTGGCAAGCCCCGGGATCGGCCGTACACTTTCCGCCCCACATGTTGGCGCTGGGTCCGCCCACGTCGCTGATGCTCCCGGCGAATCCGGGCAAGGAGGCCACCCGGGCGATCTCGGCCAGGATGGAGGCCCGGCTCCGGGAGCGGATGCGCCGTCCCTGGTGCAGGGCCAGGGTGCAGAAAGAGCAGCCCCCGGCGCAGCCCCGGTGGGTGTTCACGCTGGTGAGGATCATGGCCGCGGCCGGAATGGGTTCGGCATACTCGGGATGGGCCGCTCGGGAGAAGGGCAGGGCGTACAGCCGGTCCAGGGCCTCGCCCTCTAGGCCCGGGCCGGGCGGGGTGAGGACCACCAGTCGTCCGCCCGAGGACTGCACGACCAGTTCCCGGTCCTGGTGCACCTGGCGTTCCAGGAGGGCCGTGGCTTCGATCAACAGCTTGGGGTCGGCCAGGATGGCCTCGTGGGAGGGCAGTTCCAGGACCGGCAGGGGCTCGGCTTTATCCGGGGACAAGGCGGTCCCGGCCATGGTCTGGATGTCCACCAGGTCCGTGGGCCGGGCGGCAAAGACCGCGCCTGGGATGCTGGCCAAAAGGGGCAGGAGGCTGCGCGTGTCACGGGACTTCGGGTCGTGGTCCTGGTTCAGGGCCTGGGCCAGGGCCAGGATGGAGGTCTCGGCCATGCCGTAGAGCAGGACCGTGGCCTTGCTGTCCAGGAGCACGGAGCGGCGCAGGGAGTCGGACCAGAAATCGTAGTGGGAGACTCGGCGCAGGGAGGCCTCGATGCCGCCCAGGGCCACGGGCAGGCCGGGGAAAGCCCGCTGGGCCAGGTTGGCGTAGGCGATGGCCGCCCGGTTGGGCCTTGCCCCTGCTTGGCCGCCCGGGGTGTAGGCGTCGTCGCTGCGTTTCTTGCGAAAGGCCGTGTAATGGGCCAGCATGGAGTCCAGGGACCCGGCCGTGACCCCGACAAAGAGCCGGGGGCGGCCCATGCGCGCGGCGTCCAGGGGGTCGTTCCACAGGGGCTGGGCGATCAGGCCCGTGCGGAAGCCGTGCTCCACCAGCCAGCGGCCCAGAAGGGGCGCGCCGAACGAGGGGTGGTCCACGTAGGCGTCGCCGGTGATGAGCAGGATGTCCAGTTCGGTCCAGCCCAGGCGGTCCATCTCGGCCCGGGTCATGGGCAGGAAGGGCGGCTGGGCCAGGGAGCCCGGCGCGCCGGGAGAAAAAGCGTGCATGGAGGGGATATAGTCCTCGCAAGGCGGGAGGGCAATGGCCGAAAAAAGGCGGCCCGGATGTCCCAGGCCGCCTGTGTTTTTCGTGGAGAAAGGCTGGAAGGCCGTGGTCAAATCGCTGGCTCCTCCTCCCGGTCCCGGGGCAGGAGCGCGTTCAGGAGCACCCCGGCCACCCCGGCCAGGCCGATGCCCTCCAGGTGCACGCCCAGGAAGGAGAAGCTCATCTTGCCCATGCCCAGGACCACGATGAGGGCCACGATGACCATGTTGCGCGGCTTCATCAGGTCCTGGCCGTCCAGGACCAGGGAATTCAAGCCCACCACCATGATGGCCCCGAAGAGAAGGAGCATGATCCCGCCCATGACCGGGGCCGGGATGGTCTGGAGCAGCGCCCCCAGCTTGCCGATGAAGGCCAGGGCCACGGCCGTGACCGCCGCCCAGGTCATCAGCGCCGGATTGTAGATCTTGATCAGGGACACGGCCCCGGTGACTTCGGCGTAGGTGGTCAGCGGCGGGCCGCCCAGGCACCCGGCCAGGGTGGTGGCCACCCCGTCGCCCAGGATGGAGCGGTGCACGCCCGGGTCCTCGAAGTAGTCCTTGCCCGTGACCGAGCCGATGGCCAGGATAGAGCCGATGTGCTCGATGATGGGCGCGATGGCCACCGGGACAATGATCATGATGGCCTCGAAATGGAACTCCGGGGTCACGAAGTCCGGCATCTTGAACCAGGGGGCCGCGGCCACGGGCGCGAAATCCACCACGCCCATGACCAGGCTGGTGGCGTATCCGGCCGCGATGCCGCAGATGATGGGGATGAGCCGGAGCATGCCCTTGCCCTTGATGGCCACCAGAACCGTGACCGCCAGCGAGATCATGGAGATGGTCATGGCCTGGTTTTGGGGCAGGAGCACGGCCGCGCCGTCCCCGGTCTTGCCCATGGCCATGAACACGCCCACCGGGGCCAGGATGAGCCCGATGACCATGATCACCGGGCCGGTGACGATGTGCGGCAAATAGCGCTTGAGGAACCCCGGCCCGCGCACCTTAATCAGCAGGGCGAAGAGCATGTAGACCAGGCCCACCGAGGCCAGGCCGCCCAGGGTGGCCGCCTCTCCGTAGCGCTGCATGCAGAGCATGATGGGCGCGATGAAGGAAAAGGAGGAGCCCAGGAAGATGGGGATGCGGAATTTGGTCAGCACCTGATAGATGAGGGTGCCCAGGCCCGCGCAGAACAGGGCCACGTTGGGGTTCAAGCCCGTGAGCAGGGGAACCAGGACCAGGGCTCCGAAGGCCACGAAGAGCATCTGAGCCCCGACCGGGAAGTCGCGGACCCGCAGTTGGTATTCAGTGGGAAAGGTATCGGACATGTTCGCCCCCTATTTGGTGCCGAAAATCTTGTCGCCCGCGTCGCCCAGCCCGGGCAGGATGTAGCCCACGTCATTCAGGCGCTGGTCAATGGCCGCCACGTAGACCTGCACCTCGGGGTGGGTCTTCTTGAGGCGCTCCAGGCCCTCGGGCGCGGCCACCAGGAATATCCCCTTGATGCTCTTGCACCCGGCCTCTTTCAGCAGGTCGATGGTGGCGATGAGCGTGCCGCCCGTGGCCAGCATGGGGTCCAGGATCAGGGCCGTGCGGCTCCCAATGTCCTTGGCCAGCTTCACGTAGTAGCGCACGGGCTCCAAGGTCTCCTCGTTGCGGTACATGCCCACCACGCTAACCTTGGCCCCGGGGACCATGTCCAGGACCCCGGGCATCATGCCCAGCCCGGCGCGCAGGATGGGCACCACGGTGAACTTCTTGCCCTTGATCTGCTCCACCTCCACCGGCCCGGCCCAGCCCGTGATGGTCTTCTTTTCCGTCTCCAAATCCCGGGTGGCCTCGTAGGTGAGAAGCCTGGCCAGTTCCTCGGCCACGTCCCGGAATTCCTTGGTGCTCAAGCCTTCTTCGCGCAGGATGCCCAGTTTGTGTCGTACCAGCGGATGATCGACGAGGGTGACGGGCATGATGTCTCCTTAAATAGTGGGGGTTGGCTTGGATGCAAGCGCCTTGGTAAGTGGCAGAAGCGGCCGGACGAGGTCAAGGGCTTTCCTCGGCCGAGGGAGTGGGTGATGATAAAGTATTCAAGACAGGAGTGCTGTAACAAAAAAAATGTTGTTTTTAAAATCACGCTTTGTTATGTTTCAGATAACATACGGTCTTCATTATTTCCCTTTTGGGGGCGTACCCTACCCCAAGGGGGCTGGTTCAGGAAGACCGACGGTCCTTCTCCCGGACCCCAGGTCCGGCTATCACGACCCGCAACCGGAGAGTGAACGTGAACAGGAAACGACAACGCGGTCCCGGCAGAGTGTGGTGGATGGTTCTGATCCTGGTGTGCATGGCCGGGGTCGTGAGCCCGGCTCATGGCCAGACCCCCCAGGTCCAGGCCAAAAAAGAACAGGCCAAACCGTCCAACATCAAGAAAACCCCACCTTCGGTCGTTCCGGCCAAGGGCGAGACCCCGCCCCCCCTGGCCTCGGTGCGCACCGTCATTCCCTCTTTTGACCTGGATGGGGCGGAGTACCTGCTGGTGGCCTGGAGCGAGTCCGGCCTGACCATGGTTTCGGATTGCGACGACCGCTTCAGCCTGGGCGCGCCCCTGACCACCCTGCACGCCCAGTTGATCAAGCGCGGCCCCTCGCCCAAGGTGGTGAACAGTCAGGTGGCCCTGACCTATGCCGTGGAGGGGCTGGCCGCGCCCTCGTCCAAATCGCGCTTCTGGGCCTTTTCCCAGTCCTTGACCGGCAAGGCGCTTGCGCCGGACACCGGCCCCTCGGGCAAGACCCAGCGCGGGACCCTCGATCTTTCGGGCCTGACCTACACGGCCCGGGACATCCCGGTCATGCCCTATGCCCCGGACGGAAGCTTCCTGCCCTATCCCACGGTCAGCGTGGAGGCCCGGGACCCGTCCACGAACCGGATTCTGGCCGCCACCCGGGCCGTGCTTCCGGTGTCCACCCAGCTCGGCTGCGCCAAATGCCACGGTGGGGCCGGGGCCGGACCAGGCTTGAGCCAGGACACGGCCACCCGCATCCTCACGGCCCATGACCGCAACAGCGGGACCTCGCTTCTGGCCCAGGCCAAGGCGGGCAAGCCCCAGGCTTGCGCCTCCTGCCATGCGGGCGGCCCGACTGGGAGTCCGGCCGCCGGTTCCCTGGCTCTGTCGGCCTCCATTCACGGTTTTCACGCCGCCAAGCTGGCCGGCAAGGGGGCCGAGGCCTGCGGGTTCTGCCATGCCGTGGACGCCCCCACCCGGTTCTCCCGGGACTTCCATGCCCGGCGCGGGACAGACTGCGTAGCCTGCCACGGATTCATGGAAGACCACGCCCTGGCTTTGCTCAAGGCCGAGCAGGCCTCGGGGCGCGCTCGGGCCGGGGCGTTCATGACCCTCGTTGTGCCCCGTCTGGCCGAGACCCCGGCCCGCACGGCCCGGGCCATGCAGTCCGACTGCTCCGGCTGCCACGACTTTACCACCCGGCCCACGGCCGCCTCCCGGGCCTTTGGCAAATGGGCTGGCGGGACCGCTCCCCTGTACCGCGAGCGGCCGGACTTGAGCGGCGGCCTGAAGTGCATCGCCTGCCACTCCCCGGCCCATGCCGTGTATCCGGCCGCCAGTCCCCTGGGACGGGACCGGGACAACATCCAGCCCATCCAGTATCAGGGTCTGGCCAAGTCCCTGGGCGCTGGCGGGAACTGCAAGATCTGTCATACCGTGGATATGGACCGGGCCACCTCGGTGCACCACCCCCTGCCCAAGCGCATCGGCCTGACCGTGGCCGTGCCTCAGGGCGTGGACTTAAGGCGGCCCCGGGTGCTCTTTCCGCACCAGGCCCACGCGGCCGAGGACTGCCGGACCTGCCACCATACCGGATACGTCGAAGGCAAGGCCTTGAGCTGCACGACCCAGGGCTGCCATGATCAGCCCGGGGCTGACGGAAAGGCTCTGTACTTCCGTAACGCCTTCCACGGGCCAGGGGCCAGTTGCAACGCCTGCCATCAGGCCCGGATCAAGGCCGGACAGCCTGCCGGACCCGTGGAGTGCGGCAGTTGCCACATCCCCGGGCAATAACCAGGACCGCCCCGCGGACAGGCATTCCAAGGAGAAGACGATGAGCATGAACCGACGCGATTTCCTCAAACTGACCGCCACATCGGCCGGGATAACGGCCTTTGGCGGACTCGGTTTCGGGTTCTCGGCCACCCAGGCCCGGGCCTATGAACTGAAAACCGCCAAGGCCAAGACCACTCCGTCCATCTGCTGCTACTGCGCGGTGGGCTGCGGTCTTCTTGTCTCCACGGATCACGAAACAGGTCGATCCATCAACATCGAGGGCGATCCAGACCATCCGGTGAACGAGGGGACCCTGTGCCCCAAGGGCGCGTCCATCTGGCAGACCGTGGAACAGAGCCCCCGGGTGACCAAGGTCCTGTACCGCGCCCCGTATTCGGACAAATGGGAGGAGAAGTCCTGGGACTGGGCACTGCCCCGCATCGCGCGCAAGATCAAACAGGTGCGCGACGCCTCGTTTCAGGCCAAAAACGCCAAGGGCCAGGTCGTCAACCGATGCGAGGCCCTGGCCTCACTCGGCAGCGCCGCCCTGGACAACGAGGAGGGCTGGCTGCTCCAGGCCATGATGCGCGCCCTCGGCCTGACCTACATCGACAGTCACGCCCGTATCTGCCACAGTTCGACCGTGGGCGCCCTGGCCGAATCCTTCGGGCGCGGGGCCATGAGCAACCACTGGATCGACTTAAAGAACAGCGACGTGATCCTGATCATGGGCAGCAACGCGGCCGAGAACCACCCGATCTCGTTCAAATGGGTGACCCGGGCCATGGAGCAGGGCGCAACGCTCATCCACGTCGATCCGCGCTTCACCAGAACCTCGGCCAAGGCGGACCTCCACGCCCATATCCGCTCGGGCACGGACATCGCCTTTTTCGGCGGCCTGATAAAGTTCATTCTGGACAACAACCTGCACCAGATGCCCTACGTGAGCGAGTACACCAACGCCGCGCTCATCCTTACCGAGAGCTATGGCTTCAAGGACGGTCTGTTCTCGGGCTTCGACGAGGCCAAGATCGCCTATGACCGCAAAAGCTGGGGCTATGAACTCGACGCGGCCGGAATCCCCAAGACCGATCCGACCCTGGCCCATCCCCGCTGCGTCTTCCAACAGATGAAAGTTCATTATTCCAGGTACGACATCGACACCGTCTCGGGAGTGACCGGAATATCCAAGGAAGACCTCGAACGCATCTGGTCGGTCTTCGCGGCCACGGGCAAGACCGACAAGGTCGGGACCGTGCTCTACGCCATGGGCCAGTGCCAGCACACCGTGGGGGTGCAGAACATCCGGGCCACGGCCATGGTCCAACTGCTGTTGGGCAACATGGGCATGGCCGGAGGCGGGGTCAACGCCCTGCGCGGGGAATCGAACGTGCAGGGCACCACGGACATCGCCCTGGTTTGCGATATCCTGCCCGGCTACCTGGGGGTGCCTCGGGCTTCCCTGCCCACCATCAAGGACTACCTGGCCGCCTTCACCCCGGCCAACAAGGACCCCAAAAGCGCCAACTGGTGGTCCAACTACCCCAAGTATCTGGTGAGCTACCTCAAATCCATCTACGAGCAGGTCGATCCGGAAACCGCCTATTCCTGGCTGCCCAAGGTCGAGGACGTGCGCATCATCGACTATTCCTGGCTTTCGATTTTTGATCGCATGAACAAGGGCGAGTTCAAGGGTCTGTTCGTCTGGGGCCAGAATCCGTGCGCGGGCGGAGCCAATGCGGGCAAGAACCGCCGGGCGATGCAAACCGTGGACATGGTGGTCAACGTCAACCTCTTCCCGAACGAATCCTCGGATTTCTGGCGCGGCCCGGATGTGGACCCGAAAAAGGTCAAGACCGAGGTCTTTTTCCTGCCAGCCTGCATCAGCGTGGAGAAGGAAGGCTCGGTGGCCAATTCCGGGCGCTGGCTGCAATGGCGCGTGCCCGGTCCCAAGCCCATGGGACAGTCCCGGAGCGACGGCGACATCATACTCGCCCTGTTCAAGGAGATCCGCGCCCTTTACGCCAAGGAGGGCGGCGCGTTCCCGGAACCCATCAAGGGGCTTTACCTGGACTGCGAAACCAACGGAGCTTACGACGCCAAGAAGGCGGCCAAGCGCATCAGCGGGACCTTTCTCAAGGAAACCACTGTGGCCGGAACGGTCTTCAAACCAGGCCAGCAGGTTCCGGGCTTCGCCGCCCTTGCTGACGACGGTTCGACCTGTTGCGGCTGCTGGATTTTTTCCGGTTCCTATACCGAGGCGGGCAACCAAATGGCCCGGCGCGACCGAACCCAGACCTCGATTCAGGAAAAAATCGGGCTGTTCCCGAACTGGTCCTGGTCCTGGCCGGCCAACCGGCGCATCCTTTACAACCGCGCCTCCACCGACGCCAGTGGCAAACCCCTCGATCCCAACCGGGTGGTCATCAATTGGACCGGCGACAAATGGGAAGGCGACGTGCCGGACGGCGGTTACAAGCCGGGCGAAAAATTGCCCTTCATCATGCTGGCCGAAGGCCGGGGCCATCTGTTCGGCCCAGGCCGCGTGGACGGGCCGTTCCCCGAGCATTACGAACCCATGGAAAGCCCGCTTTCGGTCCAGCCTTTTTCCACTCGCCTGACCAACCCCACCGCCCTGGTCTTCGCGGGTGAACCCAAGGCCGTGCGTGATCCCCGTTTCCCGTATGCCTGCACCACCTACCGGGTCACCGAGCAGTGGCAGTCCGGGACCATGACCCGTCAGACCGGGTGGCTGCGTGAATGCCAGCCCCAGGGCTTCTGCGAGATCAGTCCGGAACTGGCCAAGGAACTCGGGCTGCGCAACGGGGACGCGACCATCCTCACCTCCCTGCGCGGCGAGGTCCAGGTCACGGCCATGGTCACCGAAAGGATCAAGCCCTTCACGATCATGGGCGAGACCCTGCACCTGGTGGGCATCCCCTGGCAGTTCGGGTGGATGCAGCCGAATGGCGGCAAGGCTGATTCGGCCAATCTGCTCAGCCCCTCGGCGGGCGACCCCAACACCGGCATTCCCGAGACCAAGGCCTTCATGGTCAATGTGCGCAAGGCTTAAAGGAGCGGACCATGACCACAGGAAAATCCTTCTTCATCGACCAGACCCGTTGTACGGCCTGCCGGGGATGCCAGGTGGCCTGCAAGCAGTGGAAGAAATTCCCGTCCATACCAACGGTCCAATTGGGTTCGTACCAGAATCCCCAGGACTTGGGACCCTCGACCTTCAAGCTGGTGCGCTTCAGCGAGGTGAAGGTGGAAGGCAAGCTGCGCTGGCTCTTCTTTCCCGAGCAGTGCCGCCATTGCATCGATCCGCCCTGCAAGATGACCGCGGACATGTATGATCCCCTGGCTATCGTCCAGGACGAGGCCACGGGCGCGGTGCTCTACACCGAGCGGACCAAGGCCCTGAACGCGGACGAGATCAGGAACGCCTGTCCCTATGACATCCCGCGCAAGGACCCGGTCACGGGCGTGCTGACCAAATGCAACATGTGCATCGACCGGGTGTCCAACGGACTGCTCCCGGCCTGCGTGAAGACCTGCCCCACCAACACCATGCATTTCGGGGACCGGGGCGAGATGTTGGACCTGGCCCGGACCCGGCTGGACCAGGTGCGCCAGAAGCATCCCCAGGCCGTGGTGGTGGATGCGAAAGACGTGCGCGTGCTCTTCCTCTGCGAGGTGCACCCGCGCAACTATCACGCCTACCTCATGGCCGAAGGGGTGAAAGTGGCCCCGGTCCTGGCCGGACGCGTGGCCGGAGGCACGGTGTTGGATTTGGGGTAGCGTGGTGTTCGGACAACAAGAAGAAGCAAGAAAGAAGAATGAAAATATTATCTCTTGCTTCTTGATTTCACTGGTCATCCGAGAAGACGAAAACAGGGTGCCCGAGATGGGGCGTGTTCCCCCTGGGACGATGCAAGAATAAGAAAAATTCTTATTCTTTTCTGAACCTGGTTTTCATGACGGAACAGGGCAAGGGCCGAAATCGAATGCAAAAGGCCGCCCGTGCACAAAGCGCGGGCGGCCTTTTCCGTTCAGGCGGCTGACGGAGGTGAGGGCGGGGCGACCCGCGCCCGTCCCAGGGCCAGGCTCAGGCCGCAGACGGACAGGACCCCGTAGACTACCAGGCAGGTCCGCATGCTGGACAAAAAGCCGGGCAGGGTCTCGGCCGTGACCGTGTGCCCGCCCATGAACAGGGACAGGACCAGGGAGGCCGTGGTCATGCTGATGACCAGGCCCAGGGTGCGCACGGTGCCGATCATGCCCGAGGCCACCCCGAACTGGCGGCGCTCCACGCTGCCCATGATGGCCGTGGAGTTGGGGGTGACGAACACGCCCGTGCCCAGGCCCACCAGGGCCAGGTCCAGGCCCACCAGCCAGAGCGGGGTGTCCGGTCCCAGGAGCAGGGTGGCCAGGAGCAGACCCGCGCAATTGACCACCATGCCGATGTTGGCCAGTTTGGCCGGGGAGCCCCGATCCGAGAGACGGCCTATGGTCGGGGAGACGAGCACCTGCATGAGGGGCTGGATCAGGAGGATGAGTCCGGCCTGGTGCGGGGACAGGCCGTGGGCGTATTGCAGGGAAAGGCTCATGAAAAAGGTGTAGCCGAAGGTGGCCGCGTACATGCCCATGGCCGCCAGGCAACTGAAGGTGAAGAAGCGGTTCTCGCGCAGCAGGGACACGTCCAAGAGCGGGTCCTTGGTGCGGGCCTCCCGGCGCAGGAACAGGGCCAGGCCCGCGCATCCGGCCAGGATGGCGGCCCAGCCCGTGAGCCCGTCGGCCAAATGGGCGGCTCCGAAAGCCACCAGGACCAGGCCCAGGGCGTAGTTCAGGCTCCCGGCCCAGTCCATGCGCTCACCCTGGGCCTCCTTCCATTCCCCCTGCATGCGGGTCAGGCAGATAAAGCAGGCGGCCAGCCCCAGAGGCACCACCATCCAGAACACGAAGCGCCAGCCCAGGGCCGTGGTCAAAAATCCGCCCAGAAGGGGACCGGTGGTCAGGCCCGAATAGGTGAAGGCCGAGACCACCCCGATCTTTTGACCACGGACTTCAAAGGGAAAGACCGAGGCCACCAGGGCCAGGCTGCCGGACAGGAGCATGGCCGCGCCCAGGCCCTGGGCCAGCCGCAGCCCGATGAGCAGCCAGATGTTGGTGGCCAGGCCCAGGCCGCAGGTCAGGGCTGTGAACAGGACCAGGCCGCAGAGAAACACGCGGCGGCGGCCCAGGAGGTCGCCCAGGCGGCCGAAGGTGAGCATGCTCATGGCCAGGGCCAGGGCATAGGCCTGCTCCACCAGGCTGAGCTGCATGGCCGAGGCCTGCAGTTCCCGGCCCATGGAGGGCAGGGCCACGCCCACGGAGGTGAACATGAGCGGGACCATGAACTGGGCCAGGCAGACTGTGACCAGCACGGCCGTGGGGGAGACATTGGAGTTGCTGGAGGCCATGATCCTCTCGGTGAGAAAACCTAAAGTTTTGCTTGAAATATTTGAGACTGGCGAAGGCCCGGGTTGCCCTGGCTGGCAACCCGGGGGGCAGTTCCCATTCGAGGTGGGTCAGACCTTGGGATAGCCCACGGTCTGGGCCAGGGTGATCCCCTGGTCGGCCTTCAGGCCCATGGCCTTGGCCAGGGCTTCCTTGTCGATGTTGGCCCGGACCACGGTGGCCAGGCCCTGCACGGCGCAGAACAGGTACACGTTCTGGCTGATGAACCCGGTATCCGCAGCCGAGGCGAACAGGCGCTCCTCGGCCTTGTCCGTGCTCATGCGCGTGTAGTCCGCCACGTACACCAGGTTGAGCGGGGCTGTGGCCACGAAGTCCTGCTTTCCGGTCAAGGCCCGGATGTCCTTGTCCAGGACCATGGTCAAGGAATGGGCCTTGGCGTTGTAGAGAAAAAGGCCCTGAGCCGTGGCCGCGTAGATGTCGATCTCCTGCCAGTTCTTGTAGGACGGGGCCGTGCGGCGGCCGGAATCAGCCCGGTTCACCCCAAACCCGTGCCAGAGCAGGTCCGAGATGACCTGGGCCGGAAGGGGATCGGGCAGGAAGGAGCGGTTGGTGTGCCGGGCCTTGAGCGCTTCCAGAAGGCTTTTTGCGCTCGCGCTGGGCTGGGGCAGGGCGGCCGGGTCAGCGGCCAGGGCCAGGCCGGGCAGGGCGGCCCCGGCGGCAAAAGTCATGGTGGAGGTCAAAAAGGTGCGGCGGTCCATGGTGTTCTCCTCGTTAAAATTGATATCTCTCGTTGGTCCGGTCGAACCGGAGGGGCTTCAACTACTTCGAGCACGGGCAGGCCGGGGCTTGCAGGGTGATGGCCCGCACCACGCACATTTTTCCTGGCAGCAGAAACAGACCACGCAGCGCTCGGGGTCCACCCGGGGCAGGTCATCGACCATGATCAGGGCCTGGGCCGGACACTGGTCCACGCAGGTTCCGCAGGTGGTGCACAGATCCGGGTCCACCCGGGGGCGCAGGGCCACCCGGTCGTCGATGAGGTGCTGGATGGCCTGGGCGTGGCAGATGGCCTCCCCGCCCAGGGGCGGGACGTGGAAGTCCGGGATGGGAACCAGATCGCCCAGGATTTCCAGGGAGTCGTCGGCGTAGTCGCCCAGGCCCAGGGCCTTGGCCCGGCGCAGGAATCCGAGAAGGCCCGGGTCCAGCCCCATCATGCGGGCCATGACCGCGTCCAGGGCCACGGCATTGTCCGAGGCCAGAATCTTGCCAATCCAGCGCAGCTCCGTGGAGGCCGGGCCGTTGCCCTGCATGCCCAGGACCGCGTCCATGATGACAATATCCGGTGGCCTCAGGGCAAAGACCTCGGCCACCAGGTCGTGGAACCGGGCCGGGGTTCCGGCTTGTTTGTGGTAATAGGCCTTCTGCGCCCCGGGCAGGATGCCGTAGCTGTTCTTGATGGCCCCGGTGATGACGGTCAGCCCATGGGTCTTGAATTTGGGCAGGGAGATGTAAACGTCCGCCTCCATGACGGCCCGGGAGACCTGGAGACTGCCGCCGTATTCCGGGAGGAAGGGCACCTCCACGGCGTCCAGGCCGATGTTTTCGTAATGGCCCAGGGAGGCCTCGCGCAGGCCACATTTCTCGAAGCAGGCCTCGTTGGCCCCGTAGCCCATGAGCCCGGGGTTGTCGCCCACGGTGATGCGGGCCGGTTTCATCTCCTCCAGGCAGGTGACCACGGCGCGCAGCAGGGCCGGATGGGTGGTTACGGCCTCCTCGGGCCGGGCCGCGCGCAGGACGTTAGGCTTGACCAGGATCTTCTTCCCGGCCACGTCCAGGGGAAAGACCTCAAGGACCCGGCGCACGGCGGCCAGGCATTCCTGGTAGTCGGTCGGAATGATCAGAACCTTGGGCATGACCTTCTCCTTGGGCTTCGTGTGGCGTTGGGCTGATGTCCGCTAGCGGCTGCTCTGGTCTTTTTCGAGGCTCTCGGCCACGCAGAACACGCCCCGGCCGTCAAAGGCCGGGCCATAGCACAGGTTGTCCGAAAGACAGGCGGATGGGCGGCGGTCGCCCTCGCGCCAGCGTTTGATCAGACCGGGCTCTCGGATCAGGGGGCGGCACAGGGAGATGAAATCCGCGACCCCGTCGCGGACCAAGGCCTCGGCCACCTCCAAGGAGCGCAGCCCGCCCACCAGGATGAGGGGCAGGCCCACCTCCTGCTGGTACATGCGCGCGGCCTGGCGGTAGTAGCCCTCGTCCTCCGGGGACTTGATCCGGCCCTGGCGCGCGGGCATGCGGCCCGGCCCGGCCAGCTTGCACCCGCCCGAAAGCTCCACGGCGTCCACGGATTCCTGTTCCAGCAGGGCCGCCACCTGAATCGCCTCGGCCGGGACCAGTCCGGGCTCGATGAAATCCTCGGAATTGAGCTTGACCAGCAGGGGATAGTCCGGCCCCACGGCCTGGCGGATGGCCCGGACCACCTCCAGGAGCAGGCGGGCGCGGTTTTCCAGGGGGCCGCCGTACTGGTCCTGGCGCTTGTTGAAATAGGGGGAGAGGAACTGGCTCAGGAGGTAGCCGTGGGCCGCGTGTACCTGCACGGCGTCGAACCCGGCCGTTTTGGCCCTCTGGGCGGCCATGGCGAAATTTTGGACCAGGCGGGCCAGGTCCTGGACCGTGGCTGCCCGTGCGGGCTGGCCGCCCTCGGGAGTGAAGTCCGAGGCTCCCAGGGCAGGCAGTCCGCTCAATTCCGTATTGGCCATGTACCCGGCATGGGCCAGTTGCAGGGCGATACGGCCTTGGGCCTTGTGCACGGCCTGGGTCATGGCCGTAAGCCCGGGCAGGAAGGCATCGGAATGCGCGGCCATCTGGCATGGTCCGGCCCGGCCTTCCAGGCTGACCATGGTGTGCCCGGTGATGATGAGCCCCACCTGTCCCAGGGCCAGTTCGACCATGCGCTGGGTCAGGGCCGGGGTCACTGCGCCCTCGGGCGTGGCCAGACCCTCGAAGGTGGCTGAGCGCACGAAACGGTTGGGCAGGGTCAGGCGTCCTATGGTGGAGGGTTCAAAGAGAAGGGACATGGTCGTCTCCTTGGAATCAGTCAGCCGGTTTCAGGTTGGGCGATTTCTGGTCAGCCGGGCAGGCCGGGGTGAGCTCCCGTTCACCCTGGGCCGGGTCGAACAGGGGGCGGAGCCGGGACAGGGCCTGTACTGCGGATTTGAGCTCTTCGGGCGGAAAGGGTGAAAGCCTCCCGGCCAGGCCCATGACCGCCTCGTTCTTGACCGAGAGCATGAGTTCGCGGCCCTGGGGGGTCAGGTTCAGGATTACCCGGCGGCGGTCCTTGGTGCAGGCCTTGCGATCCACCAGGGACCGGGCGGCCAGGCCGTCCACCAGGCGGGACATGGACGGGCAGGTCAGGCCCACGTGCTCGGCCAGGGAGCAGAGACCGCAGCCGGGGTGGTGGCCGATGAAGGCCAGGGAGCGGAATTGGGGCACGGTCAGTCCCCGGGCGCCTCGGCGCATCTCCACCCGCACGGCCTGCATGGCCAGAACCACCACTTCCAGGAGTTCCCGGGCGCATTGCTGGGTTTGTTGGTCCATGTTCGTTCCTGATGAAATATTTAGAAATGGTAATAATTGCATCGCCTAAATGTGTCAATAGGTTCATTTCATTCTTGCATATCAATAGGATACCAATTGTCATGTTTGAGAGGGGGAGGAGGGGTCACGGCCGCCTTGAAGCGGGTTGCCCCGGTCAGGCCGCATGGTTCAAAGGCTGGCTTTTCCGGCTCAAGGCCGGTAAGGTGAGAGTCATGGGGCCAGCTTGGGCCGGTTGGGAGTCAACGGCCGCCCGAGGGGCCTGGCCTGCGGGACAAATGACCAAGAGATGCGAGGGACCATGCGGGGCATGAATTTCAATTTTCTGTGCGGGGAGCCGCCCCGTCCCAATGGCCGCAACGTGGGGATCATCGGGGCCGGGCCGTCGGGCCTGGCTGCGGCCGGTCTCCTGTCCTGCCAAGGCTATCAGGTGGAGGTCTACGACAAGCTGCCCAAGCCCGGGGGGCTCATGCTCTTCGGCATTCCGGGCCACCGCATCCCCAAGGAGCGTATCGAGACCGGAACCCGGCGCATGGCCAAGCGCTACGGGGTGATCTACCACACCCGGACCAAGGTCTGTTGCAGCGCGCCCTTGCACGAGGAGGAGGGCGATCATTTCTGCGCGGACATGCGCGGCCTGGCCGACCTGCTGGAAAAGCACGAGGCCATCATCATCTGCTCCGGTTCCTGGAAATCGCGGCGGCTGGGCATCCCGGGCGAGAGCCTGCCCGGGGTGTACGCGGGCATCCAGTTCCTTTTCCCCATCCGGGCCGTGCAGTACACGGCCCCCAACGTCAAGGTCCCGGACGTGGTCGGCAAGCGGGTCATGGTCATCGGAGCCGGGCACTCGGCCGTGGACGTGGCCCACAGCGCCTTGAGCCTGGGCGCGGCCGAGGTCTGTATGGTCTATCGCCGCTCCCGTAAGGAGGCCCCCTGTGGGACCTACGAGATCCAGCGCCTGGAGGACATGGGCGTGCGCTGGCGGGAGTTGACCACGCCCATGCGCTTCCTGGGCCAGGATACGGTAGAGGGGGTGGAGGTGTCCGAAAAGGTCGTGGACGAGCAGGGGGCCATGGTCGAGCGCACCACGGTCATCCCGGCCGAGGTGGTGGTCACGGCCATCGGCGAGATCGCCACCCCGCCTTTTGCCAAGGAGCTGGGCCTGGAGAACGTGCGCCGGGGCGAGGTGCGCTGGCTGAACATGACCGCCATCGAGAACGTGTTCGTGGCCGGGGACGCCCTAAGCGGCCCGAGCAAGATCGGAAAGGCCGTGTATTCCGGCCTGCGCGCCGCCCGGTCCCTGGCCAACTGGCTGGACTTGAAAGCGCAGAACCGCCAGCACGAGTTTACCGGGGACCTCATGGCCCGGAGCCCGGAACCCACCGGCTCCCATGGGGCGGTCTAAAGGAGCCCGGGCATGTCTGAAACAAAAAAGCTTTCCGTCAATTACGCGGCCTGCATCGGGTGCGAGACCTGCGAATACGTGTGCCGCTTCGCCAACGAGACCCCGCGCATCCACATGGCCCGCACCAGGTCCGGGCTCATGGTCCCCCTGTACTGCCACCACTGCGAGGACCCGCACTGCGTCAAGGTCTGCAAGCAGGGAGCCATCGTGGTCGACGCCCAGGGCGTGGTGCTCCTGAACACCATGCTCTGCCGGGGCTGCGATTCGCGCCAGTGCATCCAGGCCTGCCCCTATGCGGCCATGTTCGAGACGGACAAGGGGGTCATGCTGGCCAAGTGCGACCTGTGCGCCGCCCGCCGTCGCGCCGGTCTGGAACCGGCCTGCGCCGAGATGTGCCCCACCGGGGCCATCCTCTATGCCGTTCCCGAGACCTTGAAGAAGGCCGAAACCCCGGAATCCCTGGCTGCTGTCGAGCGCGTCCTGGCCCATATCCGGGGCAAGTAGCCTGGCCTTTAGGGCAGCCGGGTCCAGAGCGCATTGGGAAAATCAGCCAAACCCTGGCCCGGTTCGAGGCGGCAGACCGCTTGACCTGGCTTGAGCCCCTGGCGCCGGACCCATTCCTGGGCGGCCTTGAATTCTGCCTGGCGGTCCTGCAAGGCCTGGGGAAGACGGCCCGCTGTGGTGATGAGTCGGAACATGGTGGTTGTCTCCTGCATAAGGTTCACCGGCGCTTGGCTCGGGGCGATGCGGACAGGTCCGCTCGACTGGGATGGCCCTGCGGTCTTTGTCCTTGTTGATGCGATCATAGATAAAAAATATTCTCTTTGTCAAGAAAAAATATCTACATATGCGACAAAAAAATGAGGGCTGGGTTCAGCCCTCAAAACATCTGTTAATCCAACTCTTTCCCGTACCAGAGCACCCGGCCGATGACCTCGAAGTCTTCCTCCGGCCGGATTTCGACCCTGGAATCGTCCAAATCACTGATCAGGAAGATGCGCCCGGCGTCCCGGAACAGGCGCTTGATGAAGATGGCCCCTTCGTGGCGAACCAGGAAAATCTTGTTGTGCACGCATTCGTTGCGCTCCTTGTCCACCAGGACCATGGCCCGATCCGGGATGGTGGGGAACATGGAGTCGCCCCGGGCGTAGCAGCAGATCATGTTCTGCGGGCCGCCGTGCTCACGCAGCCACCCGGCCTGGAAGGCCACCCGCGACTCCACCCCGTTCTCGGTCACCAGGGACCCTCCGCCCATGGAGCCCACGATGCGCTGGACCGGGACCGTGGCATAGGTCTCGGCCATGTTCCGGGGCGAGTCCGCCGTGTGCCGGGAGAGAAATTCGCTCATGAGCTCCAAGGCCTTGCGCCCGGGCTTGACCCGGCCGCGCAGGATGGCGTTCAAGCTCTGGCGGTCCATGCCCATTTCCTTGGCCAGTTGGGCCTGGGTGTACCCGGTCTCTTCCAGGATGGTGTTGACCGCGCGTAAGATGCCGGTGGTCATGTCCATGTGCGTTCCTCCTGATGGAAAGGGACAGCCGCTGGGAAGTGCGACACCTCCTGTCGTTCATATAGATAAAATTCATCCATGGCAATAAAGAAATGCGCCCCTGGCCGAGGTGCCCTGGTCTCCGGCCATGTCCGGCCCGTGACGCTTCTGACGCCGGATTGACGAAAGGCCAGGGCTGTCCTACCATGTTCCCATGTTCGCACGGCCTTGATCCTGGAGGAAGAAGTGGTTTTTTCACGGTGTGTTGTCTGGTTTTTGGCCCTTTTCCTGGTCCTGCCCTGGACCTCGCCCTCCCTGGCTGCCGAGACCTGGCCCGGAGAGTTGGTGTACAAGGAAAGCTCACCGCATTCCGAGCACTTGAAGCAGTATGACCTGGCCCAGGGGGCTGGCGGCGTGGTGTTTACCTTGCGGGAACAGGACATCATCCAGGAGATCACCAGCCTGCCCGGGGGCCTGACCAGCCGGGAAACCTATCGCAACGTGAAGACCGGGGATTTTGTGGAGATCGTTCGGGAGCCCGGGCATCTGGCCTACAGCGGCACGATAAAGGGCCGCGCGCAGCAAAAAATCGAGAAGGTGGACGACTCACCCTGGTACGGGTCTGTTCTTCTGCTCAGGAATTTCGTGCTCTCGGGCCAGGACAAGCAAATCTTTCACCTGACCCGGGCCGAGGAGACCAGCCTGGTCACCCTGGAGGCCACCAGGCAGGGCCGGGAGACCATTCTGGTGGCTGGCCATCCGGTGGAGGCCGTGAAAATCAAGATGACCCTGCCGGGCATGAAGGCCTGGATGTGGAAATCTCTTTACTGGTTCCGGGCGTCCGACGGCATCCTGGTCCGTTCCGAGGGCACGCGCGGCCCAGCCTCTCCGGTCTACACCGTGGAGCTTATGCGCGAGGCCCCGGCAGGTGATCCGGCCCTGTCCCAGAGCGTTTTGCCCGAGACCCGCACGCCCTGATCTTTTTCCCGATCCCTCCTGCCGCGCATCCCTGTCCTCGTCTCGTGTCGTGCCTTTACCCATGGGCGCGGCCGTTCCTGGGGCAATCCCTGGTCCGTCTCTCTGACCCCAACTCCTTTCCTGCCCTGTGCCGTGTTTTGGAATTGGCAGCCTCTTTCACAGTGCAAGAATAAGAAATAATTATTCTTATTCTTCATTCTTGTTTGCCCTTATTGGAGGACCGTCACCCAAGCGGGCCAATTTTTCACCTGTTCGCCACCCCTTCACCATGAATCCGTCAGAGAGCAGGGGTGAAAGCCTTGGGGCAAGCGCTGGCGACAGGGCCTGTCCCTTTGGATGGGCCGGGTCCGGTTCAGGGAACTCGGCCTCTGGCCGGGCGGTTCGGACCAGAGCGATCCTTGGGTTCTTTCAATATAAGGAGAAACAGGGAAATGAGCAGGCTGTCTGACTTGGCGCGTGGGGTGAGGACCTTGGGGACCGTGCTCAGGGGCCGGATTCCCCGGCAGGTGGTCATCCAGTACACGGACGCTTGCAACGCGTCCTGCGCTCAGTGCTCCATGCGCGCCCGGATGCCCATGACCCGCTCCAAGCTGGACCTGGAGCAGACCCGGCGGCTGCTGGACGCGCTGGCCGAACAGGGGACCGTGGCCGTGTCGTTTACCGGCGGCGAACCCTTCCTGCACGCCGAGGAGATCATCTCCCTGATCGGGTACGCGCGCCTGGCGGGCATTCCCTTCACCCGCACCGGCACCAACGGGTTCCCCTTCCAGGGCTCGGATCGGCCTGGGTTCACGGCGCGGATCAACCGGTTGGCCGAGTCCCTGGCCAGGTCCGGGCTGCGCAATTTCTGGATCAGCCTGGATTCGGCCGACCCCAAGACCCACGAGGCCAACCGGGGCCTGCCCGGCGTGGTCCGGGGCCTGGAAAAGGCCCTGCCCATTTTCCACGAGCACGGGATCTATCCCGCGGCCAACCTGGGGCTCAACCGGCTGGCTGGGGGGCCTGTGCCCCTGTCGGGCGAGGACTACCGGGGCGCGTTCAGCCCCATGATGTTCTATCACGCCAGCCTGAACGCCTTCCGGCGCTTTTACGGCTTTGTCGAAGGCCTGGGCTTCACCATGGCCAACGCCTGCTATCCTATGAGCCACGAGCCGGACCAGGAGGCATCCCACGCGGTCTATGCGGCCACCTCTTCCGAGGAGATGATCCGCTTCAGCACCCCGGAAAAGGCCATCATGTTTCAGGCCCTGTCCCGGGTGGTGGGGGAGTTCCGCTCCAGGCTGCGCATCTTCACCCCCCAGAGCGCCCTTCTGACCCTGGCCCGCCAGCATTGCGGGCAGACCCAGTGTGGCCCGGCCTGCCGGGGCGGACGGGACTTCTTTTTCGTCAGCGCCCGGGGCATGTCCGTCCATCCCTGCGGGTATCGGGGGGAAGAGAACCTGGGGAATTTCCTGGAGCCCGGCTCGTTCAAGGAATCAGAGGATGTCGGCTGCCGCCGGTGCGATTGGGAATGCTTCCGGGACCCCTCGATCTTGGCCGGACCGATTCTCGGGCTCCTGCAACAGCCCATCAACACCGTCTGCGGTCTGGTGCGGGACAAGACCCTGGCCCGGGCCTGGGTGGGCGATCTGCGTTACGCCAGGGCCTGCGGCCATTTCGACGGACGTTTGGCCCCGGATTACATCCGCCTGGCCGCTTTCAGCCCCCAGGAGCGCCTGGTCCAGAGCGCGGTTCCGGTCCAGGACCAAGCCTAGGGTTGTGGTTTGGCTGTCACGGTCAGCGGGGGCATGGGCTCCCAGGAAATCTTGAGCCCGATCTTTTCTTCTTTCTTCTTCTGACTGGCGCTGATTTCGAACTTCACCACCGGCCCAGGGGTCAGGCGCAGGGTCCGCTCCCCGAAGGAGAAATGGGTGGTGCCGGATTTCAGTCCGCTGACAATGTCCTCCAGCAGGGCGATGACCCGGGTGAGCCGCATCTCGCCTTCCAGGCCGATCTTGTTCTTGTCTTCGCTCAATGTCGTTCTCCTTGGGGGTGGGGTTTTAGGTGATCCCCGGATGGTCCTGGTCCAGTGGCCAGGATGCAGTGTACTCTTTTGCAACTTGCCTGTTGCAAACACACGATGTTTTCATGACAACTCTGTAACAAAGCCAGGGCCTGTTGCGCGACAAGTTGGCAACAAGAGGCGTACAATTTGGAAACGCACCTTTCGGGACAGGAAAAAGCCTGCTACGGTCATGCAAATCCAGTATGGAGGTGGCCCATGGAGAACGTAATGGTTCCGGCAGAACTGGAAAAACGGCTTCTTTCGACCAAGAACATCACCGGCATCCCGGTGGAAGATTTGCTGCGCGAGGCCATCACGACCTGGTGCGACTGCATGATGCTCGACCACTGGCTGGAAAACGGAGTCCTGGATCAGGAGTCCCTGGAGCGCGGCCGGATTCCAGCCTGCGGCTGATCCGGATCTCCGGGTCGCGGGCACGGGATCTCGGCTCCAAGCCCGGCCACGGGTACACGCGCCGTTCAGGCTGCGGGTTGGCAGCCCCCTGGATGTTCCGGCCAGAACGGCCGGGCTGAAGGATGGCCGTTTTCGGATCAATGTCCTGAAAAGACAGGGCTCAGAGCCTAAGAAATCCCGGCAGACTGTCACCACGGTCGGCCGGGATTTTCTTATTCCTTGGTGCGCCAGGGAGGGCTCGCGCGCGGGACATCCATCATAAAGAAGAGGGTGTGCTTGGAACCGAAAGAGCCCAACTTAGCAGCAGCGGGGTTTCGCCCCTTCTCCTTCCTCAAATTTATTCATAGTATATTTTCATCTTTGTCATATTCTGCCATTAATCATGGTGATAACCTGGCATTGAATAACAAATTCGTAGTATATTTTGTTTATAATTTGTATAAAATTACAAATATGTTATTCATGTCATGGCCATATTTATATTGTACAGTAATTTAAGTATGTTGCCGTTATGCGTTTACTGGCACGATACTTGATATCCCACCGGAACGAGAGGGATTCAAAGCGGAATTGAGGCGGAATGGAGGGGGGAAACTCCAGCGGATCGTTCCGGAAGGGCGCTGAACGGATCGAACGTATCGGACAATGACTGCCGAATCCGTGGGTTGATTTTGCTAAAAAAGTCAATTTGGTGAGGACTCGGTGATCGTGGCTCGGGATGGTCGCCATTCATAAAAACACGGCCCAGCCGTCATTCCATCAAGGAGGAAGAGTATGACCCGCAAGGAAGCCACCGCAGAAATCCTGGTCAAGAAAAAAGCCGCCAAACTCTCCTGGGAGGACATCGCCACGGCCGTGGGAGCGCATCCGATCTGGGTGACCTCGGTCCTTTTGGGACAAAACTCCATGGCTCCGGAAATGGCCGCCAAGACCCAGAAGAAATTGGGGCTTTCCGACGAAGCCACGGCCCTTCTCACCGAATGCCCCATGAAGGGCGCCCTGGACAAGGATGTGGTGGCCGACCCGCTCATCTATCGCTTCCACGAGATCACCCAGGTGTACGGCACCTCCATCAAGGAAATCATCCACGAGAAATTCGGCGACGGGATCATGAGCGCCATCGACTTCACCATGGACATCGCCCGGCAGGCCGACCCGCATGGGGACCGCGTGGTCATCACCATGAACGGAAAATTCCTGCCCTACAAGAAATGGTAGCCCGGTTCGCGGCACAGCCCCACAAAGGAGCCCCTGATGTGTACATCGCCCTTTTGCACCTGCCCGAACACCAAGGCCTTTGACGACCCCTTTGACCCCGAGGTCAGTCTCACCCACACCGGGGTGGGCGCGGAGAAAGCCGACGAGGCCCGGCCGGTGCAGGCCTTTTCCCGGGAGGCGGCCGTATCCCGGGCCGTGGAGTCGGCCGTGGTGCAGGCCGTGTTCGGGGGCTGCGATCATTCCCGGCGCGCCTTCTTGCAGCGCGTGGGCGGAGCGGCCGCCCTGGGCATCATCGGGTCCATTTTTCCCTTGGACGCCATCAAGGCCCTGGCCCAGGAGAAAAGCGGGCCGCCGGAGAAAAAGGACCTGAAAATCGGTTTTATTCCCATCACTTGTGGCACGCCGATCATCATGGCCGAGCCCATGGGGTTCTATGCCAAGCACGGGCTGGCGGGCACCCAGGTGACCAAGGCTGCGGGCTGGGCCATGATCCGCGACTGGGCCGTGGCCAAGCAGGTCGATTGCGCCCACATGCTCTCGCCCATGCCCCTGGCGCTGACCCTTGGGGCCGGGGCCGAGGCCACTCCCTTCATCATGCCCGCCATCGAGAACATCAACGGCCAGGCCATCACCCTGCACAAGGATCACAAAAACGTCAAAGGCCCCCAGGACATGAAGGGCTTCACCTTCTGCGTGCCCTTTGATTACTCCATGCACAACATGCTCTTGCGCTATTATCTGGCCGAAGGCGGAGTGGACCCGGACCGGGACGTGAAAATCCGGGTGGTGCCGCCGCCCGAGATGGTGGCCAACTTAAAGGCCAAGAATATCGACGGATATCTGGCCCCTGACCCCTTCAACCAGCGCGCTGTGTACGAGGAGGCGGGCTTCATCTTCAAGCTCTCCAAGGAGCTCTGGCCTGGGCATCCCTGCTGCGGCTTCGCCATGCCCGCGGAATTCGCCAAGACCATGCCCAATTCATTCAAGGCCGTGTTCAACGCCATTGTCGACGCCACGCTGTACTGCTCGGAGGCCAAGAACCGCAAGGACATCGCGGCTGCGGTCTCCCCGCGCAACTATCTGAACCAGCCTCTGGAGGTGGTGGAGCAGGTCCTGCTCGGGCAGTACCCGGACGGCCTGGGCAACAACGTGAACGACCCCGAACGCATCGACTTCAACCCCATGCCCTGGCAGTCCATGGCCGTGTGGATCCTCTCGCAGATGAAGCGTTGGGGATATTTAAAGGGTGAGGTGAACTACAAGATCGTGGCCGAACAGGTCTATCTGGCCGCTGGCTGCGCTGACCTGCTCAGGGCCCGCGGCAAGTCGGTTCCTGACAATTATTACCAGAAATACAAGATCATGGGCAAAGAGTTCGACCCGGCTGACCCCGAAGGCTACATCGCCAGTTTCGCCATCAAGCGCACCTAAAAAACCTTCTGCGGCGGCCGGGTCTCTCCCGGCCGCCCAAATCCAGGACATACGCGAGGTTCCAATGGCTACGGCAAGCCCCAAGGACAACCGCTGGATGCTGCTGTCCCTGTTTTTCCTTCTGCTCTTTCTGGGTTTTTGGGCTCTGATCTCCCTGAACACCAAAATCCCCAGTCCGCTCTCCGTGGCCAAGGTGGCCGGGGAGTTTCTGGCCCATCCCTTCTATGACAACGGACCCAACGACAAAGGCATCGGCATTCTGACCGGATACTCCCTGCTCCGGCTTTCGGCCGGATTCACGGTCGGGGCTTTGCTGGGAATATTCTGGGGGGTCGTCCTGGGGCTCAATCCCATGCTTTTCAAGGCCTTAAACCCGTTCATCCAGATTCTGCGGGCCATCTCGCCCATCGCCTGGATGCCGCTTCTGCTCTATTCCGTGCGCGATTCCGGGGTCACGGCCCTGCTCGTGGTCATCATGGCCAGCCTCTGGCCCACCCTGGCCAACACGGCCTTTGGCGTGGCCCACATCAAGAAGGACTACATCAACGTGGCCAACATCCTGCAACTCAACCCCATCGCCAAGGTCATGAAGGTGGTGCTTCCGGCCGCCGGCCCGGCCATTGTGGCCGGGCTGAAGATCTCCATGGGCGCGGCCTGGGTGGCCATTGTCCCGGCCGAAGCCCTGCTCGGCTCCCTGGGGCTGGGCTATTTCGTCTGGAACGAGTGGAACAACCTGTCCCTGCCCAGCGTGATTTTCGCCATCCTCCTCATCGGCATCGTGGGCGTGGTCATCGATCTGCTCTTCAGCAAACTGGCCGGCAAGCTGGCCTACACCGACTGACGGCCGCTTCAAGGAGTTCCCCATGGCCTTACTGGAAGTGCAACGCGTGGCCAAGCTGTACGACCTTCCGGGCAGCAGCGAGCCGTATACCGTGTTCAAGGACTTGAGCTTGAACGTGGAGGAGCAGGAGTTCGTGGCCGTGCTCGGTCATTCCGGGTGCGGCAAATCCACCCTGCTCAACATCATCGCCGGTATCGATACGGCGGCCGCTGGCGCGGTGTTTCTCAATTACCGCGAGATCAACGGCCCGGGTCTGGACCGCATGGTGGTGTTCCAGAATTTCGCGCTCATGCCCTGGCTCTCGGTCTTCCACAACATCCGCCTGGCCGTGAAGGCGGCCTTTCCGACCTGGGACAAAGAGAAGATCGACGAGCGCACCACCCGCTACATGCATATGGTCGGTCTGGCCGGGGCCGAGCACAAAAAGCCCGCCGAGCTTTCGGGCGGCATGCGCCAGCGCGTGGGCCTGGCCCGGGCCTTCAGCGTGGAGCCGCGCATCATGCTCCTGGACGAGCCCTTTGCCCAGATCGACGCCCTCACCCGCGGGGTCATCCAGGAGGAGCTGGTGCGCATCTGGGAATCCACCGGCATCACCATTTTCATGGTCACCCACGACGTGGACGAGGCCATCCTGCTTTCGGATCGCATCCTGCTCATGAGCCCCGGGCCTTTTGCCGAGGTCAGGATGGAGATCAAGGTGGACATCCCCAGGCCGAGGGGCCGCACCACGGTCATCGAGCACCCGGAGTATTATAAAATCCGTAACAAAATCATCCGCTTCCTCTCGGAAAAGCACGTGGCTGCCCCAGAGGCTATCCCGGCCTGAGCGCGCCCTATCCTGTGCATAAAAAATCCCGGCAAGCCGCCTGAACAGCCTGCCGGGATTTTTCTTTTTTCTGGTGCGCCAGGAAGGGATCGAACCCTCGACCCACAGCTTAGAAGATTCTCCTTCACTTCAACTGCTGCCCGTTCGCGCAGGCATCGAACAAGAGTTACAGCTGAAGTAGCCCCTGGCCCCTCTTGTCCATGACTCGCGCAATGATCCGCTCCAGTTCCTCCATGTCGATAGGCTTGGCGATATAGTCGTCCATTCCGGCTTCCAGGAACTTCTCTCGGTCCCCAACCATGGCGTATGCGGTCATGGCGATGATGGGGATGTCCGGTGGCACGGCGAGCGTCGATGCGGCGCGAATGGCCCTGGTCGCCGCTACGCCGTCCATCTCCGGCATCTGGATATCCATGAGGACGAGGTCGAAGCCCTGCCGGGCCAGGAGGTGGAGGGCTTCCCGGCCGTCCCTGGCGGTGGAGACGACATGGCCAAACAATTGGAGCATGTTCCGGCCGGACGAGAGGTTCATCTCGTCGTCTTCGACGAGGAGCAAGCGCAGGGGTTTGTCGACTTGGGGTTGCTCGACCGGGGTGGTCTGGGCCGTCTCTGGCTCCTGGCCAGGGAGCCCGAACGGGAGCGAGAAATTCACGGTTGTTCCACGGCCCAGGACGCTGTCGAGAACCAGATCGCCGCCCATGAGGGCCACGAGCTTGCGGACGATGGAGAGCCCCAGGCCCGCGCCCTGGAAGGCCCGCGTGTACGAGCCGTCCACCTGGACAAAGGGTTCGAAGATGATCTTGAGCTTGTCTTCGGCAATGCCGATGCCGGTGTCGTTCACTGTGAACAACAACCGACAGCCCTGCGCGGCAGGGACGGAAAGCCGGGATATTTCGACGCGGACAGCGCCCCTCTCGGTGAATTTCACCGCGTTGCCCACGAGATTGAACAGGATCTGCCGCAAGCGCCCTTCATCGCCAATGATGCACGGCGGCGCGGGCGGGGCCACGGACCATTCCAGGGCCACCCCCTTGTTGCGGGCCTCCACCGAGAACAGCTCCAGAACGGAGTCGCGCATGTCCTGGAGAGAGAAGGCCGCTTCCCGGATGTTCATCCGTCCGGACTCGATCACGGAAAGGTCCAGGATGTCGGAGAGCAGGCGCGTCAGTCGCTTGGAGGACTTGACCGCCACGGACACATATTCTTTTTGTTCCCCGTCCAACGGGGTCGTCCCCATGAGTTGCAGCATGCTGAAGATGCCGTTCAGCGGAGTCCGGATTTCATGGCTCATATTGGCCAGGAACTCGTTTTTGGCGATATTGGCGGCATTGGCCTTGTCCCTGGCCAGACGCAGTTCTTCCTTGGATCGTTTCTCTTCGGTGATGTCCTGGACCGTGCCGTGCAGTCCGGTGATGGCCCCCTGGGGATCGTGGGTCGGCCCGCCAAAGGCGGATACCCACCTCACGCCATCCGGGCAGTTCATGGCCAGTTCCAGCTTGTACGGCTCTCCCGTGCTCATAGTCCGGTCCACGGCCTCTTCCAGGGAGGCCCAGCTCCCGGCCTCGAAAAAGGCCGCCAGCCCGGCCAAAGGTGGGGGGGCCTGGGCGGGGTCCAGGCCGGTGAACCGGTACAGTTCCTCGGACCAGGTGACCCGGTCCGTGGCCCTGTCCCAGCCCCAGATGCCGATCTGGGCCAATTGATGGGCCTGCCGGAGCTTGGCCTGGCTGTCCTCGAGTTCGGCCAGCAGGCGGCGGTTGCGGGCCTTGAGCAGGGACGCCTCCACCCCCTTGCCGACGCGCTCCATAAAATCGCTGGGATTCAGCGGCTTGGAGAAATAGCCGTGGACCTTGCCCCGGTTAATGGCGTCCACCAGGGGGTCGTAGTCGCTGTATCCCGTGAGCATGTAGCGCAGGACACCAGGGAACTCCGCAGCGGCCAGTTCCAGGAGGGCCGTGCCGGTCATTTCCGGCATCCGCTGGTCCGTGACCAGCACGCAGATGTCCTCGGTTCTCAGGATGCGCATGGCCCCCTGGGCGGTTTCGGCCAGGAAGATCTTGTAGTTGCGCCGGAAGAGCGCCTTGAAGCTTTGCAGATTCTCCGGCTCGTCGTCCACATAGAGGATGCTCGGCCGGTCCGAATCGGTTGATGGGATCAGCATGGGTCCTCCTGGCCTGCGGGCAGGAAAATGGAAAATGTCGTCCCCTGGCCCACGGGGCTTGCGACCTCCAGGAAACCCTGGTGTTCCTTGATCAGATTCGCGCAGATGAACAGTCCGAGCCCCGTGCCCTTGCCGACAGGCTTGGTGGTGAAGAACGGGTCGAATATCCGGTGCAAAAATTCCTGGGGTATTCCCGCCCCCGTATCAGAAATATGGAGAACGGCATAGTCTTTTTCGTCCCTGCGTCGCATCTCGGTGGCCACGGTGATGCGCTGGCGAGAGGGGACGGCCGCCGCCTCCACGGCGTCGATGGCGTTGGTCAGGAGGTTGATCAGCACCTGGCTCAACTTGCCGATGTTGCCCCGGATGGTCGGCAGCTTCCCGTAAGCCTTGTCCACCTGGATGTGCTTTTCGTACCGCGAGCGCAGCATGACCAGCACGGCGTCGACCACCTCGTGCAAGTCGATCCCGCAGCTTAGGGCGTCATCGGTGCGGGCGAAGGTGCGCAGGCTCTTGACCACTTCCTCCACGCGCAGGAGCCCCTCGAACACGTTGAAGAACAATTCTGGCACTTCCCGGAGCATGGTGGCGTAGTCGATCTTGCGTTCATGGACCTCGAGCCCGGCCAGGCCGTCTCCGCTCAGGCTGGAGCGCACCAGGGCCAGGACCGAGATCATGTCCTCGAAGTCCTTTTCCAGCCCGTGGCAACTGGTCTTGACGAAATTGACCGGGTTGTTGATTTCATGGGCCACCCCGGCGGCCAGCACACCCAGGGCGGCCATCTTTTCGGACAGGATGAGATGGCTCTGAGCGGTCTTAAGTTGGTCCAGAGCCTCGCTTAAGACCCTGTTCTTCTGCTCCAACTCGAGCCGGGCGCGCCGCAGTTCCAGGTGGGTCCGGACCCGGGCCAGCACCTCGTCCACCTGGAAGGGCTTGGTGATGTAATCCTGCCCGCCCTCGCTGAAGGCGCGCAACTTGTCGCTGGTCTCGGACAGGGCGCTGATGAACAGGATGGGGATGTCGGCCAGGGCCGGGTCGGACTTGAGCCTGCGGCAGACCTCGAAGCCGTCCATCCCGGGCATGTGGATGTCCAGCAGGATGAGGTCGGGCTGGTCGTGCTGGGCGGCCTGCAGGGCCAGGGGGCCGCTGGGCGCGGGCCGCACCTTGTAGCCCTGGTCCTTCAACAGGCCGGACAGCAGGCTCAAATTGGCCGGAATGTCGTCCACGATCAGGATGGAGGGCGCGTGGCCCTCGGGCTTGTCCATGGTGTTCTCCCTCGGGCGGAGGCCTTGCGCTGTCCTCATCGCTGCGCGAACAGGCCTTGCAGTTCCTCGAAACGAAAGCCCCGGACCAGGGCGGCCAGTCTCTGGGCCAACGGCCCATGCTCCTGGGCCACGAGGGCCAGGAGCTCCTGCAAACGCTCCACGTCCAGGCGCAAGGCGGCCTCGCGCAACTCCGCAGCCAGCTCGGGCGAAAGGCCGTCCAGGGACACGGGCTCTCCGGCCCGTGTGCCCTCGGCCGGGTCCGGTCTGGCTGGGAATTCGTCGCCGGACTCGTCAGCGTCCAGGAAGGCCACGTCCAGATGCCGATTCATCAGCTCGAACAACTCATCGGCCTTGAAGGGCTTTTTCAGGAACGCGACCGCGCCCGAGGCCAGAACCCGTTCTTCCTCTTCCACCAACACGCTGGCGGAAACCGCGATGACCGGCGTGCCCGCAGCCGAGCCCGAGGCCCGGATGTGCGTCAGCACGTCGAAGCCGTCCATCTCGGGCATGATCATGTCCAGCAGGACGAGGTGCGGTCGCCATTGGTCGAACAGGACGCAGGCCTGCCGCCCTCCCTCGGCTTCTCGCACCGTGAACCCGGCCTGCCCCAGGAAGCGGACCAGGATTTCCCTGTTGGTCTCGTTGTCGTCAACCACCAGGATGCGCACCTTCCCTTGTCCCGGTTTCAGCCGGACGCGCCGAGGTATCTTCTCATGGTTACCGGCCACGGCGGGTGCGCCCGGGGGCAAGGCCAGGGTAAAACGAAACAGGCTGCCGCTGCCCACCTGGCTTTCGACCTCGATGTCGCCTCCCATGGCTTTTACATAGGCCTGGACAATGGCCAGGCCGAGGCCTGTCCCGCCTTTCATCCGGTTGCCCGGAGTCAGTTGCTGGAAATGGGAAAAAATGCTTTGGCGGGCGTTTTCCGGGATTCCAGGCCCGGTGTCTTCCACCTCAAAGAGGATGCGAGAGGGCGAATCCTCGGATTTGAGGCCAGGTTCCGCGACGGATGGGGCCTGGGCGGGGTGGAGGCCCACGCGCAACAGGACGCCCCCCTTGTCCGTGAACTTCACCGCGTTCCCCAGGAGATTGTTCAGCACCTGATGCAATTTCTGCTCATCCCCCATGACCCAGCGCGGCAGGCCTTGATCCACGCTGATTTCCAGGGATAGGCCTTTTTCTCGCGCCAGCACCTGGAACATGTCTTCCATGTCGTGAAGCAGGGCGTGAAAGTCGAAATTCTCGATATTGAGGCTCATCCGTCCGGCTTCGATTTTGGACATTTCCAGAATGGCGTTGAGCAGTGAGAGCAAATGCTCGCCGCTTCGATACACCGTTTCCAGAGAGCGCCGATGGTCTTGTCCCATATGCGCATCCCGCAGCAACAACTGCGTGAAGCCGAGAATGGCGTTCAACGGGGTGCGGATTTCGTGGGACATGTTGGCCAGAAATTCGCTCTTGGCGATGTTGGCGATCTCCGCCTTCGCGGCCATTTCCTGAGCCCTGGCCGAGGTCGAGGTCAGTTGCTCATTGGTTTGATGCAATTCGATCTCGGCCAATTTTCGATCTGTGAAATCGTGGCCGACGCAAAGAATCTCTCGGAGTGCACCATCTTCGCCGAAAAGAGCCCGAGTGATGAATTTCATCCAGCGCACCTGGCCGACGGCATTGAAAAAACGTTTTTCCAGAGTTTCGATGGGGTTTTCAACGGTGAGATGGGCAAGCTGTTGCCCGACAGCCTCTACGTCTTCGGGCACCGCCAAGGGCTGCCACTTCGAGCCGATGAGATCCTCCTCATTCTTGCCGAAAAAGCGGCAAGCGCCCGGATTGGAGAAAAAAATCGTTCCATCGGGCTTGATGCGGGTGATCACTTCGGTCTGGTATTCCACCACACTCCGATAGCGCTCCTCGCTCTCCCGCAGGGCAATGGTCATTCTGTTCGACCGGACCACGGCAATAGCCTGAATGAAGGCGATGAGGAACAGGAGCAGGCTCAGGAAAAGGCCAGCGCCCAGAATCAGGCGGGGGAAGCGTTGGTCGATTTCCGCTTCAAAAACAGGCCGGGATTGGAACCGTACCGTCCAGGGGTGCCCAAAAGGTTCGATGTGGCGAACCGAGGTGAACCATGGTTTCCGTCCCGAACTTGAGGCGGAGGTCGAGTCTTCATTCCTGTACATGCGTGCATGATCGGCCATGTCCACACCATCAAATATTTCCAGCCCAAGATCGGAAAGGTCCTTCCCTTTGAGCCCACGCATGAAGTCATTCATGCGAAATGGGGCATTAATGTACCCCGTTATTGCCAACCGCCTCTCCTCTACGGTAGAGACCGGGGCTCCCAAAGCATAGAAGGGCAAGAACATGATGAACCCGGCCTGAACATCCTGGGTGGTTTCCTGGACCAAGGTTATTTTTCCGGTGATGGAGGGCTGGCCCGTATCCCGGGCGCGTTCAATGGCCGTTCGGCGGACCGGCTCGCTGAACGTGTCGTAACCTACGGCCAGCTTGTTCAGGGCGTCGGCAGGCTCCAGATAAATGACCGGGGTGTAGACCGGACGTTCGCCGGGCGGGCGAATGGCGTATTCGGGAAAGCCCTGCCGCCGCATGGCCTCGATATGCTGGTCCTTGCCGGTGGATGGAACGACCGGCGAATACCCCATGCCTTGGATGCCCGGGTAGTTCTGCTGAAGGCCGAGCGTACGGACGTAGTCCCGCCATTGGGAGCGGCGTATATTCTCCACCGATGAAAGCAGGGCCAACCCTCCACGCAAGGAGAGTTCGTAAGCATGAACCCGGGCATCGAGGGCCAGGCAGATCTCGGAGGCTCGAAACTCGAAGCGCTCCCGGGCGTGATCCATTGATTCGTTGTCCGAGTATTTCCACCAGACAAGAGTCAGGGCCAGGCACAGGGCCAGCAGCCCCCAGGCGAAAGCAATGCCCAAAAGGGCAGGCCTGTCCCTGAAAAGGTCCCTGAAAAGATCCCGGAGTGGTAGCGAGGATTCTCTCGCGGGCTTGTCGTTCACTGGGCGTACCTTGGGCGGCAGGCCTCGAAGCCGTTCCCGATGGGAATGGAAGGCGCTTTGCGCGCGGGATGGTCCATGGCTCCCTCCCCTGGGCTGGCCGCTTCCGTTTCCTTCATCGCGGGCCGAACAGGCCTTGCAGTTCCTCGAAGCGATAGTCCTGGACCAGGGCGGCCAGCCTCCGGGCCAACGTCCCGTGCTCGCGGGCCACCAGGGCCAGAAGCTCCTGCAAACGCTCCACGTCCAGGCGCAAGGCGGCCTCGCGCAACTCCGCAGCCAGCTCGGGCGAAAGGCCGTCCAGGGACACGGGCTCTCCGGCCTGTCCGCCCTCGGCCCGGCCCGGCGCGTCCTCGCCCTCGCCCTCCGGCGTGTCCGCGTCCTGCAAGGCCACGCCCAGATGCCGCCCGACCAGGTCGAACAGCTCTTCGGCCCGGAAGGGCTTTTTCAGGAACGCGTCGGCGCCCGAGGCCAGGACCAGTTCTTTTTCCTCCAGCAGCACGCTGGCCGAAACCGCAATGACCGGGGTGGCTGCGGCCGCGCCCGAGGACCGGATGTGCTTGAGCACCTCGAAGCCGTCCACCTCGGGCATGATCATGTCCAGCAGGACCAGATGAGGTCGCCATTGATCGAACAACGCGCAGGCCTGCCGTCCGCCCTCGGCCTCGGACACGGTGAACGCGGCCTGCTCCAGGAGGCGGACCAGGATTTCCCGGTTGGTCTCGTTGTCGTCGACCACCAGGATGCGCTGGTCGCCCTGCCCGGGCTTGAGCCGGAACAACTTCCGGTCGTGCCGGGGCCCTTGGGACGCGCCAGGGGCCATGGCCAGGGCGAACCGGAACACGCTGCCGCCGCTCGGGGGGCATTCCACCTCGATGCTCCCGCCCATGATTTCCACATAGGCCTTGGCAATGGCCAGGCCCAGGCCTGTGCCACCCTTCATCCGGTTGCCCGGGGCTAGCTGCTCGAAATGCTGGAAAATGGTCTGGCGGGCGTTTTCCGGAATTCCAGGTCCGGTGTCTTCCACTTCGAACCGGATGCGCCGGGGTGAATCCCCGCCTTCCGGTTGGAGGCCCACGCGCAGGAGTACTCCCCCGTTGTCCGTGAACTTCACCGCGTTCCCCAGCAGATTGTTGAGCACCTGGCGCAGTTTCTGCTCGTCCCCCCGCACCCAGCGCGGCAGGTCCGAGTCCAGGCTGACCTCCAGAGACAGGTCCTTTTTGCTGGTCAGCACCAGGAACATAGCCTCCAGATCGGCCAGCAGGCCATGGAGGTCAAAATTCTCAACGTCCAGGCTGATGCGCCCGGCCTCGATCTTGGACATTTCCAGGATGGTGTTGAGCAGGGAGAGCAGGTGCTCGCCGCTGCGGTACACGGTCTCCAGGGAGCGCCGGTGGTCCGGCCGCATGTGCGAATCCCGCAACAGCAACTGCGTGAACCCCAGGATGGCGTTGAGGGGGGTGCGGATTTCATGGGACATATTGGCCAGGAACTGGCTTTTGGCCCGGTTGGCCTCCTCGCTGGCCTTCTCGGCCTGCTTGCGTTCCGCGACCTCGTGCACCAGGTCCTGGTTCAGCACCTCCAGGGACAAGGTGCGGGACTTGACCCGGTCCTCCAGGAGATTCCGCTCCTCCTGCAAGACCTCCTCGGCCTCCTTGCGCTTCTGCACCTCCCGCTCCAGGAGAATGTGCCGGAGGATGAGGAACAGGCTGAAGGCCGTGATGAGCAGGATCACCCCGCCCAGGGGGAGCAGGTAGTTGCGGAAGCGCTGGAGGTCCGAGAGAATCTCTTGCTCCGGGGTGGCCACGCAGATGCTCCACAGGGTGTTCTCCAGCTTGAGGGGCAGGAAAATCGCGTGCTTGAGCATGGGCTCGGCCTGCTGGTCGCGCACGCGGTTGTAGGTGAAGCTGGCCACACCCGACTCGCCGCGCAGCATCCGCTCTACCATGTCCCGCATGCCAACAAAGCCCTCTGTCACCTCCAGGTAGTTCCTGCCTGTCAGGCCGGGAACCGGGGAGTAGAGCAGCACGCCCCCCTGGCTGTAGACCACGGCGTAGCCGCTCTGGGCCATGCGGATGCCTTCGAGGTAACGCCGGGAGAGGAGGTCAAAGGCGATAAGCATAGACAGGGTGCCCTTAAACTCTTTGTCCTGGAACACCGGGACGTGCAGGGCCACGGCGCGGAAACCCTGCACCGAGGTGAACACGTCGCTGATCACGGGGCGATGCACCGAGAGAATACTCTGAACATGGGCCTGGCCGGACAAATTCCGGCCGATGACCGAGGGATCAGGGGTGGAGAAGATCACGCGGCCCTGGGCGTCCATCCGGGTCACGGCCAGGAGCTCGCCCATGCTCTCCGCGAACAGGTCGCCCAGGATTCCCTCGCCTTCCAGGTCCAGACGTCTGATGTGGCTGTTGCGGACCAGAACCTCCAGGGTCTTCTTGTGGAGGTTGAAAAAGTCCTGGATGCCCTGGGCGGCCTGGCGTCCCAGGGTCATCTGCTGGGCGTTGAGCTTGTCGATGATCTCCTGGCGGACGGCGTGGTAGGCCCCATAAAGAAGCACGGCACAGGTCAGGGCAGTGACCAGGGAGAGGGCGAGATACAGATGTCGCTTCATCGTCCGCCTTGCGTGCTTGGGACGGGCTCCAGGCACAATTCTCTGAGGAGCTTTTCCCCTGCATCTATGCGAGAGAACAGGAAACATGTCAATCGGACTTCGGGTTGAATGACTTTGCGTCGAGCGGTTTTGGGTTGGACGCCGTTTGCCATCCTCCAAAGCGCTTCGATCTGACCTGCCCCAAGTTTTAGTACCAGATGCAATGTTAGTCCTCGATGCACTGAGCTTGCCCCAAACTTCGGACCAATTCTTATGAGAAAAATCGGCTTCATTGCCCCTGGCCAGGCACGCCTGACCTGGGGGAAAAGCCAGCTCCGCCGGGGCTTGGTTGCCGATGGAACTGTGTGGGCGGACCTCGTTGTACTCCCTCCGCCACGCTTCACATTTTGCTTGTGCCTCTTCCAGGGGCAAAAACCAAGAGGCATCCAGGCATTCCCCCCGAAACTTGCCGTTGAAGCTCTCGACAAAGCAGTTGTCCGTGGGCTTTCCCGGCCTGGAAAAGTCCAGTTTAACCCCGTTCATGTAGGCCCAGAGGTCCAAGGCCTTGCTGATGAACCCCGGCGAGGGCATCCCCAACGAATACCAGGCGCAGATCTTCGCGAAGTTCTTCCGCATCCCGGGGGGGGGCCGACCGGGGCACGGGCCTGGACCTGGCCATCGCCAAGAACATCGTGGAGGCCCACGGCGGGACCATCGGTGTGGGCAGCGAGCCGGGCCAGGGCAGTACCTTCTGGTTCGAGATTCCGGGGCAGACTGCGGTGAAAATCTGAAATGAAATCTGCGGGTTCCTGTTTCAGTATGCTCGGATATTTGTCTTGGGCCAATTTTGGGCCATCCCAAAAAATAAAATCAAATGATTTACAGGGAATAAAAGGGCAATATTGGGCCATTTCTGGGCCATCAATTCCAGAAAACAGTCATTTCTGAATAAAAAAATCCCCGCGAGTTGCCTAAGCAACATGCGGGGATTTTTAACTTTTCTGGTGCGCCAGGAAGGGATCGAACCCTCGACCCACAGCTTAGAAGAAAGAGTACCCGGGCTTCGCAACCTCCTCAATATTGCTGAACATACCGGAAATACAGGATAAGTCAATTCCAGATTTTGGCAGGATTTTGCTCAATTTAGCAGGTTTTGGAACCATTTTCACACACAAATCCACACACAGCTGGGGGAAGCAAATTCACACTCCCGGCTGTCTTCTTCAGATTTTTTGTCATCCCCAGTCCCCGGCTTTTCATACTTTCACCTTTCCCGCTCGCCTAGCCTGTTAGCCGATATTCTCCAGAATGAATTCTCTCAATTTTAGGACATAATTCAGAGATTCCTTGGCTATAGATTCCGAGTATTCCACCGAATCATCAGGGTATCTGGATGCAACTGCATAGGCAGTCAGGTCATGCGCGTATTCTTCAAATGTCATAAATCTATTGTCGAACTCGCTACATTCATGAATAAGTTTTACAAGGTCGTGTGTTTTTGTAATTGGCTTTCCATGTAGGATTAAAAAGGCTTTTAAATATTTTTCTGCGCATTGCTGACAGTGGAAGAGGGCGATATCTGACAGATCTTCATCCGTCTGGATTGCCAGTCTGGCGACAAGTAAATCCTTATCACCCTTCTTAAGCCAGTCCTGAACCCATTTTTTGTCATCGCTCATAGAGCATTTTCCCCTCATTAACGGCGATGTAGCTGACACTACTTAATAGTTTCTTTTGCCGTTCAAATTCGTCAGGGTTAAAAACAAATACATCAAGTGAAAAATCACGACCTGGAAAGAGCTTACTGATTTCAACACTTCTTTTTGTCCTTGGGCCTTCCATATCAGCCACCACAACCAGATCAACATCGCTATCAGGGGTGGCGGTTCCCTTCGCTTGAGAGCCGAAGAGATAGATTTGATGAGGGTGAACCTTTTCAACAATTTTGCTGACGACAAATTGTAATATTTGGTCCCGGTTCATTTCGACACTCCCATGCTGAACGACTGGTAAGGAAATCCGCAAATCGTGATTCCGGTCAGGCCTTGTCTGCCTTGAATCCGGAATCTTCTCCTAGATGAAAGAATATGTGGCCAATCATCTGCCCGTCTTTAAGGGATACCCATCCTCGGCCATTCACAGCGTCATTTTCATCATACCCAGCCCAAGAGAAATCTAGGTACGCCTGCTTTCCTTTCTGACTCACTCGCCAGTCAATTTCCCCATGGATATAGCCGAAGTGAAATTCGCCTCGGCCTTTTGGGGCAATTTTGATGAATCCTGGCTCTTCCTCATCGACAAATGATTGGTCCCAGCTATCCATCTCAACAATGCGCCAAAGACCAGTGAACTGACGCTGCATAGCCTCTCCTGGCGATTTCTCCACACAATGCTGGTATCTGGCCTGGCCGGTTAATGGGACCAGTTCAGGGGTCATACCTTCTCAAAAAATTCCTTTTCAGCTTCGCATTTAGGGCAGACCCAATCACTGGGCAGGTCATCAAAGGACGTGCCGATGGGGATGTTGTGTTCAGCATCACCTTCAGCCGGGTCATAAACGTAGCCACACGGGCACAGGTACGCGGACATATCAGCCATTTCTGGATTCCTCCTAGGTATGGGCAAGGAACTTATCTGGTTGGATGATTACCCTGTGGCGGTTTCAAAAACAACAGTATTCCCAATCTCTCCAAGCGACTTGAAATTATGGAGATAATGTCCTGATGTCGCGGGTGCTGCCCTCGATCAGGAGCTTCTCTCATTCAAGTTGAAAGCCTGAAGACTGCTTAAATACCCTCTATTCAGCTCACATTTTATAAACATTCGAAATTTGTTTCGTCGTAACAAGACGATTTCGTGCGTTATTTATTTTAGACCCCCCCAGCTAGCCTATCAAGCCATCATGCCTCAATAAGCCACTGGCCTTATTTTGTACTCACAACACGGTGAAGATGTTTGTCTGGGATTGGTGAGCAATGCGGAAAAAGGCAAATCGTGGGAAAAAATTAGCCAATGGAGAAGTAATCATGAGCATCGAAAAGGCAAGCCAAAAATTTCATTCATCCGGAGAGGGCATCAACTTTTCGGAAAACGGTCAGCAGATTTTCAAGCCATTACCTACATCCGTGATTGTACAGAATTTGCCAGCTATCATCACATTCAACCCTCCGGCGTTACTTACTAATTCGAAGTTAGATTTCGAGCGGAAGTCTTCTTGAGGCCGGAGTACATTCAAAGGAGGTGATGTCTATGTATGTATAAGCGCCTTTTCGGCTAGGGCTGGCTTCGTTAAACATGTTAACCATCTAACCAATAGGACAGTACAATGGATAACCAGCTACCTGAAGTCCTGGAACAAGAGGAAGAGAGGGAAGATCCCTCTCAACCTCTCAACCAGGCCGCCGACAAACAGTCAGCGCTCGATCTCCTGACTTCTGTTGAAGCGAAGGAGATCGTTGAGAAGAATGGGGCAAACGAGTCCCTCGAGTCCATTCTTCCCACGCTGAAGGGTGTGATCTACACCCACGATGATCTCCTAAGCGGTTCGGAGATGTCCCTCTCCAACCACGTGTACACGATGGGTCGCCTGCTCAACATCATGAAGTTGAAGGCAAACCTTGAGGATCGGCACTGGCTTGCGTGGGCCAGGAAGCACATCCCCCTCGAACCCCGCACCCGGCAGAACTACGAGCGTCTTGCCGCGATCCAGGGTGTAGAGAATCACCTCTACTTAAGGAAGTCGGTCATCCTGGAGATCGACAAGGTCCTTAAACCCAAGAAGAGCTTATCCGATCCTATCGGGGACTTCCTTCGGAAGTACGAGCTCATCGATGTGTTGGACAGAGCCCATCCTTACTTGTGGGAGAACCGTATGGCAATCAACACGGCTCTCGCCTTGGAGAAGATGGGGCGGGCAAAGCTCGTAGTGCATCAGCCTGAAAACGTCCGCACCCTTGTAGAGCGTGGGGAATCATTCTCCCCTGCTGCGATCAAGAACCTGGTCGACGGGCAGAAGTTCGGCATGTGGCCGGACGGCTGGTTTGCAGAGCTCTTGAACGGGGGGAACCCCTCCAAGGATCTGGCGGCTCGCAAGAAGGAAGCTGAAGAAGCCTCTGCTGAAGAGGGGACTTCGGCCTCTACCGGTAAGGATGACTCTGCTGGTGGAGCCCCGGCGGCAACCGACCAAGTGGACCGGGCGGCGTAAAACAAACAACCTAACCCTTTAACCCCGGGGCCTCTCGTCCAAGTAGGCGAGAGGTCCTGGGCTCAAGGAGACGAAAAATGGAAATCTTACACGCCGAAAAAGCCACACAGTTTCGCGTCAACGTGGAACTGGGTATTTTCTGCCCTTTGGCGGTGACGGTGATCGTGGATGAATATGGGCCTTCATGTTGCCCCACCGAAGAGCACGGGGGGGCGCATGATCTGAACGACATGAGCAGCGACTTTCCCGAAGATCGGGACTTAACTGATTGAACTCATCGTTGTTGCGCTCGGTCGGGGGATTCTGTTGTTAGAACTGGCTAGATTCACGAACTAACAATGGCCTTATGTGCGATTGATCCTCATAATTCCCCGGTGAGGTGGAAGTGGAGTGGTAAGTTGTTTGAAACCGAATGGTCTCTCGGAGTAATTCGGGAGACCATTCATCTTTTCAGAACCAGGATGCGTAATCTCTTAGGAGATGATGAAATGGGTGCCAATAGGTTACAGCAAGATGCTTCTTGCAATTGGGAAGACGAAGGGCTGAAGATCGATAGGATTCCTTTCCCGTGGGATATTTTCCCCGAAGCATTGACTGCCTCTTTGCAGCAACTGGCGCGGTCATGTGCGACATCAGTCACTCCTCTGCCCGGCATTGTCTTCGGAGTGATCGGAGCAATCCTGGGCAGGTCCCTGTGTGTGTCTCCCAAGAGGGGATGGTTGGAGCCGGTATCTCCTGTTTGGCATGGCGATATCCGTGTCAGCGGGGCAGGGAAGACCCCGGCCCAGCAGCTGCTCCTGCGAGCTCTCTCCCAGGTAGAATCAGAAGAGCGGAGGTTGTCTCTGACAGATATGACCCTGCCGGGATTGCGGGAGGAACTCACTGAACATCCTACTGGGGGAATGCTATACACGATGAGTGAACTCTCCTCCTTCGTCACCAGTCGATATTACTCCGGTGCTGCCAGGGAAACCTGGCTCCGGCTCTGGGATGGTGAAACCATAAGATATCGATGCAAGGATGAGTGTTTAGAGATTCAAGAACCCCGAGTTTCCCTTATCGGGGGAACCCAGCCCAGTGTGTTCAAGCAAATTTTTAGTGGTAACAAGGGGATTATCCACCAGGACGGGATCGTTTTCCGGTTCCTTTTTACCCATGAGCCTCCCGGCTATTTTGAGTACACCCGTGAAGGGTGGGATCAGGAGAATGAGGGCGTGTGGGAAAGGCTCATCTTTAGGACCACAGAGTACGTGGGACGGTGGTTGAAGGTTGAAGAGGTGGGAATGCCTGCCACGAGAGTAATGCTCCTAGACGAGGCGGGCGAAGCTCTTTTTCGATCTTGGGTGAATGCCTTGGACATTACCCGTTTCGAAGCTGCTGAGGAACTTCAAGGGTTTCTCAGTAAAGCAAAGGCATATTGCCTTCGGCTGACAGGTCTGCTCCATTGTATCAATCGATTCCTGGAGGGAGGGACACCGGGAAAAAATCTCACTACGGAGGATGTCTCTCGGGGGATCAAGGCGACCATGTTCTATCTTGGCCAGGCCTTCAGCTTGGTCGACCTAATCAACAAGGAAAAGGGCGAAAAGGTACAGATGGTGTCTGAACGAACTGGCTACCTTGCTCAAGCACTCATTTCGCTGCAGTCGAGATTGGATGAAGGCAAACTGGCCATCAGCTTGGTGGCTTCAGAATTCAACCGGGTAGCGCCGAAGAATTTCATGATATCAGCCAAAGGAATGGGGGGATGGTTGAAACTTTTGGGCCTTTCGAAGACGCAAGGGAAAGTAGATTCCAATGGCCAACGGGCTGTTTATTGCCTAGTCTGGGATCAAAGCACCGAGGACCTAATCGCCAAGAACCAGCAATGCTCAGACATGGCTGCTTAAGTCTGTATGCAAATGGTTGAAATATCGGATGCAGACTTGCAGACGTTATCGATGAGGTACAAGTTGATAACCGTGCTGAAGTGGTCTGGCACAATGATCTGGTTTTCTTGGTTGCCTATGCTGGAATGTAGGAAGATACAAGGCGGAAATACGATAGCAAAAAATGTTGCTTTTCAAAAATGCGAAAATTTTTTCGCCAATTTGAAATCGTTACTTTTTTGCCACCAAGAATGAGCTTTGACTTTGACCAATAGCTCGAAAAAAAATCCAATTGACATCTTATTGGGATGGGCCAGTCAGTTGGAAGCGCTGTTGAATGGCATTCAAGAGGCCGTCAGTTCGATTCTGTCCAGCTTCACCACGCAAATCAAAGGGTTATCCAGAAATGTGGGTAACCCTTTTATTATTGCCCGCCACACCGGAAAGTGTTGGCGGGTGTTGGCTCCAGGTGATTCGGGGTATCAGTTGAGATTTTTTAGAAGGCCGGAGTTGTTGTCTCATGGAAGCAGTTAAGGGCTGGCCCCAAAAAAGGCTTGTGTCCATCCGGCTGAGTAGGTACTCACTAATATCAAGACACTTGGATTCATGCAACTCACAGAACTCCAGAGTTCTGGTTGAGAGACTGAAATATTTAAGCAACATCTGGGTATTTTTGGAAAAAACGGAGGTTCGCAATGCGCTGGTCAGACATTGGGCTCGGCAAGAAGATATTTTCCGCAGTCCTCCCGATTCTCATCCTTCTTGCCGTTCTCGCAGCGTGGTCCGTTAACGGTCTTGATGTGATAATCAACAACGTGAGCACCATAGACACCAGCCGCAGTCTGCAAACCAACCTACTGCAACGAGAAATTGACCATCTGAAATGGGCGCAGACGGTAAGCAACTTTGTCAACAACGAAAAGGCCACAGAGTTGTCCGCCCAGGTTGACCATACCCTCTGCGCCTTCGGAAAATGGTACTACGGGGAAGACCGCAAGAAAACGGAGGCGACTTTTCCAGATATCAAATCTATGCTTTCAGACATTGAAACCCCACATCAAAAATTGCACCAAACAGCCGTGGCAATCAAAAAACTTCGCGTCGAAGGGAACCCTGCCGAGGCAAAGGCTATCTTTGACAAGGACAGCCAGGAGCAGTTGAAGAAGGTTCAGGATATCCTGGGGGAAATCCGCAACTTCCTGACGCAAAAGACTGACGCCCAGAACAAGCACATGCACCTTGAATCCCAGAATACGCGCCAGGGGGTGCTGTCTGTTGCGGTGTTGGCCATCCTGTTGGGTTGCGTGTCTAGCTTCTTGGTCATACGCTCCATCAGCAAAGCGCTAAAGGCCACCGTGGCTTATGCGCATGAGGTGGACGCGGGCAATCTGGCCGCCAAAATTTCGATAAACCAGAAGGATGAAGTGGGCGTGCTCGCCCAAACGATCCTCAAAATGGTTCACGCGCTACAAGGCAAGATCAAGGAAGCGGACCAGAAATCGGCAGAGGCCCAGAACGAGGCCCGGTTGGCTCAGATCGCTACGGCGGAGGCCACCGAGGCTAAGGCCAGGGCGGAACGTGCAAAAGCGGAGGGCATGATTGAAGCCGCTGTACAGCTAGAAAAAATCGTTGAGGTCATCAGTTCGGCCAGTGAAGAGATTTCGTCTCAAGTTGAGGAATCAAGCCGGGGCGCAGAATTGGAATCCCAACGCGTGGATCAGACCGCCACCGCCATGGAGGAAATGACCGCTACTGTTCTGGAAGTGGCCCGAAACGCCTCCAAAGCCTCGCAGTCGGCCTCCAACGCGAGGGACAAGGCGGTGGAGGGATCCAATATAGTGGCCCAGGTCGTAGCGGGGATCGAATCCGTGCAAGCGGTTTCGAACATCATGAAGGTGGATATGGACTCGCTGGGTAAGCAGGCTGAAAGTATCGGCCGAGTAATGGGTGTCATATCTGACATCGCGGACCAGACCAACTTACTTGCCCTGAATGCAGCCATCGAAGCGGCCCGAGCTGGTGAGGCTGGCCGGGGATTCGCCGTGGTCGCCGACGAAGTCCGCAAGCTGGCAGAAAAAACGATGATCGCTACCAGGGAAGTAGGGGATGCCATCGGCGGCATCCAGCAGAGCACCAAGCAAAACCTGGATAACGTGGTAAGAGCCACGGCCAGCATTGCACAGGCCACCACCTTAGCGAACAAAAGCGGTGGCACACTACAAGAGATTGTGACTCTGGTCGAATTGACTACTGACCAAGTGCGCTCCATCGCCACGGCATCGGAGCAACAGTCCGCCGCCAGCGAGGAGATCAGCCAAAGCATAGAGGACATCAACCGCATCGCCAGCGAAACGTCTACCGCTATGGGGCAATCCGCCCAGGCCGTCGTAGAATTGGCCTCTCAGGCAGAAACCCTGCGTGTGTTGATCGAGAAGATGAAGAAAACCGTCTAAAGGGGAGCCGGGTTGGCTCCATAGACCACGTGCGAAATCAAAGGCTTATCCAGCAATGGGTAACCCTTTTTTGTCTGCCCACCACACCGGAAAGTGTTGGCGGGTGTTGGCTCCAGGTGATTTGGGGTATCAGCGAGGGTGACTTGCGAAGGATGGGGGCTCTTGAGTGGAATTTAAGGGGCCATGTGTAATTTAGTATTTAATTTCAGCATGATGCATGATAAATACATCATTCTGAGATGCAAACCTTCATGAATCTCACATGGGGGTGAATCAGCCTTGACCTGAATTTGCATAGCCCATTGACAAAATGTAAAAACTGGGACAGCCATATATAAGACCTGACTGCAAAAAGTCTGTCTACAATGCTGATACAATGAAAATATTTGCTTTACATTCCTAGCGAGTTGTGACAGCTTAGTCCAACAACGCCGGGGGATCGCCATGATAAAATG
>CAILNX010000038.1 GCA_903835685.1 uncultured delta proteobacterium
GCTTGACAACGCCTTCGATGACCCGGCGCTTTTCTGGTCACAACTACCGGTGATCGAGGGGTGGGTACCCTGGCTGTACCCTAGCTCTACCCTATCCCAGTGGTGCTCCAGCGTGAGGGTCATTTTTTCCATCCTACCCAAATATACATCGAGCGGCATACGGCGAGGCCTGTGTATTTCCAAAAAACACGAGACAACCCTCAGGAGCGCGACATGGACTATTGGTTGGACGGCACGAACAGCGGAAACGACGAGGACACGACCCAGGGCACGGGCCAGGGCACGGGCCAGGGCAACAGCGGCACCTTCGGCCTGGGCGGCAACGGCCTCATGGACTGGGGCGGGCCTGCGGACACTCTGGCCCCCAAACCCGCCCGGGAAAAGACCCTGGGCGAGTGGCTGTACCCGGACATGAAGCCGAGCCAGGACCAAGGCGGGCTCGGATTCCCGCAAAGCAGGGACGGCTCTGGCCTTGACACCAAACGGCGGCGCGTGTCCGCCGCCGGATTCGACATCGACACCGGGGAGTATGTCGGCCCGGATCGCTACACCCCCCTCGGGTTCAACCCGGACACCGGCGAGCCCATCCTGCCCGGGCAGGACCCGACCCCGGACAACGAACCCCCGCCCCTGTACATCCCCGAGGCCCTGAAAGACAAACACCCGGCCGCCCGGGTACTCTGGGCCGTGCAGACCGGGCAGCTTCCGTACCTGAAAGGCCTGCCCGCCATTGACGAGAACGGGGACTTGCATCCGGCGTATACGCGGGCCGTGGGGGCTGGGGGCATGAGTTTGGCTGATGGAGGGGACTACGCACAACTCAAGATGGATGGGGATACGGGCGGAGCTGGGAATGAGACCGGCGGACAGGACGGAGACGCGAAAACGTCGCCGTATCCGATCCTCAACGGGGGCGGCTGGCTGGGCGAGGTCATGACCATGCCCGAGCAGGACGGGACCGGCGGCGACCAGACCGGTCAGCTTGAAAAAGAGCCCAAGTTGGAGAAGTGGGACTGTAGGACGCAAGGTTCGGACTCGATACGCTGCCAAAAACCCGGAGCCCCCGAGACCGCGGGGGGATGGGAACGGCCCGACCCTGGCCCGGCATCCTCCTCCCAAAAGGGCGGCCAGGGCCAGGACCTGTCCATAAAACGCCAGCCCGACGACCAGGGCAATACGGCGAACAGCCAATACTACCAAACGGGGACCTCCGGACAAAAAGGAACAAAATCCTTTTTTACGGCAGATCCCAGCGTGCAGGCTGCTGAAATCAACTGCCCGAATCCCAGTTTCAACAAAACAAACACGGAATGGTGCAAACAAAACTATCCAAAGAAGAACTAATGATCCGCATCGTACGCAAATAATCAATTGGCAGCCGGTATCGAAGACCAGGCTGCCCATTTCTTTGGCCCGTTGCGACATGGAGGCAAAAGGCCATGGACTTGACGCCGATATAGATTTAACTTATATTCGTTTACGAAATTCGATGAGGCGGTACCCTTCCCCGAGAAGCAGTGGAGCCCAAATATGCATGAAATTCGTTTGTGCCTCTTTCTCTTTCTCCTGGTGCCGCTCCTCGGTTCGTGTTTCCCCCCATCCTCCCTGGCCGCCGGTCCAAGCCTCGAATCAGGCCCGGGCCTCGCCGCCGCCCTTCTATCCAAGGGCGACTGCGAGGCGGCCCGGACGGCCTTCCTGGCCCTGGCCTCTCCGCGCGGCCCCCTGGTCGTGGCAGGAGTTCAGGAAGCTTTCGGACAGCCCTGTTCCGTGGACAAGGCCAAGAATCTCCCCAGGTCATTCGAGGCCGTGGCCTTGGCCGAGCGAGACAAGCTGGTCGAGGCCGCAGCCCTGTTCGAGGCCCTGGCCCGGGAAGGGGACCGCCCGGCGGCCCTCATGTCCCTGGATTTCTCCCTGGCCGGGAACAAAACAGCCCCCAACCCGGCCCCGCCGCCCGGCCTGGCCCAGGCCCAGGAGGACTACCAGGCCTGGCGCTATGATACGGCCATGCCCGTGATCCGGCGCTTCGCGGACCAGGGCGACCCCGTGGCCTGTTTCCTGCTGGGCAGAGACTTTTTGTGGGGCGTGTCCGGCAAGAGGGATGTGACTCAAGCCACCACTTGGTTTGAACGGGCGGCCGCCCAAGGGCATCCACGGGCAAAGGTGATGTTGGCCTTTCTTCTGGGCGAGGAAAGGGGCTTGGCCCGCGACAAGGAAAGGTCCAGCGCCCTCTTGCGCCAGGCCATGGCCCAGGGAGATGGTGACGCCTACCACGAGATGGGGCGCTTGCTGGTCAAGGAAAGCCCGGACGATCTCCCTCCCCTGGCCATCTTTTATTTCGGCCAGTCCGCTCAGCAAGGCTTTACCTGGAGTATGTATGGCTTGGCCATGTTCCTGGAGGAATCCGGCCTCCCGGCCTTGCTCCCCAAAGCTGCCCACTGGCTCGTCCAGACTGCGGAAATCGGCTATCCCCAGGCCTGCCGCCATCTGGCTGAGATGTATGAAACGGGCCGAGTCGTGCCCCAGGATTTTGAACGGGCGGCCTATTGGTATGGCCAGTGTACGAACAACAGGTATGAAGCCCTGGCAAAATACCGCTTGGCCCTCCTGTACCGGGACGGGCGTGGCGTCCTCCAGGACTTGGCCGAGGCCTTTTATTGGTCGCACTTAGCGGCCATGCACGGCCAGGCCGAGGCCCAAGAGCTGGACAAGGAGCTTGAAGCCCGCCTCTCGCCCGAAACCCTGGCCGCCGCCCGCCGCCGGGCCGAAAAATGGACCCCCTCCCCGCCCGGCCCCTGGGCCTGGCGTTGAGCCGGCCCAGGTCTGGCAGCCCACGGTCCCAGGGAAAATCACGCTCCCGTTCTGAGCGGCCGACCGTCGCCCCGGCCCCTTCCCCTACCCGAAAAACTGCACGATGCCCCCGCCCAGCACAATGACCGCCACGCCGATCCAGGTGCCGGGCGACACCGCCTCGCCAAACACGAAGCGGCCGAAGAGCACGCTCACCAGGGCGAACACGGCCACGTACACCCCGAGCAGCCGGGAGAAGTCCCATTTGAGGGTGTTCACCGCCAGGCCGTAGGCGGCCAGCATGAGCCCGCCCAGGGCGATGAGGCCCAGGGAGCGGCCCATGAGCCCCTTGCGGATCACCGCGTCCCCGCCCACTTCCAGCACGGCCGCAAGCACAAAGATCACCCAGGCCGCCGCCGGTACGTTGAGTTGATTCACCCAAGTCCTCCTCGCCTGCCCGACCGGAGCGAAGAATAAGAATAAGTATTTCTTATCCTTCCGTTCCGATGAAAGATGCGGCCAATTCCGGAACGCTGCCCCTACATCTTCTGCAAGGCCAAGAACAAGGCCTGGGTGCCGGAGCGGCCGTGGCCCTCCACCGCGGCCCGGACGTAGATGTCGCGCACCAGGGACAGGCCGGGCAGGGTCAGTTTCATTTTCTCGGCCTCTTCCAGGGCGATGCCCATGTCCTTGATGAAATGATCGACCATGAACCCGGGCGCGTAGTCGCCTTTCAGGATGCGCGGGGCCAGGTTGTCCAGGGACCAGCATCCGGCCGCGCCCCGGGTGATGGAGGTGAGCATGCGCTCGGGATTCAGGCCCGCGCGCACCGCGTAGAGCAGGCTCTCGCACATGCCGATCATGGACCCGGCGATGACGATCTGGTTGCACATCTTGGTGTGCTGCCCGGCCCCGGGGCCGCCCTGGCGCACGATGATCTTGCCCATGAGCTCAAGCAGCGGGAGCACGGCCTCGTAAGCCCCCTCGTCCCCGCCGACCATGATGGACAGGGCCGCGTTCCTGGCCCCCACGTCTCCGCCCGAGACCGGGGCGTCCAGGGCCTGGGCGCTCTTGGTCAGGGCCTCGGCCGTGATCTCCACGGCCAGGCTGGGGCTGGTGGTGGTCATGTCCACGGCGATAGCCCCGGGTTTGAGCCCGGCCAGGACCCCGTCCGCCCCGAAATAGACCTCGCGCACGTCCTTGGGGAACCCGACCATGGTGAAGACCACGTCGGCGTTGGACGCGGCCTCCAGAGGCGTGGCCGCCCAGGTCGCGCCCAAGTCCAGCAGGGGCTGGGCCTTGGCTTTGCCGCGATTGTGCACCGTGGCCGTGAACCCGGCCTTCATCAGATGCCCGCACATGGACAGGCCCATGACGCCGGTGCCGATCCAGGCGATGCGGGTGGTGGCCGCCACGAGGGGGGATATGGGGCTCATGCGGGAGTCTCCTGGTTGAAGGTTGGACTTTCGCGCATTCTAGACCCTGACCTGCCGAGAGGCAAGGGCAGGGGGGCAAGGGCGGACCAGGGGGACGGAATGAAATCGCGGCCCGACCGGCCGGCTGCAAATAATCCTAGCCCCATCTTTGGATATGGGCTAGGGTTTGATACCCAAAATAGTCCGCACCCCGGAGAGTGTCCCATGGCCGCCCCCAATCGCCTGGCCCAGGAGTCGAGCCCCTACCTCCTCCAGCACGCCGAAAACCCAGTGGACTGGCATCCCTGGGGTCAGGAGGCCTTTGCCCTGGCCCGGGACCAGGACAGGCCGCTGTTCGTGTCCATCGGGTACTCCACCTGCCACTGGTGCCACGTCATGGAGCGGGAGTGCTTCATGGACTTGGGAACGGCCCAGGCCATGAACGCGGCCTTTGTGTGCGTGAAAATCGACCGCGAGGAACGGCCGGACCTGGACGCGGTGTTCATGACCGCGGCCCAGGTCCAGAGCGGGGCCGGGGGCTGGCCCCTGAACCTGCTGTTGACCCCCCGGGGCCTGCCCTTTTTCAGCGCCACCACCATGCCCCGGGAAACCGGCTTCGGCCGCCTGGGCTTGAAAGACCTGTGCACCCGGGTGACCCAGGCCTGGACCAACAACCGCAGCGAGATCGAGTCCGGGGCCGCCCATTTGGCCGCCCGCCTGGCCACCCTGGACCGGGGCCGGGCCGGGACCCTGCCGGGACTAGAGCTGGTCCGCTCGGCCTATGTCGAACTGGCCGCCCGCTTCGACGCCGAGCACGGGGGCTTCGGGACCGCGCCCAAATTCCCCTCGCCCCACCTCCTCCTCTTCCTCCTGGACTATAGCGAGCGCTTTGCCGAGCCCAAGGCCCGGGACATGGCCGTGCGCACCTTAAAAGCCATCCGCCGGGGCGGGATCTTCGACCAGGTGGGGTTCGGGATGCACCGCTACTCCACGGACCGGGTCTGGCTGACCCCGCATTTCGAGAAGATGCTCTACGACCAGGCCATGCTGGCCATGGCCGCGTCCCGGGGCTTTGCCGCCACCGGGGATAAGGACCTGGCCGGGATGGCCCGGGACGCCCTGACCTACGTGCTGCGGGACATGGCCGAGCCCGGCGGCGGGTTCGCCACGGCCGAGGATGCGGACAGCGAGAACGAGGAGGGCCGCTTCTACGTGTTCAGCCAGGCCGAGTTCGAGAACGTGGTGGGTCAGGACCAGCCGGGCGGGGTGGACCTCCTGGCCCGGGTCCTGGGGGTCACGGTCCCGGGAAATTTCAAGGACGAGGCCACGGGCCAGGACACGGGAATGAACATCCTGCACCTGCCCCTGGCCCTGGACCAGGCCGCCGAACGCGAGGGCCTGCCCGTGGCCGAGCTTATCACCATGCTGGACAAGGCCCGGGCCGCCCTGCTTGCGGCCCGGGGCGCGAGGGTGCGGCCCCTGCGCGACGACAAGGTGCTCACGGATTTAAACGGGCTCATGATCGCGGCCCTGGCCCGGTGCGGCCGCATCCTGAAGGACGAGGCCTATGTGGTGGCGGCGGAGCGGGCCGCCTGGTTCGCCACCTCGGTGCTGACCACCCCGGACGGGACCCTCATGCACCGTTCCCGCCTCGGCCAGACCGGGCTGGACGGGCTTCTGGACGACCACGCCTTTCTGGCCTGGGGCCTCATGGAGTTGGCCCTGGCCCGGCCGGACCAGGGCTGGCGGAAGAAGGCCCTGGGGCTCATGGAGGAGCTGCGCGCCCGCTTCCGCCACGCCGACGGCGGGTTCCACCTGGCCCCGGAGCACCCCAGCGACGGCCTGCCGCTGATCTTCCGGCCCCACGACATCACCGACGGGGCCATCCCCTCGGGCAATTCCGTGGCCCTGCACGTGCTGGTGAGCCTGGGCCGGACCCTGGACCGCGACGACCTCCTAAGCGAGGCCCGGGTCCTGCTCTCGGCCTTTTCCGGCCAGATCGCCCAGTACCCCTCGGCCCACGCCCACGCCCTGGCGGGACTGATGGAGTTGTTGAAGCCCGAGGGGTAGGCTAGAACCACCACTGGTTGTAATCCGTGGCGTTGGGCCTGCAACCCGCATTGGTGCCGTTTTTGACCAACCATTCGCGCCACTGGCGGATGATGTCTTTTTGGGCCTCGATGGGCGCGATGTAGTCGATGGCCCAGGCCATCCGGGTGTGGAAGAACAGGACCTCCACCTGATCGCCGGGTTTTTTATTCCTGAGTGCACCCCCCGCAAGGTGACTCCAATAGTCCTCGGGGTCCCTGGCCTTGTCCGGCCTGTACTGGGTGAAAGAGGAGAAATCCTGGCCGCA